>NZ_AXCW01000027.1 GCF_000603945.1 Actinotalea ferrariae CF5-4 | reverse complement strand
CACGGCGCCCGGGCAGGGCACGGCGCCCGGCTGCGTCCCCGCCCCGCTCGCCGAGCGCGCGGCCGCCGTCCTGGTGGTCGGCCTCCCGGACGTCACCCGGCCCGGCGAGCCGCTCGCCCGCGAGGTCGTCCGGCTCGGCGTCGGAGGGGTGTTCCTGTCCTCGGGGAACGTGCGCACCGCGGAGCAGACGACGGCCCTCGTGACGGGTCTGCAGGAGGCGGTGCTCGAGGCCCACGGTCGGCCCCTGGTCGTGGCGACGGACGAGGAGTCCGGACGTGTGGCCCTGGCCCGGCAGGTCGTCGGCGCCGGGCCGTCGCCCCGGCGGCTCGCCGAGACCCGCACGCCGCAGGAGGTCGAGGAGTTCGCCCGGGAGGCGGGCGGACGGCTCGCCGAGCTGGGGATCACCCTCGACCTGGCGCCGGTCGCGGACCTCGACGACGGGCCGTCGGACGGCGTCATCGGGGACCGCGCCTTCGGTGGCGACGCCGACACGGTCACCCGGTACGCGAGCGCGTACTGGCACGGCCTCGCCGCCGGCGGGGTGCTGCCGACGGCCAAGCACTTCCCCGGGCACGGACGGTCCGCGACCGACACCCACGCCGAGGGGGACGTCGTGGAGGCGTCCCTCGGCGAGCTCCTCCGCACGGACCTCGTGCCGTTCGCGGCCGCCGTCGAGGACGGCGTCCCCGTGGTGATGCTCAACCACCTCGGGTACCGGGCCCTCGACCCCCACCTGCCCGCGAGCCTCAGCCCCGCTGCCTACGCGGCGCTGCGGGAGATGGGCTTCGAGGGCGTGGCGATGACCGACAGCCTGGGCATGGGTGCCGTGCACCAGAGGTGGGACTTCACCGAGTCGGTGGTGCTCGCCGTCGGCGCCGGTGCGGACGCCGCCCTGGTCACCGACGGCTCGCAGGCCCGCGCGATGCGGGACGCGCTCGTCGCCGCGGTCCGCGCGGGCGACCTGCCCGAGGCACGGCTCTCGGAGGCCGCCGCACGGGTCACGGCGCTGGCCGGAGGGGACCCGGTGGCGATGTCCTGCCTGGACGTCGAGCTGCCCCGCCTGCGCGGGTCCGGTGCGGACGAGACCCCCGCTGCCGCCGACCCCGGGGCCGACGACGACCCGGCGGCCCGCGAGCCCGAGCCCCCCGGCCCGGCCCCGAGCCCCACGCCGTGAGCCCGGCACCCTCCGCGGTGCGATCGGGCGCGACCATCCGCTAGGTTCGCCAGGAGGGGCGGCCCATCGGGCCGTACCGCAGCACCCCGGGGAGGAGGCCGACGTGAGGACGACCACGCCGCTCGCGCCCGCCCCGTCGTCGCCCGCGGTGACGATCGGCCGCACCGCGCCCGCGCGTGCGACCCGCTGCTGTCGCTAGAGCGCTGGAGCACGCGCGGCCCCGCGCCGCCCCCACGACGCGCCAGCGCTCGAGCCCCGACCCCCGCGGTCGCACGCCGCGGAATGCCCGACCGACGCGCACCGTTGTGCCGGCAGCAGCGGAAGACACCGCTCGGCACACGTGCGTCCGCCACCACCCGCCCCACCGGGGCCCAGCGAGACGAGGAAAACCATGGCCCGCATCTACGACGACGTCACCGCGCTCATCGGCAACACCCCCCTGGTCCGGCTCAACCGCGTCACCGAGGGCGCCGGGGCCACGGTCCTGGCCAAGCTCGAGTTCTACAACCCGGCCAGCTCGGTCAAGGACCGCATCGGCGTCTCCATCGTCGACGCCGCGGAGGCCTCGGGCGAGCTCCCCCCGGGCGGGACGATCGTCGAGGCCACGAGCGGCAACACGGGCATCGCCCTGGCGATGGTCGGCGCCGCGCGCGGCTACCAGGTCGTCCTGGCCATGCCGGAGACCATGTCGAAGGAGCGCCGGGCCCTGCTGCGGGCGTTCGGTGCGGAGCTGGTCCTCACGCCCGGCGCCGAGGGCATGAAGGGCGCTGTGGCCCGCGCCCAGCAGATCGCCGCGGAGCGCCCGGGGGCCGTCCTGGCCCGCCAGTTCGCCAACGAGGCCAACCCGGCGATCCACCGCCGCACCACGGCCGAGGAGATCTGGGCCGACACGGACGGCCAGGTCGACATCTTCGTCGCGGGCATCGGGACGGGCGGCACCATCACGGGCGTCGGCCAGGTGCTCAAGGAGCGCAAGCCCGACGTCAAGGTCGTCGCCGTCGAGCCGGCCGAGTCCCCGATCCTCAACGGCGGCCAGCCGGGCCCCCACAAGATCCAGGGCATCGGGGCCAACTTCGTCCCGGAGATCCTGGACACCTCGGTGTACGACGAGGTCTTCGACGTGGACGCCGACACGTCCGTGCGCGTGGCGCGGGAGACCGCCCAGAAGGAGGGCCTGCTCGTGGGCCTGTCCTCCGGAGCCGCCATCCACGCTGCCGTCGAGATCGCCAAGCGGCCCGAGAACGCCGGCAAGACCATCGTCGTCATCGTCCCGAGCTTCGGTGAGCGCTACCTGACGTCGATCCTCTACTCCGACCTCATGGACTGATCGCATGCGCCCTGTCTGGCTCTTCCTCCAGGACCTCGTCGAGGACCTGGACGCCGCCCGGCACCGCGACCCCGCGGCGCGCTCGCGGCTCGAGGTCGCCCTCGGCTACCCCGGGGTGCACGCGGTGTGGGTGTACCGGCTGACGCACCGGATGTGGCAGCGGCCGGGCCTGCGCCTGGCCGCCCGCCTCCTGTCGCAGGCCGCCCGGGCGGCGACCGGCATCGAGATCCACCCCGGCGCCCACCTGGGACGCCGCCTCTTCATCGACCACGGCATGGGCGTGGTCATCGGCGAGACGGCGGTCGTGGGCGACGACGTCGTGCTGTTCCACGGCTCGACGCTCGGCGGGAAGAGCATGCGACGGGGCAAGCGCCACCCCACCCTGGGTGACCGGGTGGTCGTCGGGGCGGGGGCCAAGATCCTCGGCCCGGTGTGGGTCGGCGACGGTGCGCAGATCGGCGCGAACGCCGTGGTCATCAGGGACGTGCCGGCCGAGGCGACCGCCGTCGGCGTGCCGGCCGTCGTCCGCACCCGCCCGACGACGGCCCCCGCCGCCGAGATGGTGGACGACCCCGCGATCTACATCTGAGGACGCCCACCGTCTCAGGACGGCGACGTCCCCACCGAAGGGCCCGTGCGCAGGCACGGGCCCTTCGGTCCGTCCGGGACCGGCCCAGGTGAATCTGTCTCACCATCCGGGCGAACCCGTCTCGCATGTTTACACGGTCGCCGCCGTGCGCCTACTGTCGCACCGTCGGTCGGGTGACCGGCTCACGTCGCCTCGCACGGAGGCGCCTGCTCGGGAGGAGGTCAGTGCCATGAACGGTCTTCACGACTCGATGGCCCTGCCGATGGCCCGAATGTGTGGCTGCATGCCACGCGCTGGCGCCTGACGAGCCGACCCCGCCCCCTCGAGGGCAGCACCCCGCGGCACGTCCCGGTCCAACGGCGGACCTAGGTCGCCAGCGCAGAAACCCCAGCCCCGTCCTGCACCCCCGTGCGCGACGTCCTGGCCTGCGCGTGCGCGGCTCCGGACGAGCACGGAGCCGACGACCCCCCGAGGACCTGCCATGGCCATCACCACCCCTGCCCCCGTGCGCTCGCACCCCGCCCACCCCGTGAGCATCCGCGGCGTCGGCCGGACGTTCGCCCCCCGCGACCGCGCCGGCCGCCCGACCCCCGTCCTCGCCGACGTCGACCTCGAGATCGAGGCGGGCGAGATCGTCGCCCTCATCGGGGCGTCCGGCTGCGGGAAGTCGACCCTCCTGCGCCAGGTGAGCGGTCTCGACGCCCCCACCGCCGGCCAGATCCTCATCGACGGGTCGCCGGTCGACGGGGTGGACACCCGGTGCGCGGTCGCGTTCCAGGAGCCGCGCCTGCTCCCGTGGCGCACGCTCGCCCAGAACGTCGCCGTCGGGCTGCCGCGGGGCACGGACCGGGCGGTGGGCACGCAGCGGGTCCACGAGCTGCTCGGGCTGGTCGGCCTGGGTGAGTGCACGCACTACCGGCCGCGTCAGATCAGCGGCGGCATGGCGCAGCGCACCTCGCTGGCCCGCGCGCTGGCGCGCAACCCCGGCGTGCTGGTCCTCGACGAGCCCTTCGGCGCGCTGGACGCCCTGACCCGCCTGCGCATGCAGGACCTCCTCCTCGACGTCCACGCCGTGGAGCGTGCGACCGTCCTCCTCGTCACCCACGACGTCGACGAGGCCCTCTACCTCGCGGACCGGGTCGTGCTCCTCGGCCGGCCGAAGGGCGCGCCGAAGGGCACGCCCAGCACGGTCCGCTCCGTCGTCACGGTGCCCGGCTCGCGGCCCCGCGACCGCGGCGACGCCGAGCTCGCGCACCTGCGCGCCGAGCTCCTTGAGGGTCTCGGCGTCGACCCGCACCACCACCCGGCTCGCTGAGCCGTCCCCAGACCCCCCGCCCCTGACCCCGCCGGCACCTGCCGGCACGCCGGCGCCCGCCGGCCCCCACCCGAGAGGTACTCATGACCATCCGATCCGCACTGTCCGTCACCGCCGCGTCCCTGACCGCGGCCCTGATGCTCAGCGGCTGCGTCGCGGGTGAGGGCTCGGCCACCCAGGCGGACGCCCCCGCCCCCGGCGCCACGAGCGAGGCGGAGGGCTGGAGCAGCGACACGCTCACGGTCGACTTCGCCACCTACAACCCGCTCAGCCTCGTCATCAAGGAGCAGGGCTGGCTCGAGGAGACGCTCGGCGACGACGTCACCGTCGAGTGGGTCCAGTCGGCCGGCTCGAACAAGGCCAACGAGGCGCTGCGCGCCGGGGCGATCGACGTCGGCTCGACCGCAGGCTCCGCCGCGCTGCTCGCCCGGGCCAACGGCTCCCCCATCCGGACGATCGCCGTCTACACCCAGCCCGAGTGGTCGGCGATCGTCGTCCCGGCGGACTCCCCGATCGACTCCGCCGACGACCTGGCCGGCACGTCGATCGCCGCGACCAAGGGCACCGACCCGTACTTCTTCCTCCTGCAGACGCTCGAGGAGCACGGCCTGACCCTCGGCGACGTGGAGGTCCAGAACCTCCAGCACGCCGACGGCCGGACGGCCCTGGAGAACGGCTCTGTGCAGGCGTGGGCGGGCCTGGACCCGATCATGGCCGACACCGAGGTCAACGCCGGGTCCAAGCTGGTCTACCGGAACATCGACTTCAACACCTTCGGCTTCCTCAACGCCACGGAGAGCTTCCTCGAGCAGTCCCCGGACCTCGCCCAGGTCGTCGTCGACGCGTACGAGAAGGCCCGGGCGTGGGCGCTGGAGAACCCCGAGGAGACGGCGCAGATCCTCGCCGACGTCGCGGGCATCGACCTGGCGATCGCCGAGAAGGTCATCCTCGAGCGCACGGTCATCGACCTGGACCCGGTGCCGGGCGAGGCGCAGCGCTCCGTGCTCGAGGTGGTCGGCCCGATCTTCGTCGAGTCCGGCGACGTGTCGAGCCAGGAGCAGATCGACGAGGCGCTGGACAGCCTCTTCGAGGACTCGTTCGTGACGCAGGCCGACGCGGCCTCCATCGCGGACTGACGGACCGGTGCCGGCCCTCGTCGGGGGGCGGGGGCCGGCACCCTCTCGCGGCACGTCACCGACGGCGTGCCGCAGCGCACCTCCCGAGCAGCACCCCGAGCGTCCCACCGAGGGCGGAAGGACAGGACATGACGCGACTCGACAGCCCCGCGAGCACGGGGTCGAGGACCACCCCCGTCGACGCACCGGTCAGCACCTACGGCCGGCTGCAGACCGGCACCGGTGAGCCCGCCACCCACGCGACGTCCTCGATCCACGGCGTCTCCGCCGTCGAGCGGCCGCGGCGGGACCTCCTGGGCTCCCGGGGGGCGCGCGCGGCCCTCGGCGGCGTCGTGCCGCTCGCGGTCCTGGGCGTGTGGTTCCTCGTCACGGAGGTGACCGGGCAGTTCGCCCCCTACCAGCTTCCCTCCCCCGCGTCCGTCTGGACCGCCGCCGTCGAGCTCGCCACCTGGCAGAACGGACCCACGCTGTGGGACCACGTCGCGATCTCGACGCAGCGGGTGTTCCTGGGCTTCGCTCTCGGCGCCGTGGTCGGCCTGGTCGTCGGTGCCGCCGTCGGCCTGTCGCGGCTCACGGACGCGCTCTTCTCCGGCACCCTGGGCGCCGTCCGCGCGGTGCCCTCCCTGGCCTGGGTCCCGCTGCTCATCCTCTGGATGGGCATCAACGAGGACTCCAAGGTCACCCTCATCGCGATCGGCGCCTTCTTCCCCGTCTACACGACCGTCGCCTCGGCCCTGCGCCACGTGGACCGGCACCTCGTGGAGGCGGGCCGCGCCTACGGCCTGCGGGGTGTGTCCCTGCTCACCCGGGTCCAGCTGCCGGCGGCCACGCCGTCGGTCGTCTCCGGGCTCCGGCTCGCACTCGCCCAGTCGTGGCTCTTCCTCGTCGCCGCCGAGCTCATCGCCTCGTCCATGGGCCTGGGCTACCTGCTCACCGAGTCCGCCAACAACGGCAGGGTGGACCGGATCCTCCTGGCCATCGTGCTGCTCGCTGTCCTCGGGAAGGGCACCGACGCGGTCATCGGCCTGGTCGAGAAGCGCCTCCTGCGGCGCTTCTGACCGCCCCGCACCCCTCCCACCCCCCGAGGACGGCATGAGCACCGGCACGATCAGCAACCTCCTCGTCGAGGACCGGACGTACCCGGCGCCCGACGGCGGCTGGAACGTCGGACCGGCCGACCACGCGCGCCTGACCGCCGAGGCCGACGAGGACCACGTCGCCTTCTGGGAGGCGGCCGCCCGCCGCCTGGAGTGGGCCGAGCCCTGGCGCACGGCGCACACGTGGGAGCCGGCGGTCCCCGACCCCCAGGACCCGCACGGCCTCACCGTCCCCCGCGCCGAGTGGTTCGCGGGCGGTCGGCTCAACGTCGCCGTGAACTGCGTCGACCGGCACGTCGCCGCCGGACGCGGTGGCAAGGTCGCCCTCCACGTGGAGGGCGAGCCCGGAGACCGGCGCACCCTCACCTACGCGGACCTGCAGCGGGAGGTCGCCCGGGCCGCCAACGCGCTCGTGGCCCTGGGGGTGGGCAAGGGCGACCGGGTGGTCGTCTACCTGCCCGTGCTGGCCGAGACCGTGGTCGTCACGCTCGCGATCGCCCGGATCGGTGCGATCCACTCCCTCGTCTTCGGCGGCTTCTCCGCCGACGCCCTGCGGTTCCGGCTCGAGGACCTCCGCGCGAAGGTCCTCGTCACCTCCGACGGCCAGTTCCGCCGCGGGAAGGCCGTCCCCACCAAGGCCACGGCGGACGAGGCCGCGGCGGGCCTGGACCACCTCGAGCACGTCCTCGTCGTCCGCCGCACCGGCGACGCCACGCCCGACGTGCCGTGGACGCCCGGCCGCGACGTGTGGTGGCACGACGTCGTCGACACCGCCGACGACCACCACGAGGCGGAGGCGTTCGACGCCGAGACGCCCCTGTTCGTCATCTACACCTCCGGCACGACGGGCAAGCCCAAGGGCCTCGTCCACACGGCGGGCGGCTACCTCACGCAGGCCTCGTGGACGCACTGGGCCCTGTTCGACGCGAAGGACGACGACGTCCACTGGTGCACCGCCGACCTCGCCTGGGTCACCGCGCACACCTACGAGATCTACGGGCCGCTGAGCAACGGGCTCACCCAGGTGATCTACGAGGGCACGCCCAACAGCCCGCACACCGCGCGCCACCTGGAGATCATCGAGCGGTACGGCGTCACGGTCTACTACACCGCGCCGACCCTCATCCGGACGCTCATGACGTGGTTCCCGGACGGGGTGCCCGACTCGTACGACCTGTCGAGCCTGCGGCTCCTGGGCACCGTCGGGGAGTCCATCAACCCCGAGGCGTGGGTGTGGTTCCGCGACCAGCTCGGCCGCGGCGAGCTCCCGATCGTCGACACCTGGTGGCAGTCCGAGACGGGCGCCACGATGATCGCCCCGCTGCCGGGGGTGACGACGCTCAAGCCCGGCTCCGCGACCCGGCCGCTGCCGGGCATCTCCGCGAAGGTCGTCGACGAGGACGGCGTCGAGGTCCCGCACGGCGCGGGCGGCTTCCTCGTCGTCGACCGCACGTGGCCCGGCATGGCCCGGACCGTCTGGGGCGACCCGGAGCGCTACCGCGACGCGTACTGGTCCCGCTTCGCCGAGCACGGCTACTACCTCGCCGGTGACGGCGCCCGCTACGACGCCGACGGCGACATCTGGCTGCTCGGGCGCGTCGACGACGTCATCAACGTCTCGGGCCACCGCCTGTCGACCATCGAGATCGAGTCCGCGCTCGTCTCCCACCCCGCCGTGGGCGAGGCCGGCGTCGCCGGCGTGACGGACCCGACGACGGGGCAGGCGATCGCGGCGTTCGTCATCCCGGCCCGCTCCCCCGCCGATCCGGAGGACGCCGACGCGTGGGCCGCGCACGCCCACACGCTCACCGAGACCCTCCGTGCGCACGTCGCGAAGGAGATCGGCCCCATCGCCAAGCCGCGCGACGTCCTCGTCGTCCCGGACCTGCCCAAGACGCGGTCCGGGAAGATCATGCGTCGTCTGCTCGCGGACCTCGTCGCCGGGGGAAGCCTGGGCGACGTCACGTCGTTGCAGGACGAGACGTCCCTCACCCGCATCCAGGCGGTCCTGCGCGCCCGCGCTGCGGCCACGTCGAAGGAGAACCCGTGACCGAACCGACCACCGGCGACCGCCGCTGGGGCTTCCGCACCCGTGCGCTGCACGCGGGCGGGGTCCCGGACCCGACGACCGGCGCCCGCGCCGTCCCGATCTACCAGACGACGAGCTTCGTCTTCGACGACACGAACGACGCCGCGAACCTCTTCGCGCTGCAGAAGTACGGCAACATCTACAGCCGCATCGGCAACCCCACGGTCGCGGCCCTGGAGGAGCGGATCGCGTCCCTCGAGGGAGGCATCGGCGCGGTCGCGACGTCGTCGGGCATGGCCGCGGAGTTCATCACGTTCGCCGCGCTGGTCGGTGCCGGCGACCACGTCGTCGCCGCGGCGTCGCTCTACGGCGGCACCGTCACCCAGCTCGACGTGACGCTGCGGCGTTTCGGCGTCGAGACGACGTTCGTCCCCGGCACCGACCCCGCGGACTACGCGGCGGCGATCCGGCCCGAGACCAAGGTCGTCTACGCCGAGGTCATCGCGAACCCGTCGGGCGAGATCACCGACATCGCCGGCCTGGCCGAGGTGGCCCACACCGCCGGTGTCCCGCTCGTCATCGACGCGACGCTCAACACGCCGTACCTGTGCCGCCCGATCGAGCACGGGGCCGACATCGTCATCCACTCGGTGACGAAGTTCCTCGGCGGGCACGGGACCACCCTCGGCGGCGTCGTCGTCGAGAGCGGGCGGTTCGACTGGGGCAGCGGGAAGTTCCCGCAGATGACCGAGCCCGTCCCCTCGTACGGCGGCGTGAGCTGGTGGGAGAACTTCGGCGAGTACGGCTTCCTCACCAAGCTGCGCTCGGAGCAGCTCCGGGACATCGGCCCGTCGCTGGCCCCGCAGTCGGCGTTCAACCTGCTGCAGGGCGTCGAGACGCTCCCCCAGCGGATCGAGGAGCACGTCGCCAACGCGCGCGTCGTCGCGTCGTGGCTCGAGGCCGACCCGCGCATCGGGTACGTCAACTGGGCCGGGCTGCCGTCGCACCCGCACCACGAGCGGGCGCGGCAGTACCTGCCGCTCGGCCCGGGGTCGGTGTTCGCCTTCGGCGTCCGCGGCACCCCCGACGTCCCCGGCCGGGAGGCCGGGCGCCGCTTCATCGAGGCGCTCCAGCTCGCGAGCCACCTGGCGAACATCGGCGACGCGCGCACGCTCGTCATCCACCCGGGCTCCACGACGCACCAGCAGCTCTCCGCCGAGCAGCTCGCGGCCGCCGGCGTGCCGGAGGACCTCGTGCGGATCAGCATCGGGCTCGAGGACGTCGAGGACATCCTGTGGGACCTCGACCAGGCGCTCACGGCGGCCGTGGGCCCGCGCGAGGCCCACACCACCGACGACGACGCCCGCTCCGAGACCGTGAAGGTGACCGCGTGAGCACCGACGCCCAGGCCTGCGCCCTGCCCACGCCCGCCGCGCCGGCCGGCGCCCCCGCCCGCACGTGGGTCGGTCCGAGCGCTCCCGAGCGCCTGGCGCTGCTGCGCCGCACCCGGTCCATCGCGATCGTCGGGGCGTCCGCGAACGCCTCGCGCGCGAGCTACTTCGTGGCGACCTACCTGCTGTCGTCCTCCCCGTACGACGTGTACTTCGTCAACCCGCGCGCCACGGAGATCCTGGGGCGCCCGGTGTACCCGTCGCTCGAGGCGCTGCCCGTCGTGCCCGACCTCGTGGACGTCTTCCGCCGGCACGACGACCTGCCGACCGTCCTGGACGAGACGATCGCCGTGGGGGCGCGCACGCTCTGGCTGCAGCTCGGCTCGTGGCACGAGGAGGTCGCGCGCCGCGCGGAGGACGCCGGCCTGGAGGTCGTCATGGACCGGTGCGTCAAGATCGAGCACGCGCGGTTCCACGGCGGCCTGCACCTCGCCGGGTTCGACACCGGGGTCATCAGCTCCCGGCGCGGGCTGCGCTGAGGCACGGGCCGGGCCTGGCCGGGTCCGGCCGGCCCGGGCCGGGCCTGGCCTGGCCTGCAGCAGCAGCGCGGTCTAGGCCTCCGGCCACCACAGGGCGGCGCGCAGCCGCACGCGGGCGCCGTCGTCGCTCAGCGGGCAGCCCTCGGACCGCAGGACGGCCAGCGCGTGCGTGCGCTTGAACGCGGGCGGGAGCCCGGACGCGTTGACGACCCGCCACCAGGGCACGCCCGACCCGGCCCGGGACAGCACGGTGCCGACCTGGCGCGGTCCCCCGCGCCCGAGCGCGTCGCGGACCTCCTCGGCGATCGAGCCGTACGTCATCACCCGACCGGGAGGGATCGCGTCCACGAGGTCGAGCACGGCCTCGAGGTACTCCTCGTCCACGGCGTCAGTCGCGGTGGATGAGGATGAGGCCGCGGTCGTCGCCCTCGCCGGCCCGGACACCCGCCAGGACCGCGTCCGCGCCGCCGCTGCGCGTGCTGACGAACCGCTCGGCCGCCCCCATGAGCCGGTCGATGCCGAGCTCGACGTCGGCCCCCGGGGTCTCGATCAGCCCGTCGGTGTAGAGCATCACGGTGTCACCGTGCTGCAGCACGCCGGTGTGGACGGCGAACAGCGGTGCCACGACGACCCCCAGGGCCGGTCCGCCCGTGGTGTCCAGCCGCTGGATCCGGCCCGAGCCGGCGTGGAGCTGGACGGCCGGCGGGTGTCCCGCGGTCGAGACCCAGAACTCCCCGGTGCTCAGCCGGACGGCGATGTGGATCGCGGTCGCGAACCCCTCGGGCCAGTTCTGGTCCAGCAGGTAGTTGTTGGCGGCCGGCAGGAACGCCTCCCGGGGCATGGCCCCGAGCAGCCCCCCGAACGCACCGGAGAGCAGCAGCGAGCGCACCCCGGCCTCCTGCCCCTTGCCCGAGACGTCGACCAGGACGATCTCCAGCATCTGGCCGTGCTGGGACCGGGCCGCGACCACGAAGTCGCCCGAGAACGCCTCGGCGTTAGCGGACCGCACGACGCTGTCCACGCGCCAGCCGTCCGGCAGCGCGGGGATCCGGCCGTGGGCGACGAGCCGGTCGCGCAGGTCGACGAGCATGAGGTCGCTCGCCGCCCCCTGGAGCCCGAGGCGGGAGCGGCTCCGGACGAAGACGAGGCCGGCCACGGCACCCAGCGCCACGACCATGAAGACCCCGGGCGGGACGGGGCGGACGCCGGAGCCCGACAGGACGGCGAGGGCACCGAACACGGTCGCGCACAGCAGCGCCATACCGACGAAGCGGAGCATGAAGACCCCGAGCAGCAGGATGAAGAGCATCGTGGACGCCGGCACCCAGTCCGGGGAGAGCACCATGCCGACGGCGGCGAAGGCGGTCAGGAGGACGAGGCCGACCGTCCCGCCGATCTGCCGGCCCATCATCGTGTGCCGCCGCGTCAGGCGGCCCCAGCGGACCTGACGCACCGCCCCGGCGCGCCGACGGGCGCGTCGTCGTCGCACCCCGCGCTCGTCGCGCCGCCGACGGCCGGCGGACGATCCGCCGGCGTGGTGGGTGGTCGTCACGTGCGCGACTGTATCGAGCCGGCGACCCCGGAGCAGCACCTGCCCACCGTCGCCGACGTGGGCGTCGCCGCGCGCCGCCGCAGCGGCCCTGCGCGTCGCCGGCGCGCAGGTCGGGCAAAGACCGTGCGCACCGGTGCCGTGGCCGCGAGCATGGGCGCCATGACCGACCTCCCCGCGGGCTACCGCCCCGTCGACCTCGACCCCTCCCGGCACGCGGACGTCATCGCCCTGGACGTCTGGGCCTTCCCGGCGACCGTCGACGACGACGTCCTCGCGGCCCTGCCCTCGCCGCTGACGTGGGAACGGGCGCGCGGCGTCGAGACCGACGACGGCGAGCTGGTCGCCATGCACGCGTCGTACCCCTTCACGCAGTACCCGGTGCCCGGTGCGCGTGTCCCGGTCGCTGGGCTGACCTGGGTGGGGGTCCACCCGGCGCACCGGCGACGCGGCCTGCTGCGGGCGATGATCCACGACCACGTCCGCCGCAGCCTGGCCCGGGGCGAGGCGGTCTCCTCCCTGTTCGCGGCCGAGCCCGCGATCTACGGCCGGTTCGGCTACGGCATGGCCGCGCACGACGTCCGCCTCACGGTGCCCCGCGGGGCCGCGCTGCGGTCGGTGCCGGGTGCCGACGCGGTGCGGGTCCGGCTCGAGCGGCTCCAGGAGCATCACGACGACGTCGTGCGGGCGCTGCACGGGGCCGTGGACCGTCCCGGCTGGGCCACCCGGGAGACGCCGGAGCTGCGGGCCGCGTACCTCGACGACCCGTCGGCGTTCCGGGACGGCGCCGAGGCGCTGCGGATCGCGGTCGCCGAGCGCGACGGGCGGGCGGTCGGGTACGCGCTCTTCCGGCGCAAGTCGTCCTGGGAGCCGGCGGGCCCCCGCGGCACGGTGCGGGTGCGCGACGTCGTCACCGAGGACGCGGCCGCGGCCCGTGCGCTCTGGGGCGTGCTCCTGGACCTGGACCTCATGGCGACGACCGAGGCGTGGGTGCTCGAGGACGACCCGCTGCTGCACCTGCTCGTGGACCTGCGCGCCGCGGAGCCGCGGCTCGCCGACAACGTGTGGGTGCGCCTGCTCGACGTCCCGGCCGCGCTGGCCGCGCGGCGGTACGCCGCGGAGGTCGACGTCGTCCTGGAGGTCAGGGACGACCTCGTGCCGGCGAACGCCCGCCGGTGGCGGCTGGAGGGCGGGCCCGACGGCGCCGTCGTGACGCCCGCGGACGGCTCGCCCGACCTGGTGCTGGACGTGCGCGAGCTCGGCGCCGCCTACCTCGGCGGCTCCTCGCTCGCCTCCCTCGCGACCGCCGGCCTTGTCGCCGCCGAGCGTCCGGAGGCGCTGGCACGGGCCGCCACAGCGTTCGGCTGGCCGGTGCGGCCGGGGTGCAGCTGGGTGTTCTGAGGACGGCCCGTCAGCGGCCGGTGATGTCCTCGCCGCGCTCGTGCGCCGCGAGCAGGTCGATCCGGCGCTGGTGCCGGGCGTCGCCGCTGAACGGCTCGGCCAGGAACGCCTCGACCATCGCGACGGCCTCGGCGCGGGGGTGCTGACGCGCGCCGATCGCGATGACGTTCGCGTCGTTGTGCGCCCGGCCCAGGCGAGCGGTGTCCTCGTTCCAGGCGAGCACGGCCCGCACGCCGGCGACCTTGTTGGCGGCGATCTGCTCGCCGTTGCCCGAGCCGCCGAGCACGATGCCGAGGCTTCCCGGCTCCGCCACGACCGCGCGTCCGGCGGCCACGCACATGGGCGGGTAGTCGTCGAGCGGGTCGTCCTCGTGGGCACCGTGGTCCACGACGTCGTGGCCCTGGTCGCGCAGGTGCTCCACGAGGGCCTGCTTGAGGTCGAACCCGGCGTGGTCGGCGGCGATGTGGATGCGCATGGCGCCATCCTGCCAGCGCGGGCAGCCGCTCGGTGCCCCCGTGCGGTCCCGGCCGGGGGCCGGGCACCGCCGGGGCACCCGGTGTCGGCCACCTGACCTAGCCTGGGCGCCATGACGACTCCCGAGACCCGCCGCAGCGGCATCGACCTGGCCGCGCTCGACCCGGCCGTCCGTCCCCAGGACGACCTGTACCGGCACGTCAACGGCCGGTGGCTCGAGTCCCACGAGATCCCCGCGGACCGGGCGATGGACGGCGCCTTCCGGGCCCTGCACGACCAGGCCGAGGAGCGCGTCCGGACGATCATCGAGGAGCTGGGCGCGCAGGTCGCCGACGGCGCCGCGGCGCCGTCGGCGACCTGCGCAGCAGGTGGGCGCCCTCTACGCGAGCTTCATGGACACCGAGCGGATCGAGTCGCTCGGGCTGGACCCGATCGCCGAGGAGCTCGCCGCCATCGACGCGGCGCAGGACACGGCCGCCCTCACGCACGTCCTCGGGCAGCTGCAGCGCACCGGCGGCGCGGGCGCCGTCGCGTTCTGGGTGGACAACGACGCGAAGGACCCGGAGCGCTACGTCGTCTACCTGCACCAGTCCGGGCTCGGCCTGCCCGACGAGTCCTACTACCGCGAGGAGGCGTACGCCGCGGTCCGCGAGCAGTACCTCCCGCACGTCGCGCGCATGCTGGGCCTCACCGGCCTGGACGAGGACCGGGCCCGGCACCAGGCCGAGCTGGTCGTGGACCTGGAGACGCGTCTGGCCGGCCACCACTGGGACGTCGTGCGGAACCGGGACGCGGACCTCACCTACAACCCGACGACGCTCGCCGAGCTGACGCAGGCGGCACCCGGCCTCGACTGGTCGGCCTGGGTGTCCGCGCTCGGGACGGACGTCGCGACGATGTCGGACCTCGTGGTCCGGCAGCCCGACTTCGCCGCCGGGCTGGCGCGGCTGTGGCAGGAGGCACCCGTCGAGCAGTGGCAGGCGTGGCTCCGCTTCCACCTCGTCTCCGCACGCGCCCCGTACCTGCCCGAGGCCGTCGTGCAGGCCAACTTCGACTTCTACGGCACGGTCCTCACCGGCACGGAGCGGCTGCGCGACCGCTGGAAGCGCGGGGTCTCGCTCGTCGAGGCGGCGCTCGGGGAGGCGGTGGGCCAGGTCTACGTCGAGCGTCACTTCCCCCCGAGCCACAAGGCGCGGATGGTCGAGCTCGTCGCGAACCTCGTCGCCGCCTACCGCGAGTCGATCACGCAGCTGGACTGGATGGGCCCCGCGACCCGGGAGCGGGCGCTGGAGAAGCTCGAGGCGTTCACCCCGAAGATCGGCTACCCCGACCGCTGGCGGTCCTACGAGGGCCTCGTCGTCGACCCGACGGACCTGGTCGGCAACGTGCGCCGCTCCTCCGCCTACGAGCAGGACCGCGAGCTGCGGAAGATCGGCCGACCGGTCGACCGCGACGAGTGGTTCATGACGCCGCAGACCGTCAACGCGTACTACAACCCCGGGATGAACGAGATCGTCTTCCCGGCGGCGATCCTCCAGCCGCCGTTCTTCGACCCGGAGGCCGACGACGCCGTCAACTACGGCGGCATCGGTGCGGTCATCGGCCACGAGATCGGCCACGGCTTCGACGACCAGGGCTCCAAGTACGACGGCATCGGCCGCCTGGAGGACTGGTGGACCGAGGAGGACCGCACCGAGTTCGAGAAGCGGACGGCCGCCCTCGTCGAGCAGTACGGCGCCTTCTCCCCCGCCCAGCTCGACGACTCCCACCGCGTCAACGGTGCCCTGACGATCGGGGAGAACATCGGGGACCTCGGCGGGCTGTCCATCGGGCTGAAGGCGTACCGGATCGCGCTGGGGACGCCGCTCGCGGACGCACCCGTCGTCGACGGCCTCACCGGTGTGCAGCGGGTGCTGCTCGGCTGGGCCCAGGTGTGGCAGTCCAAGGGCCGCGACGAGGAGATGATCCGCCGCCTGGCGACGGACCCGCACTCGCCCAACGAGTTCCGGTGCAACGGGATCGTCCGCAACCTCGACGAGTTCCACGAGGCGTACGACGTGCAGCCCGGTGACGCGCTCTACCTCCCGCCGCAGGAGCGCGTCCGGATCTGGTGAGCGGCACCTGATCGACGGCACCTGATGACGGGCGCGTGGTGAGCTTCACCTGATGGGCGAGGCCCGGTGGGGTCGGCACGGCACGTGTCGACCCCAGCCGGCCGCGGCGGAGCGCCGTCGGTCAGAAGAAGAGGTACCCCGCCCGCGCGACGGAGAAGCCCGCGCCGCTCTCGTTGTGGCGGCACAGCACCCCATTCGTGGAGCTGGCGCACGTCATCGCGCCGACAGTCGTCTGCTCCCCGTACTCCAGCACCGGGGTGCCCTCGGCAGCCGCGGCAGGCTCGCCCTCCTGGCAGGCGAACCCGGCGGTGCCGGCCGCGTCGACGGTGAGCACGTTCCCGGCCTGCCCGGCGCAGCCCTCCGGGGGCGCCGGCCGCTCGTAGCTGAACGCGAGGATCGTGCAGGTCGCGGAGCCCTCGTCCATCGCGCAGTGGATGTTGCCGCTGGGCAGCACGAACGCGCGGACCTCGCCCACCTCCTGCGAGTCCTCGCCGGGCGACTCCTCGGGCGTGGTCTCCGGCTCCGGTGCGGCCGGCGCGGCAGCGGGACCTTCCGGGGCCGCCCCGGCGTCCCGGCCGGCGAGCGTCGTGCCGAGGACCACGAGGAACGCGAGGACGAGGAGGACGTCGACGACGAGGAAGGCCGTCAGACCCGGCCCGAGCCGGCGCGCGGGCCGGGCGGCGGTCGTCGTGGACATGGCGGCTCCTGTTGGTCCGTTCGGGTGAATGCCTCCGGCAGCATGCCACGCCCGCACCGCGCCCGGCCACGTCGCCCGTGGCGCGCGGAGGGGTCACCCCGACGTGCCGGGCCAGTCCTCAGCGCCCGAGCAGGGCCATCGCGGCCGACCGGCCCGGGATGCCGCTGACCCCGCCGCCGCGCACCGCGCCGGCCCCGCAGAGCAGGATCCGCGCGTCGTCCGTCGCCACGCCCCACCGGGCGGCCGGGTCCAGGGACGCGGCGTCGGCGTGCCCCGGGGAGAGCCACGGCCAGGACAGGTCGCGGTGGAAGATGTGCCCGCCCGGCAGGCCCACGTCGGTCTCCAGGTCGACCGGCGTCCGGGCCTCCAGGCACGGGCGGCCGTCGGCGTCCGTGGCCAGGCAGTCCTCGACCGGCTCGGCCAGGACGCCGTCGAGGGAGCGGAGGGTCGCCGCGAGCGCCTGGGCCCGCGCCCCCTCCGGGTCGACGTGGAAGAGCCGGGCCGGCATGTGCAGCCCGAAGAGCGTCAGCGTGTGCCACCCCCGCGCGCGGACCTCCGGGCCCAGGATCGACGCGTCCGTCAGCGAGTGGCAGTAGATCTCCGACGGCGGGACGGTCGGCACGCGCCCCGCCGCTGCCTCCTCGTACGCCCGCTGCAGCTGGGCGTAGCCCTCGTTGACGTGGAAGGTGCCGGCGAAGGCGGCAGCCGGGTCGACGGCGGTGTCCCGCAGCCGCGGCAGGCGCGTCAGCAGCATGTTCACCTTGAGCTGGGCCCCCTCGGGCTCCTGCTCGGGGACCCGTCCGCGCAGATGGTCCAGGTCGCGAGGGCTGCACCCCGCCAGCACGTGGTCCGCGGCGACCGCGCGCTCGCGCCCGTCGTCGTCCTGCCACGTCACCTCCGCGGCGGCCGACGACGTCGTGACGGCGGTGACGCGCGCCGACGTCAGCACCTCCACGCCGGCACGGCCGCAGGCGGCCTCGAGCTCCGCGGCCACCGCGCCCATCCCGCCCACCGGCACGTCCCAGTCGCCCGTGCCGCCGCCGATGACGTGGTAGAGGAAGCACCGGTTCTGGACCAGGGAGGCGTCGTGGGCGCCGGCGAACGTGCCGATCAGCGCGTCGGTCAGGACGACGCCCCGGACGAGGTCCGAGGCGAACGTCCGCTCGACCAGCTCCCCGAGGGGCCGCTCGACGAGGTCGGTCCACCACGCCGCCCCGAGGCGGGCGCGCACCTCCTCGGCCGTGGGCAGCGGCTCCGTGACCGTGCCGAAGAGCGCGCGCGCGAGCGCGGCCGTCCGGGCACCGAAGGCGTGCCAGGCGGCGACGTCCGCGCCGGCCCCGACCGCCTCGAACGAGCGGCGCGTGGCGGCGTCGTCGGCGTTGTCGACGAGCAGACCCCGGGCCGGGTCCGACGGCAGCGGGGTGTAGGAGGAGAACCGGCGCCGCCGCAGCTCCAGGCGCAGGCCGAGCTCGTCGCGCACCGCGGCCGGCAGGAGGGAGACGAGGTAGGAGTAGCGGGACAGCCGCGCGTCCACACCGGGGAACACCCGCGCGGACTGCGTCGCTCCCCCCAGGTGGTCTGCCGCCTCGAGCAGGAGGACCGAGCGGCCCGCCTGCGCCAGGTAGGCGGCCGCGGTCAGGCCGTTGTGCCCCCCGCCCACGACGACGACGTCGTACCGGGCGCGGGCAGGGACGGTGGTCGCGTCGTCGCTCACGGCAGCACGGTAGCGGCCGGTCGAGGCTCGGGAGCGCCACCGCCGGACGGGGCCGGGCAGCACCACGGCCGGACGTTGGGAGAACCGTCCGGCCGTGGGAGCCCACGAGGCGTGGGCGGGGGGCGAGGGGTGGGCGGTGCGCTCCAGGTCACGCCCACCCCCCGCCGTTCAGGGGACCCCGGCTAGGGCGTGTCTCCTATGTTCGGAGCCAGGTGATGATGGCGGCGAGGACGACGGCGCCGCGGTAGGTGATGGCGTGCTTGTCGTAGCGGGTGGCCAGGCCGCGCCACTGCTTGAGCAGGCAGAAGGCGCGTTCGACGACGTTGCGGCCCTTGTATCGGTCGGTGTCGTAGGTGACCGGGCGCCCACCGGCGGAGCCGCGGCGCTTGCGGTGGCCCTGCTGGTCGCGGGGCTCGGGGATGACCGAGACGATGCCGCGGCGGCGCAGCTCGGCTCGGATCGCCCGGGAGGAGTACGCCTTGTCCGCCAGGACCGCGTCGGGCCGGGTGCGGGGCCGGCCCGGGCCCAGACGCGGGACCCGGATGGTGTCCAGCACCGGTAGGCACATCGGGGCGTCACCGCCTTGACCTGGCCCGATGAGCACTGCGAGCGGTCGGCCCTTGCCGTCCACGGCGTGGTGGATCTTGGTGGACAGTCCGCCGCGGGAGCGGCCGATCGCGTGGTCAGCCGGCTCCGTGCGCAGATTCGTGTGATTCGCCAGGTCCCCCTGTGGCCCTGGGCAGGGTCGTCGCGTGCTGATGAGCGCGGTTGATCGTGGAGTCGATGCTGACCGCCCAGTCGATCTCCCCGGCGGCGTCGGCCTGGGCCAGCAGCACCGTGAAGATCTTGTCCCAGGTGCCGTCCCGGGAGAACCGGGTGTGGCGCTTCCACAGCGTCTGCCACGGCCCGTACCGCTCGGGCACGTCCCGCCACGCGCACCCCGTCCGGAACCGGAACACGATGCCCTCGACCACCTGCCGGTGATCGCGGTACGGCCGCGAACGGCCCTTGACCTGCGGCATCATCGGCGCGATCCGCGCCCACTGGGCATCACTGAGCTCCGCTGCACGACTCACCCGATCAGCATCGCCGCAACCCCACGCCCATCTTTGGAGACACGCCCTAGTTGCGCCAGGCGTCGTTGAGCGTCAGCGTCCCGGTCGAGGGCGCGGTGGCCACCCGGTTCACCCCGCTCTCCCAGACGACGTTGCCGCTGCCGTCGACCTTGACGTACTTGTACTCGACGCGCGTCCCGGCGGGGAACGCGACGCCGGCACGCCACACCGGGTAGGCGGCGGAGGACAGCGGCACGCCGGCCGCGGCGTTCCACGACCCGAGCGACGGGTGGTTCCCGACGACCCGGACGTTCTGCCCGTACACGGTGGTGGCGTTGACGCCGAAGGAGATCGTCGTCTGCGTCGTCGGCGTCGTCGTGCTGGCGCCCGCCTTGGCGTTGACGTGCAGCGCGAGCGGGGTGTTGGCGTTCACGGTGGCCGTGAACTGCCCGGACGCGTTGACGGTGATGCTGCGGCCGGAGCACCCGGTGCTCGTGGGCAGGCCCTGCGCGACGTCGCAGTACGTGCCCGCGGGCAGCGACGTCTGGAAGGTGCGGCTCAGCGCGGCGCCCTCACGGTTGATGACGACGTAGCCCTTGGCGCCACGGCCGAAGGCGATCTGGTTGTTCCCGTTGGTCCACCAGTTGCCGACGGCGGCGCCGGCGGTGGCGTTGCGGAAGCCGACCATGTTCTCGATCTCGCGCCAGTCGTGCTGGCACCGCCAGCCGTTGCTGTAGCACGTGGGCGCCGGGACCGTGCCCGTGCCGGCGCCGGGAGGGCCCGCGTCCTTGTTGGTGAAGGAGTAGCCGGAGTGGACGCTCGGGCTGCCGTAGGGCCAGGCCAGCATGAAGACGTTGGCGAGGGTGTAGGTCGACGCGTAGGTCTGGTTCAGCGTCTCGCCGTTGCGCTCGGTGTCGTGGTTGTCGACGAACACCCCCGCGCTGCCCGACGGCATGAGGCCCCACGCCTCGCCGAAGTTGCTCAGCCAGGACAGCTGGCCGCCGTTGAAGACGCGCTTGAGCTCCCGGGCGTAGTCGAACTCGTGGACGTCGGAGATGTACGTGTAGTCCGTGTCCTTGATCGGCTCGCTGGCAGCGCCGATGACCTCCTGCACCATGTAGACGTTCGGGTTCGTCAGGCGGCTCTTGATGTTGGCGATGTCCGCGGCGGGGATGTGCTTGGCCGCGTCGACGCGGAAGCCGGTGACGCCGAGCGAGATCAGGTCGTTCATGTACGCGGCGATCCGCCCGCGCACGTAGTCGGACTCGGTCTTGAGGTCCGCCAGGTTGACCAGGTTGCAGTTCTGGACCTCCCACGCGTTGCCGTAGTTCGTGATGTCACGCCGGCAGTCGTGGAAGTCCTGCGACCCGTAGGTGCCCGGGTAGCTGTAGTGCTGGAAGACCGTCCCGGCCCACCCCGTGCCGCCGGCGCTCTGACCGGACATGTGGTTGATGACGACGTCCGCGATCACCTGGACGCCGGCGTTCTTGCAGGTCTGCACCATCGACGCGAACTGCGCACGCGTGCCGAAGCGGCTCTCGATCTTGTAGGACACGGGCTGGTAGTTGGTCCACCACTGCGTGCCCTGCACGTGCTCCTGCGGCGGCGACGTCTGTACGTAGCCGTAGCCCGCCGGGCCCAGGTTGTTCGTGCACTCGCGCGCGATCGCGGTCCACGGCCACTGGAACATGACCGCGGTCACGCTCTTGCTCGCCGGCGTGGCGGCGACGGCCGGCTCGGCGGCCAGCGGCGCCGCCGTCAGCCCGGCCGCGAGCGCAGTCGTGGCCATGGCTGCGCTGAGGAGTGCTGCCAGCGAGCGGCGAGCCCGTGGCGCCCGGCGCGCCCCCGCGCGCCGGAGGGGGGACGTGTCCCTCATGTGTGTTCGGTCCATTCGGGTCGGCCGGGTCGTCGATGACCCGGTGACGGACAGCCGCCGCATCGGTGCGACGGCCTCGGATGGAGCGCAATGCAACGGGATGAAAAACCTCCCGCAACAACCTGGAAGGGTTGCAACGGTAGGTCCGTCCGGGTGACAGCGCAAGAGGTCCGACGGCACCTCTCAGGGGCGCTCGGCCAGGTGGGGGCGCAGGTGGGGACGATTCGGCGCAGAACGGACGACGCCGCCACCGGTCAGCCGGTGGCGGCGTCGTCGACGTCCTCGAGCAGCGCCTCGGGGGGCGCTGGGACGGCCCGTCAGTCGAGCACGGGTCCCTGGGTCCGGGTCCGCTTGAGCTCGTAGAAGCCGGGCACCTGGGTCATGAGCACGAGCCCGTCCCACAGGCGCAGCGCATCCTCGCCCCGGGGGGCGGGGGTCACGACCGGCCCGAAGTACGCGACGCCCTCGACGGCGACGACGGGCGTGCCCACCTCGTCACCGACGAGGTCGATGGCCCGCTGGTGCGACGCCCGGAGCTCCTCGTCGTGGGCGTCGTCGTCCGCGGCGTCGAGCAGCTCTGCCGGCAGCCCCACCTCCGCGAGGGACTCGGCGAGCACGGCGCGGAGGTCGTCCTTGCGCCCCCCCGGGTGCAGCCGCGTGCCGATCGCGTCGTACAGCGGCTTGACGACGTCCTCGCCGTGGGCGAGCCGTGCCGCGGTGATCACCCGGACGGGTCGCCAGGCCTGGTCCATGAGCTGCCGGTAGCCGTCCGGGAGGTCCCGGCCCTCGTTGAGCACCGAGAGGCTCATGACGTGCCAGTGCAGGTCGACGGGGCGGTGCTCCGCGACCTCCGTCATCCACCGCGACGTCATCCAGGCCCACGGGCACATGGGGTCGAACCAGAAGTCGGCGCGCACGGCGCGCTCGCCGTCGGGGGCGGTCTCCTGCGTGGGGGCGTCAGCCGTGGTGGTCATCGTTCTCCTCGGTGTCGGTGGGTGCCGGGTGGGTGCCCGGGTGCCGGTGGGTGCCGGCCGGTGCCGGTGCCGGTCGTGCGTCGGGTCCACCAGGATCAACGGCACACGGCCGTCCGCATTCCCCGCGGCCGACCCCCGGTGCGCCCCGGACCTGCGTGGGAGGATTCCCCGGACGTCACACCCCTGACCCGAGGAGCACCTGCTGTGCCCGCTGAGAACCTGACCCGTGCCGAGGCCCGCGAGCGCGCCGCGCTCGTCGACGTGCACTCCTACGACATCGCCCTGGACCTCACGACCGGTCCGGAGACGTTCGCCTCGACCACGGTCGTCCGCTTCGCCGCCACCCCGGGCGCAGCGACCTTCCTGGACCTCATCGCCCCGACCGTGCACGAGGTCGTGCTCAACGGCCGGTCCCTGGACGTGGCCGCCGTCGTCGCCGACTCCCGGATCGCCCTGGACGGCCTGGAGGCGGAGAACGAGCTCCGCGTCGTGGCCGACTGCGCCTACATGAACACCGGCGAGGGCCTGCACCGCTTCGTCGACCCCGTCGACCAGGAGGTGTACCTCTACTCCCAGTTCGAGGTCGCCGACTCCCGGCGCGTCTTCGCGGTGTTCGAGCAGCCGGACCTCAAGGCGACCTTCGCCTTCACGGTCACGGCCCCCGCGCACTGGACGGTCGTCTCCAACTCCCCGACCCCGGAGCCCGTGCCGCTGCCCGACGGCGCTCCGGCCGCCCGCTGGGAGTTCGCCCCCACCCCTCGCCTGTCCAGCTACGTCACCGCCGTGGTCGCCGGTCCGTACCACCGGGTCGACGGCTCGCTGACGAGCGCGGACGGCCGCGAGATCCCGCTGGGCGTCCTGTGCCGCGCGTCGCTGGCCCAGTACCTGGACGCCGACAACATCCTGGACATCACGCGCGCCGGGTTCGCGTTCTACGAGGAGCGCTTCGCGCTGGCCTACCCGTTCGCGAAGTACGACCAGATCTTCGTGCCGGAGTTCAACGCGGGCGCGATGGAGAACGCCGGCGCCGTCACCTTCCTGGAGAACTACGTCTTCCGCTCCAAGGTGCCGGAGGCGACCGTCGAGCGCCGCGCCGTGACGATCCTGCACGAGCTCGCCCACATGTGGTTCGGCGACCTCGTGACCATGCGCTGGTGGGACGACCTGTGGCTCAACGAGTCCTTCGCGGAGTACGCCTCCACCCTCGCCACCGCCGAGGCCACGCAGTGGCGCCAGGCCTGGACCACGTTCGCCTCGCTGGAGAAGTCGTGGGCCTACCGCCAGGACCAGCTGCCGTCCACGCACCCCATCGTCGCGGACATCCGTGACCTCGAGGACGTGGAGGTCAACTTCGACGGCATCACGTACGCCAAGGGGGCCTCGGTCCTCCGGCAGCTCGTGGCGTGGGTCGGGGAGGAGCAGTTCTTCGCCGGCGTGCGCGCCTACTTCCAGCGTCACGCGTGGGGCAACACCGAGCTGGCCGACCTGCTCACCGAGCTCGAGGCCACGAGCGGGCGTGACCTCGGGACGTGGTCGCAGCAGTGGCTCCAGCAGGCCGGCGTGACCCTCCTGCGGCCGGCCGTGGAGACCGACGAGGACGGCGTGATCACGGCCTTCGCGATCACCCAGGAGGCGCCGGCGGACCACCCCCACCTGCGCCCCCACCGCCTCGCCGTCGGCGGGTACGACCTGGTGGAGCAGCCGGACGGCAGCGTCCAGCTCGAGCGCACGCTCCGGGTCGAGCTCGACGTCGACGGCGCGCGCACCGAGGTCCCGGAGCTGGTCGGGCAGGAGCGTCCGGCGCTGCTGCTCGTCAACGACGACGACCTGGCCTACGCCAAGGTGCGCCTGGACGAGCAGTCCCTCGCCGCCGCGACCGAGCACCTGCACGCCTTCACCAGCTCCCTGCCGCGCACCCTCGTGTGGGCGGCGGCGTGGGACATGACCCGGGACGGCGAGCTCGCCGCGCGGGACTTCGTGGACCTCGTCCTGGCCAACATCGCCCACGAGACCGACTCCTCGGTGGTGCTCGTGCTCCTGCGCCAGCTCACCATGACGCTCGACCTCTACGTGGCCCCCGAGCACCGGGCGGAGGCCGCGGCAGCGGCGGCCGAACGGCTGTGGGAGCTGGCGTCGGGCGCGGCGGAGGGCAGCGACCTGCAGCTGCAGCTCGCGAAGGCGTTCGCCGCCCGGGCGACGACGGCCGAGCAGCTCGACCGGGTCCTCGGTCTCGTGGACGGGACGACGGCGCTCGGTGGCCTGAGCATCGACACGGACCTGCGCTGGGAGCTGCTCACCTCGCTCGCGGCCGGCGGCCGCGCCGACGAGGCGCGCATCGCCGAGCAGCTCGCCTCCGACGCCACGGCCACGGGCGAGCGCGCCGCCGCCGCGGCGCGGGCCGCCCTGCCGACGCCCGAGGCGAAGGCGGCGGCGTGGGACGCCGTCGTCGAGCGGGGGGACCTGGCCAACGCCCTGCAGACGTCGACGATCGCGGGCTTCGGGCGCGTGCACGACCGCGCGCTGCTCGAGCCGTACGTCGACCGCTACTTCGACGCGATCGAGGAGGTCTGGACGTCGCGGACGAACGAGATCGCCCAGAACGTCGTCGTCGGGCTCTACCCCTCGCTGCTGGCGGGCACGGACGTGGACGTCCTCGGCCGCACGGACGCCTGGCTCGACCAGGCCGGCGACCGCCACCCGGCCCTGCGCCGGCTCGTGGTGGAGTCCCGGGACGGGGTGCGCCGCGCGCTGGCCGCGCAGGAGCGCGACCGGGCCCGCTGACCGGCTGACGCGACCCCCGGACGGCGGCACCGGTCAGGAGCGCCGCCGTCCGCGGGGACGCACGACGAGGCCCCCGGAGCGTGGCTCCGGGGGCCTCGTCGTGCCCGGTGCGCGTGGGGCTCAGGTCGCGGGGACGACCTCGTGCGCGATGGCGTCGTTGACCGCGACCACGAGCGAGCGCAGCCGCGGGTTGTCGAACAGGTCGTCGACCGTGACCAGCCGCTGCGCGGAGTCCGCCAGCGGGACCTTCCAGTTGGGGTACTCGGTGTCCGTCCCCGGCTGGTTCTGGGCCCGTCGCTCCCCCACCGCGTCGGCCAGCGAGACGCCGACCAGCACCGAGGGCGAGGCCAGCACGAGCCGGTGCAGCGCCTCGACCAGCTCCCGCTCCGACGGGTCCGCTCCGACGAGACCCCGCGACGTCAGGACGTCGACCATCTGCTGCCGCTCCTGGGCTGCGGCCCGTCGGACCACCTCGACCGGCTCGGTGAGCAGACCCAGCCGGTCCCGCAGGTCGACGTGCTCCCCCGCCAGGTACCCCGCGGTCGGGGGCAGGTCGTGCGTGGTCACCGTCGCCAGGGCGAGGGGCCGGTACTTCTCGGGCGCCATGAGCCGGTCGCCCTCGTACTCGAACCACAGCACCGAGGTCCCGAGGATGCCCCGCTCCGTGAGGTAGGTCCGCACCCACGGCTCGAACACCCCCAGGTCCTCGCCGATCACGACGGCGCCCGCGCGCTGGGCCTCCAGGCAGAGGATGCCGATGAGGGCCTCGTGGTCGTAGCGGACGTACGCCCCGTCCTGGGCCCCGGCGCCGGAGGGGATCCACCACAGCCGGAACAGGCCCAGCACGTGGTCGATGCGGATCGCGCCGGCGTGCCGCAGGATCGTCCGGAGCATGTCCCGGTAGGGCCGGTACGCGGCGCGGGCGAGGCCGTCGGGACGCCACGGCGGCTGCGACCAGTCCTGGCCCTGCTGGTTGTACATGTCCGGCGGCGCACCGACCGAGACGCCCTGGGCCAGGACGTCCCGCATGGCCCAGGCGTCGGCACCCTCCGGGTGCACGCCGACCGCGAGGTCGTGCATGATCCCGATCCGCATGCCGCCCTCGACCGCGGCGCGCTGGGCATCGGCGAGCTGCTCGTCCGCGACCCACTGGAGCCAGCAGTGGAACTGGATCCGGTCCGCGAGCTTCTCCCGCAGCCCCTTGACGAGCTCCGACCCGCGGTCGTCGGCCGCGGCGGGCCACGTGCGGCCCTCGAAGTGCTCGGCCAGGGCGCACCAGGTCGCGAAGTCCTCCAGCCCCTGGCCCTCGAGCTCCTTGTACTGCTCGAACGCCGCCTGCCGGGCGGCCGACCGGGGGGCGGCGTGCACGACCTCGAGCGCCACCTTCTTCGCGCCCCACACGGTGTCGCGGTCGATCGGGCCGTCGTCGCTCAACGGACGCGCGACCTCGGCCTGCCACTCGACGAGCGAGCGCTCCGCCACGGGCAGGTACGCCGTCTCGGGGATGTCCTCGACGCGCAGGTAGACCGGGTTCACGAAGCGCCGGGTCACCGGGAGGTACGGCGACGGCGTCATGCGCGAGCCGGGCTCGGCGGCGTGCAGCGGGTTGATGAGCAGGAAGTCCGCCCCGCACCGGCGGCCGGCCATCCAGCCCATCTCCCGCAGGTCGGCGAGGTCGCCGAGCCCCCACGAGCGCTCCGACCGCACGGAGTACAGCTGGGTCATGAGGCCCCAGCCGCGACGCTCCGCCAGCCCGTGGCCGAGCTCCAGACGGTCCGGCACGACGACGAGCGTGGAGCGGCCGGTGCCGTCGGGCGACTGGGCCACGAGGTCGTGCCAGCCGAGCGGGAGGTCCGCCGGGACCACGAAGGTGGCGCGGCCCACGACGCGGCCGTCCACCGTGCGCGGCGCCACGTACGCGTCGGACTGCACCAGCTCGCGGTGCCCCGCGCCGTCCTCCAGCTCGACGCGGACGGTCACCGGCTGGCCGTCCGCGACGTGGGCTGGCACCTCCGTGGGGCTGCCCGCCCGCACCACGACGACGGGCGGCAGGACCCGCCGCCACGGGTCGTCGTCGGCGTTCTCCAGCGCGAGGCCGACCCGCTCGGGCGTCGAGGCGTCGACACCCAGCGCGGCGAGGACGGCGACCATGGTCTTCTCGGAGACGAACCGGTGCTGACCGTCGAACCCCCAGAAGTCGGGGACGACCCCGTGGCGGGCCGCCAGCTCCAGGAGCGGCGTCGGCAGGGGCGAGGCGTCGTGGTTCTCAGGCACGCGACGATCCTGCCAGAGCGCGGCCCTCGGGACCGGCCGCTCGCGCCGCGCGCCGTCGCCGGGTGTGAGGAGGTCGTGAGGGTCCGCCCCGCGGGACGGCCTCCGTCCGGGTGAGGACGGAACCTCTCGTTAACCTGGCGTCGTGCGACCGATCTTCGTCGAGCCCGACCCGAGCCCGTCCCCCGGACTGGAGGACATCCGGGAGGAGGGCGACCAGCTCCTGACCTGGGTCCTCGGCGCCCCGCTGCAGAGCCTGGTGGCCGTCCTCGTCGGGGTCCTCCTGCTCGCCGCCCTGCGGTGGACCATTGCCCGGGCGGTGCGGTCCGTGATCGACGGCGGCGCGCGGGTGCGGTCGCACACGCGCCGGCTGCTCATGAAGACGAAGGTGCCCGTGCCCGGGGAGGACTCCGACCCGCTGGCGGTCGCCCGCCGGGTGCAGCGGGCCGAGACGATGGGCTCGGTCCTGCGCTCGGTCGCAGGCATCGTGGTGACGATCCTGGTCGTCACGGCGCTCGCGGAGATCAACGACTGGAACCTGGGCCCGCTGCTCGCGTCGGCCGGCGTGGTCGGCGTGGCCCTGGGCTTCGGCGCCCAGACGCTCGTCAAGGACTTCCTGGCCGGGATCTTCATGCTCGTCGAGGACCAGTACGGCGTCGGGGACGTCGTGGACCTCGGTGAGGCGATCGGCACGGTCGAGGCGGTGGGGCTGCGCGTGACGCAGGTCCGCGACCTCAGCGGCACGCTCTGGTACGTGCGCAACGGCGAGATCCTGCGCGTCGGCAACATGACGCAGGGCTGGTCCAAGGCGCTGGTGGAGGTCACCGTGCCGCCCGACGCCGACGTGGAGCACGCCGCCGCGCTGCTCACCCGGGCCGCGCAGGAGGTGGCGGCGACGCGTCCGGCCGAGGTGCTCGGCGAGCCCGAGGTGACGGGCTACGAGTCCCTCTCCGCGGAGTCGGTGATGGTGCGGATGACGCTCAAGGTCGCGCCCGCGAAGCAGTGGGCGATCCAGCGCGAGGTGCGGGCCCGGGTCCGCGAGCTGTTCGTCGAGGAGGGTGTCGGGCTCGCCCTGCCCCGCCAGATGCTCGTCGAGCGTGCGGCGCCCGCTGCGACCACCCCCGCGAAGGACGACGCCGGCGAGGGCTGACTGGTCCGGGCCGGTCCGGAGTGCCGTCAGCGCAGGCTGTCGATGTCCGCGGCGAGCGTGTCCGCCTCGGGCCCGACGACGACCTGCACGATCCGCCCGGACCGCACGACGCCGAACGCCCCGGACTCCCGCAGCGCCGGCTCGTCGACCAGTGCCGGGTCCTTGAGCTCCACGCGCAGCCGGGTGATGCACGGCTCGAGGTCGACGACGTTGCCGTCCCCGCCGAGCGCCGCGAGGATCTGCTCGGCCTTGGTCATCGAGGTCGCCTCCCGTCGGCACGTCCTGGTTCCCCCGCCGCGACCACACTAGTCCTGCGTGGGAGAGGATGGGGCCGTGCCCGACCGTGAACCGCTCCCGCTCCGCGTCACCGAGCCGAGCCCCGCGGCGGGGGCACCGGCGCCGACCGCCCACTCCGGGCGCGAGGGCCGCGCCGCACCCGCCGACAGCTTCTACGAGCTCGTGGGCGGCGAGCCGACCTTCCGCCGCCTCGTGGCCCGGTTCTACGAGCTCGTGGCGACGGACGACCTCCTGCGACCCATGTACCCGGAGGAGGACCTCGGCCCGGCGGAGGACCGCCTGCGGACGTTCCTCGAGCAGTACTGGGGCGGGCCGACGACGTACTCCGACCAGCGCGGCCACCCGCGCCTGCGGATGCGCCACGCGCCCTACCCGGTGAGCCCGGCCGCGCGGGACCGCTGGTTGCAGCACATGCGCACGGCGCTCGGTGAGCTGCACCTGGCGCCCCTGCCGCACGCGACCCTGTGGGACTACCTGGAGCGCGCCGCCCACGCCATGGTCAACACCTTCGACGAGGGAGCCCGATGACGACCGACCACCGCCTCGCCCGGACGCCGGAGTCGCCCGAGCGCGCCCTGCAGCGGGTCCTGGACGTCCTGGACCTCCGGGCCGCCGACGACGGCACGTTCGTCGGCGGCAGCCTGCCGAAGCCCGGCGGGCGGGTGTTCGGCGGGCAGGTGCTCGCGCAGTGCGTCCTGGCGGCGGCGCGCACCGTGGACCCGGACCGGCTCCCCCACTCCGTGCACGGGTACTTCCTGCGCCCCGGCGACGTGACCAAGCCGATCACCTTCGCCGTCGAGAACCTCCGCGACGGCCGCTCCTTCAGCGCCCGCCGCACGCACGCGCTCCAGGACGGCGTGCCGATCCTGTCGATGACGACGTCGTTCCAGGTGGACCAGCCGGGGCTGGACCACACCGACACCCCGCCGCCGTCGGTGCCGGGCCCGGACAAGGTCCCCAGCGCCCTGCAGGTGCTCGCCGGCATCGACCACCCCATGGCCGACTTCTGGACGCAGGCCGCGGCGTTCGACCTGCGGCACGTCGAGGACGCCCTGTACCTGCAGCCCGGCCCGATGGCGAGCGGTCACCAGCTGGTCTGGATGAAGGCCCGCGCGCCGCTGCCCGACGACCAGGTGCTGCACCGCGCGCTCCTGGCCTACGCGTGCGACCAGGTGCTGCTCGAGCCGGTGCTGCGCCGGCACGGGCTGAGCTGGGCGAGCCCCGGCCTGTCCATGGCGAGCCTGGACCACGCGATGTGGTGGCACCGTCCGGTCCGCGCCGACGAGTGGCTCCTGTACGTGCAGTCGACCCCCAGTGCGCACGGCGGACGCGGTCTCGGCGCCGCCCGCGTCTACCGCCAGGACGGCACGCTCGTGGCGACCATGGCGCAGGAGGGCATGGTCCGCACGCCGCTGGACGACTGAGCCGCGGCCGGCGTCGTCGTCGTTCGCCGCGACGGCGCCCGCGCCGGACCGCACACTGCTGCCATGCCCCGGCTGCGCAGGTCCCGCCCCGGCGGCCCCGGCTGGACCCGCCGCAGGCAGGGTCGCGGGGTCGTCTACCTCGACGAGCACGGCGTCCGGATCACCGACCCGGACGCGATCGCGCGCTGCACCGAGCTCGTCATCCCTCCGGCGTGGACCGACGTGTGGATCTGCCCGTGGGAGAACGGCCACATCCAGGCGCTCGGCACCGACGACGCCGGGCGCCGCCAGTACCTGTACCACCCGCAGTGGCGCCTGCGGCAGGACCGCCGCAAGCACGAGCACGTCGTGCAGGTCGCGCGTCGCCTCCCGGCCGCCCGCCGCACGGTGCGCGAGCACCTGGCGCTGCCCGGGATGCCGCGCGAGAAGGTGCTGGCGCTCGCCTTCCGCCTCCTGGACGACGCCTACTTCCGTGCCGGGGGCGAGGCCTACGCCCGGGACAACGGCAGCTACGGCCTCGCGACCGTCCGCCGCGACCACGTCCGGCTGCACAAGGACGGCGTCAGCTTCTGCTACCCCGCGAAGTCCGGTCAGGTCCGGGAGTCGCGGGTGGAGGACCGCGCCGTCCTGGGTCCCGTCCGGGCACTGCGCGACCGCGACGACGACAGCGAGGAGCTGCTCGCCTGGCAGGACGACGCAGGGGCGTGGCACGACGTGACCACGGCCGACATCGTGCAGTACGTCAAGGAGCGGCTGGGTCCCGAGGCGCGGCCGAAGGACTTCCGCACGTGGCACGCCACCGTGCTGGCCGCGGCGGGCCTCGCCGACGCCGGGACGCCGTCGAGCGAGCGCGCCCGACGCCGGGCGGTCACGCAGGTGGTGAAGGAGGTCTCCGACGAGCTCGGCAACACCCCCGCGGTGTGCCGGGCGTCGTACATCGACCCGCGGCTGGTGGACCTGTGGGAGCGCGGTTCGACGATCGGCCGGCGCCGCACCCGGGCCGCGGCGGAGCGCGCGACCCTCGCGCTGCTCGCCTGACCGTCTGAGAGGTCCCTGACCCCCGCCCGCCACCGCGCACCGTCCCGGTCGACGTCGGGCGGTGGCGCGCACCTAGTCTGGCGCGATGGGAGCCCTCGTCGCGGTCACGGGTGTCACCGGCTACGTCGGCGGCCGGCTGGTCCCGGAGCTGCTCGCCGCGGGCTTCCGCGTGCGGGCGGTCGCCCGGAACCCGGCCCGCCTGCGGGGCCGGCCGTGGTTCGACGACGTCGAGACGGCGGCCGCCGACGCCACCCGCCTGGAGGAGATCCGCGCAGCGCTCGACGGCGTCGAGGTCGCCTACTACCTCATCCACTCCCTCGGGACGGGCCAGCGGTTCGCGCGGCGGGACCGGCTCGCGGCACTGACCTTCGCGCGCGCCGCCCGCGACGCGGGGGTGCAGCGGATCGTCTACCTCGGCGGCCTGCACCCCGAGGAGGAGGGGCTCTCCCCGCACCTGGAGTCCCGCCGCGAGGTCGAGGACATCCTGCTCGCGTCGGGGGTGCCGACGACGGTGCTGCGGGCCGCCGTGATCCTCGGCTCGGGTTCCGCGTCGTTCGAGATGATGCGCTACCTCACCGAGCGGCTGCCCGCGATGACGACGCCGCGCTGGGTCGACAACCGCATCCAGCCGATCGCGATCCGCGACGTGCTGCGCTACCTCGTCGGCAGCGCGACGATGCCCGCCGAGGTGAGCCGCGCGTTCGACATCGGCGGGCCGGAGGTCCTGACGTACCGGGACATGATGCAGCGCTACGCCGCGGTGGCGGGGCTGCGTCGACGCATCATCGTGGGGGTCGGCGTCCTCTCCCCACGCCTGTCGAGCTTGTGGGTCTCGCTGGTGACGCCCGTCCCCGCCTCGATCGCCCGGCCCCTGGTGGAGTCCCTCGTGCACGAGGTCGTCTGCCAGGAGCACGACATCGCCCGGTGGGTCCCCGACCCGCCCGCGGGACTGGTCCCCTTCGACGAGGCGGTGCGCCTGGCGCTCCAGCGCATCCAGGACGCGGAGGTCGTGACGCGCTGGTCCTCGGCGTCGGTGCCCGGCGCACCGAGCGACCCGCTGCCGAGCGACCCCGACTGGGCCGGCGGCTCGCTGTACCGGGACCGTCGGCGCACCGAGGTCGCCGCACCGCCCGCCGTGCTGTGGCAGGTGCTGGAGAGCATCGGCGGGGAGTCCGGCTGGTACTCCTGGCCGCTGGCATGGCGCGTGCGCGGGGTGCTGGACCGCTTCTGGGGCGGACCGGGGCTGCGGCGCGGGCGGCGGGACCCGCTGCGGCTGCTCGTCGACGACGCGGTGGACTTCTGGCGCGTCGAGGAGGTGCAGGCGGGCCGGCTGCTCCGGCTCCGGGCGGAGATGCGGGTGCCCGGCCTGGCCTGGCTCGAGCTGGGCGTCGAGCCGGCGGAGGGCGGGGCGGACGGGATGGGCGGGGCTGACGGGGCCGACGGGGCTGACGGGGCACAGCGGTGCGTCATGACGCAGCTCGCCACCTTCCACCCCCAGGGCCTGCTCGGGCACCTGTACTGGTGGGCGGTCACGCCGTTCCACGGCGTCGTCTTCGGCGGGATGCAGCGGGGCATCCGGGAGGAGGCCGAGCGGCGGGCCGCCCGCGGGAGTGTCGTGCGGTGACCCGGCGGTGAGCGGGGCGGTGCCCGCCGTACCGCTGCGCCCGCAGCGCCGCCTCAGCTCCCGGGGCGCCGCCGCAGAGCAGGAGGGTCGCCCAGGTACCGGCCCCAGACCGCCCGCTCGTCGTCCGTCAGGCGGCGCGGCCGCTGGGTCGCGGCATCGATGAGCACGAGGGTCGTGACGGCACGCGCGTAGACCTGGCGCGGCTCCTCCTCGCCGCTGGTGATCTCGTAGCAGACGTCGATGCTCGCCCCGCCGAGGTGGCCCAGCCACATCTCGACCACGGCGGGCTCGCGTCGGTACGGCAGCGGCACGAGGTACTCGATCTCCGAGCGGGCGACCAGGGTGTGCGTCGACGCCGTCGGACCCGCGTCCAGGACGGCCGTCGGCACGCCGAGGTCGGCGGAGCCCTCGACCGTTCCGGGGTGGCGCCAGAAGGCCGCGATCCGCGCCTCCTCGAGGAGCCGGAGCATCGCGACGTTGTTGACGTGGCCGTAGGCGTCCAGGTCCCCCCAGCGCAGCGGGACGGGCACGTGCAGCCTCACGGGTCCTCCTTCGCCGCCGGGGACGGCTGGTCGTCGGTGCGCCCGTCGATGCGGGCGACGTCCGTCAGCGGGACCGGGCGCGCCGCCCGGCCTCGGCCGCGGCGGTCGTCGCGTCGGCGTGGCAGACCGCCATCCTGCCGAGGACATCGCCGACCGGCTCCACGACCCGCCGGTCGGCGACGACACCGACCGCGTCGTGCAGCCGCGCCGTCGCCCGCGCCGCCTGCCGCCGAGCCCCGACACCGACCGCCACCCGCGCGACCAGCGCGACGAGCAGACCCGCGACGGCGCCGCCCAGCAGCCCGACCGTCGGCCAGGGGACCGTGCCCCAGACGGGCGGCTCCGGCGCCGGCAGCTGGAGGTAGGCGAGCACGCCGAGCGCGACGAGCCAGAGCCCGCCCGCCACGAGCACGGCCAGCAGGAGCCACTGGAGCGCCCCGACCGCCCCCCACCAGCGGGGGTGTCGGGCCGGGAGGACCGGTGTGGCGGAGACCGCGTGGTCCAGGGCGTCCGCGAGCCCGTCGACGTCGGGGGCCGAGCGCGCGTGCAGCACCCAGGGGTCGGGAGCGCCGGCTGCGGCCTGGTCGACGTAGGTCCGCACGGCTCCGCGGGCCCGCGCCTCCTCGGCCGGACCGGGGGGCGGCAGCGACGAGCGCACCACCTCGGCGTCGGGGTCCTGGGCGTCCCCCGCCCGGGTGCGTCCCAGGTGCAGCCGGCGCAGCGGGTCCGGTCGGAACCGCGCCAGCCAGCGCGTCGGCGGCCAGCCCGTG
>NZ_AXCW01000026.1 GCF_000603945.1 Actinotalea ferrariae CF5-4 | reverse complement strand
CGGGGGCGGGTACCGGCGTCGCCACGCCCGCTGCATCGGCGCCACGAGCCGACCGACCAGGCGGCCGACCCACCGGCCGAGGCGGCTCAGGCCCGCGCGGGCCGCCCGCGACGGCGGGTCCTCGGGCAGCAGCAGGGCACCGACGACGCAGAACACGGCCATCGGCGTCAGCACCCACACCAGCCCCATGCGTACCCCCGGGGGACCTCGTCGTCGAGGGGGAGACGACTCCAGGCTAAGCCGCCGCACGCCCGGTGCACAGGCGTCGCGGGCCCTGACCTCGCCGCGGTCGGGCCGCGTGCCTACTGTGCGTGCATGGGTGCGCGCGGGGTGATCGGGACGGCCGTCGTCGTGGTGGTGCTCGCCGGCGGCGCGTTCGTGGCCGACGGGATCGTCCGGGAACGCACGGAGGCGCGCCTGGCGGAGGACCTCCAGGAGCAGATCCCCGGGCTGGACGCCCCGCCGGACGTCACGATCCGCGGCTTCCCCTTCCTCACGCAGGTGGCCGGGGGCGAGCTCGACCGCGTCGACATCGCCGCCGACGAGGCGGTCCTGGAGGGCCTGGCCCTGCAGGACGTCGTCGTGCGGCTCACCGGCGTCTCCACCGACCAGCCGACGACGGCCCGCACCGCCGAGCTGTCCGCGGTCGCGCCCGTCGACCGGCTCGGCGAGGTCGTCGACCTCCCCGTCGCGCTCACCACGCGGGACGGCGCCCTCCTCGCGGAGGCGGACGTCCTCGGCGTCCCGATCGAGATCACGCTGCTGCCCCGGGCCGCCGGTCGGGAGATCGCCATCGAGGTGCAGGAGATCTCGGCGGGCGGGGGATCGTTCGACCTCAGCGGCCTCCCCGGCCTCGACGGCGCCTTCGACGGTCTTACCATCCCGGTGGACCAGCTCCCGGAGGGCCTGGAGCTCACCGATGTGCGGGTCGAGGGCGAGGGTGTGGTCCTCGAGGCGGCGGGCGAGGACGTGGCGTTCGAGATGGCGACGACGAGCGAGTGAAGGACGGCGGACCATGGCGGCACGGTCGGCGACGACGCACCACGGGGCGCAGCGGGAGCAGTGGTCGGGGCAGCTCGGCTTCGTGCTGGCCGCGGTCGGCTCGGCGATCGGCCTCGGCAACATCTGGCGCTTCCCGGGCGTGGCCTACGAGAACGGCGGCGGCGCGTTCCTCATCCCGTACCTCGTCGCGCTGCTGACGGCGGGCATCCCGGTCCTGCTGCTCGACTACTCGATCGGCCACCGCTTCCGCGGCTCGGCGCCCACGTCGTTCCGGCGGATGAGCCGGCCCGCGGAGACGCTCGGCTGGTTCCAGGTCGGCGTGTCGCTCGTCATCACGCTCTACTACACGGCCGTGGTCGCGTGGGCAGCGAGCTTCATGTGGTTCGCCGCCACCCAGGCCTGGGGCGAGGACCCGGAGGCCTTCTTCTTCGGCGAGTTCCTCCAGGTGGCGGAGAGCCCCGGGGTCGGGCTCGACGTCGTCCCGGGCGTCCTCCTCCCGCTGGTCCTCTGCTGGGTGGTGACGATCGCCATCCTCGCGCTCGGCGTCCGGAAGGGGGTGGAGCGAGCCAACGTCGTCTTCATCCCGACCCTCGTGGCGATGTTCCTCGCGATCGTCGTGCGAGCCCTGACGCTGCCGGGCGCGGTCGACGGCCTCAACGCCTTCTTCACGCCGGACTGGGCGGCGCTGGCCGACCCGGGCGTGTGGATCGCCGCCTACGGCCAGATCTTCTTCTCGCTCTCGATCGCCTTCGGCATCATGATCACGTACTCGTCCTACCTGCGGCGGCGCGCGAACCTCACCTCGACGGGCCTGGTCGTCGGCTTCGGGAACTCCTCGTTCGAGCTCCTGGCCGGCATCGGCGTCTTCAGCGCCCTCGGCTTCATGGCGTTCCAGCAGGGCGTGACCGTGGGCGAGCTGGACACGATCCAGGGCATCGGCCTCGCCTTCGTGGCCTTCCCGCAGATCCTGTCCCTCATGCCCGGCGGGCCGGTCTTCGGGGTCCTGTTCTTCGCGTCCCTCACCCTGGCCGGGCTGACCTCGCTGCTGTCGATCCTGCAGGTGATCTCGGCGGCGTTCCAGGAGAAGTTCGGCTGGTCGCCCCGGCAGGCCGCGCTGCTGGTGGGCGTGCCGGTCGCCGTGGTCTCCACGGTGCTCTTCTCCACGACGACGGCGCTGTTCGTGCTCGACGTGACCGACAAGTACATCAACGAGGTCGGCGTGGTGGGCTCGGCCGTGGTCATGACACTCGTCGTCGGCCTGGCGCTGCGCCGCCTGCGGGAGCTGCAGACGCACCTCAACGCCCGGCCCGGCGTCCACGTGGGCGGGTGGTGGCGACTCCTCGTCGGGCTCGGGGTCCCGCTCGTCCTCGGCTACATCTTCGTCACGGGGGTGGCCTCGCTCCTGGGGGAGCCGTACGAGGGGTACCCCTGGTCGTTCCTCACCACGATCGGATGGGGCGGCGTCGCGTTCGCCGTGGTGGTCGCCCTCCTGATGACCTTCGTGCCCTGGCGCCGGGACGTCGACGACTTCGTCGCCCACGAGCTGCCGGCCCGGGAGCTGTGGGGCCGTCGCTGGTCGAGCGTCCCCAGCGGTGCCGCGCCGCACCACCACGAGGAGGACCGGCGATGACCCCGATCGCGATCACCTTCCTGCTCATCTCCGTGCTGCTCATCTGGGGCGGGCTCGTCGTCAGCATCGTCGTGCTGCGCCGCGACGGCCGGCTGGTCGAGGAGCTCGAGGCCCGCGAGCGCGAGAGCGCGGCCGACGGCGGCGCCGGAGCACCCCGCGCGGGGGACGTCTAGTCCAGAGCGGGGCGTTCGGGACGAGTCCGGCAGGTGGCCGGGGGCGTCGGGCAGGCGTGCGGGCGCCGCCCGGAGCGGCCCGGCTACAGTCGCCCCCATGGCTACCCCGCACATCGGCGCCGAGCCGGGTGAGTTCGCTCCCGACGTCCTGATGCCCGGCGACCCCCGCCGCGCGCAGCGCATCGCGGAGACGGTCCTGACCGACGCCCGGCAGGTGACCGAGGTCCGGGGGATCCTCGGCTACACGGGCACGTTCGACGGCCGCCCGGTCTCCGTGCTGGCGTCCGGGATGGGCATCCCGTCGATCTCGATCTACGCCACGGAGCTGTTCCGCTTCTACGACGTGCAGCGGATCATCCGGATCGGCACGGCGGGGGGCATGGCGCCCCACCTCGACGTCGGCGACGTCGTCATCGCGAGCGCGGCGCACACGGACTCCTCCGTCAGCGCCCACCGCATCCCCGGCATGCACTACAGCCACGCGCCCAGCTTCTCGCTCATGGCGGCGGCGGCCGCGGCCGGCGGGCTGGGGCCGGGCCGGGCGGTGCCGGCCAAGACCAAGGACGTCAAGGTCGAGGCCAAGGAGACCAAGGACGGCGCCGCGCGGCGTCGTCGGCGCACCCGCGGCGGCCAGGTCTACGTGGGGCCCGTGCTCTCCTCGGACGTGTTCTACGCCGACCGTCCCGCGACCATGGACGCGCTGGTCCAGCACGGGACGCTCGCGGTGGAGATGGAGGCGGCCGGCCTGTACGCCGTCGCCGACCAGGAGCATCGCCAGGCCCTGGCGATCTGCACGATCTCCGACCTGCTGTTCAAGGACGTGTCCCTGTCCGCCGCGGAGCGCGAGGTGCTGTTCGACCGCTCCGTCGCCCTCGGGCTCGCGGCCTTCGCGGACGGCTGACGGCGGCGCGCCGGGGCGGGCCCTCTGGCACCACCCGGCCCGGCCTGTCACCCTTGGCCGGATGAGCACACAAGGCAGCTGGGAACGGCGCGGGGGACAGCTCCCCGAGCGGGTGCGGGTCGCGGCCGACCTGGTGGACCCGCGGCCGGGACGCCGCGTGCTCGAGATCGGCTGCGGGTCCGGCGTCATGACGGACGTGCTGTGCCGTCGGGGGGCGCAGGTCGTCGCCATCGACCGGTCGCCGACCGCGGTGGACCGGGCGCGGCACCGCAACGCCGAGCACCTGGCGGCCGGCTACGTGGAGCTGCACGAGACGGCCCTGGCGGACTTCCGGTACGACGGTTCCCGCTTCGACGCGATCGTCGGCGTGGACGTCAACACCTTCTGGACCGGCAACGCCGAGGAGGAGGTCCGCCGGGTGACGGAGCTGCTCGCCCCCGACGGCGTCGTCGTCCTGGTGCACACGCCGCCGGACCGCAGCGGCACCCACCGGGCCGCGTGGCTCGTGCCCGCCGCCCTGCAGGCCGGCGGGCTCGTCGCCGAGACGGAGCACCGCGGCGACCTCATCTGCATCACCGCCCGCCGCGCCACCGCCGCCTGACGCGCGACGCAGCGGGCGGCGGGGGCGTCACTCCCCAGGGGCGGGGCGGGCCTCGTGGTCGCGGCGGCCGTGGGTGCGGTTCTGCTCCTTGAGCTGCGCCTCGTACACGTGCCGGCGGCCCTGCATGAGCCGGTCGCGCGCCTCCTGCTCCCAGTGCCGCCACTTGGACCAGTAGTGGTCGTCGTAGTCCTCGACGACCTGGAACGTCCAGCGGTAGCGCAGGACGTTCTGGCCGAAGAGGTCCTCGCGGATCTGCCGCGCGAGGTCGCCGTGGCCGGCCTCGTCGAGCGCCTCGAGCGCCTCGACGAGGTCGTTGTCCGCCCGGCCGGTCATGCGGTGGACGCCGTAGAGCATCCCGCGCGCCTGCTCGACGACCTCCAGGGCGGCGGTGAGCTTGCCGACCGCCTCGACCGTGGCGTCGTCGACGCCCTCGGGGATGCGGTGGGCCTCGTCGGGGCCGTCGTCGTGGGCGCGCGTCGTCGTGGTGGTGTCGGTCATGCAGTGATCGAACGACGGCGCCGCGGGGTCGGCAACCGGAGACGGGGCCGCACCGTCAGAGGCGGCTCAGGCGGGAGGGCAGGTCCCCGCGCCACCCTGGACGACGACGTCCGTCCCCAGCACGGCGAGGTACCGCCGGTGCCCGCTGCGGTACTCGATCTCCACCGCCTCGTAGCTCGCCTCCCGGGTCGGGTCGACGACCTCGACGTGCCAGACCAGGTGGCTCGGCGCGCCGCCCGGCAGGACCGCGCCGACGAGCGGGCTGCTCCCGGCCCAGGCGTCGGGCAGCGCGCGGGGCGGGTAGCCCTCCGCGGCCCCGATCGCGCTGCGGTCCTCGCCGAAGGGCAGCGCGACCCCCTCGCGCACGACGAGGTTGCTCGCCCGCACCGCGCGTACGTCGGTGACGACGACGTCCCGGCTCGGCTCGGTGACGGGGCCGCCCACGGTGAAGTCGGTGCTGCCCGGGGTGGTGTGCGCGAGGCAGACGCTCCCGCCGGTGGTCTCCCCGCCCAGCAGCGGGCCGTCGTCGTGCACGGCACCGAGCTCCCACACGCCGATCGCGCCGAGCGCCAGCAGCACCCCCACGACGACGCGTGCGGTGCGCCGGTCGTCCTCGGGTCCGTCGTCGGGCTCCGGCGCGACGGGCGCCGCCGGAGGAGCGGACGACGGAGGCACCGCCCGTGCGGTCTCACCGGCCATGCGCCCCGTCCGATCCCCGCCGTGACCGTGCTGCTGCACGGCCGAGGCCGACGCTACGCGCGGCGTACGGGACGCCGGATCCACCGGAAGGACGACACGCGCCGGGTGGACGTCCGCCTGGGGAGGGGGTCGGTCAGTCCCCGGCGAACCACCCGTGCGGTGCGGCGAGCGCGGCGGCCTCGGCCGGTCCCCACGACCCGGGCGCGTACGGCAGCGGGTCGGGGCGGTCGTCCCCGAGGAGCGGCTCGAACGCCCGCCACGCGTGCTCGAGCCCCTCGGGGGTGGTGAACAGGGTCCGGTCGCCCACGAGGACGTCCTGGAGCAGCGACGCGTACGCGGCCAGCGGCTCGCCGCCCTCGACGTCGCCGAGGTCCAGCCGCGCGGTCCCGGCGACGATCTCCAGGTTGGGTCCGGGCTTCTTGATGCTGGTGGTCACCTCGATCGCGCCGTCGCCCTTGAGCGAGAGGCTGATGAGGCCCGGCTCGACCCGGTCGCCGAAGAGCCGCTCCGGGTCCCGGCGCAGGACCAGCGTCACGCGCTGCGCCGACGCCGCCATCCGCTTGCCCGTGCGGAGCAGGAACGGCACGCCCCGCCACCGGTTGTTGTCCACCCACAGGCGCGCGGCGATGAACGTGTCGGTGGTGGAGCCGTCCTCCACGCCCTCGATGTCGCGGTACCCCTCGAACTGGCCCAGGACGACGTCGTCGGTCGGGTCCAGCGGCCGGAAGCACGCGATCGCGTCCTCGCGCGCCTGGACGAGGTTGGCGACGTCCATGCCCTTGGGCGGCTCCATCGCGACCTGCGCCGCGACCTGGAAGAGGTGGCTGACGACCATGTCGAGCGCCGCCCCGGTCGCGTCGTAGAACTCGGCGCGCTGGGCGACGTCGAGGGTCTCGGGCACGTCGATCTGCACCTGCTCCACGTGCCGGGAGTCCCACGCGTTGGCGAAGAGCTCGTTGCCGAACCGCAGGACGTGCAGGTTCTGCACGGCCTCCTTGCCCAGGAAGTGGTCGATCCGGAAGACCTGGGACTCCTCCAGGGCGTCGTGCACGACGGCGTCCAGCCGCCGGAAGGAGTCCGGGTCCGTGCCGTAGGGCTTCTCGAAGACGACGCGGACGGTGTCGGCGCTGCCGTCCGGCCCGCGGGTCAGCCCGTGCCGGTGCAGGTTGCGCGCCAGGGGCTCGAACGCGGCCGGCGGGATCGCGAGGTAGTGCACGACGACGACGTCCGCCGCGTCGCCGTCGGCCGCCTCGGCGAGCACCCCGCGCACGTGCTCGAGCGCGGCCGGGAGCGTGCCCGGGTCCTCGTCCCCGACCTCGGAGCAGAAGACGGTGTGCCGGGTGAGGGCCGCGACGACGGCGTCGTCGGGCTCGTCCGTGCCGTCGTCACCGCCGAACTCCCGCAGCGACTGCGCGACGAGCTGGTGGAACTCCTCGTTCGGCATGTCCTCGCGGCCGGTGCCCAGGAGGGCCCAGTGCTCGGGCAGGAGGCCGCGGCGGTGCAGCGTGGCCAGCGCGGGGTAGACCGAGCGGCGGGCGAGGTCGCCGCGCGCGCCGTGCAGCACGAGCACCAGGGGGTGCGCGGGCGCCTCGGGGGCGGTGGGCTCCGCGGCGGCGAGGTCCGTCCCGCCGGTGGCGCTCGGGTCGCGGTCGTCGTTCCGGTCGGGGTTGCTCGTCATGCGCGTCAGGCCTCCACGGTCGGGTCCGACGTCGACGCTACGGGAGCCGGGTGATCACCGCGCCCCGGGGACCGACGTCCCGTGACAGCGGCCGGGGCCGGTCGCACGATGGGGCCATGCCTCCGCTGGGCACCGCGCCCGCCATCCGCACGGTCGGGCTGGTCAAGGACTACGGCCGCACGCGTGCCCTGCACGGCCTGGACCTCGAGGTGCGCCCCGGGGAGGTGTTCGGGTTCCTCGGCCCCAACGGCGCCGGCAAGTCCACGACCATCCGGCTGCTGCTGGACCTGCTGCGGCCGACCGCCGGCACGGTCGAGGTGCTCGGCCAGGACCCCGTCGTCGGCGGGCCCGCGCTGCGCGCCCGGGTGGGCTACCTGCCCGGCGAGCTCGCGCTGCCGCCGCGGACGACCGCGGGGGAGTACCTGCGGTACCTCGCGGCGCTGCGCGGGGGTCGCGGGGCCGGGCGGATCACCGCGCTGGCCGACCGCTTCGCGCTGGACCTGTCGCGGGACATGCGGGCGCTGTCCCGGGGCAACAAGCAGAAGGTCGGGCTCGTGCAGGCGTTCATGCACACGCCCGAGCTGCTCGTCCTGGACGAGCCCACGAGCGGCCTGGACCCGCTCCTCCAGCACGAGTTCCGCCGCCTGGCGCGCGAGGCCGCCGACGACGGCGCCACGGTCTTCCTCTCCTCGCACGTGCTCCAGGAGGTGGAGCAGGTCGCGGGGCGGGTCGCGATCATCCGCGCCGGGGTGGTCGTGGACGTCGACGACGTCGCGACCCTGCGGCACCGCGCCGGGCAGCGGGTCGTCCTGCGGTTCGCCGAGCCGGTCGACGCCGCGGAGCTCGACGGCGTCCCCGGGATCACGGACGTCGTCGTCGACGGCGCGACGGTGACGTGCCTGCTGCGCGGGGAGCCCACCCCGCTGCTGCAGGTCGCGGCCCGGCACCGGGTGCTGCGCTGGCAGGCCGAGGACCGCGAGCTCGAGGACCTGTTCATGGACTTCTACCGGACGGGCCCCGTCGCCGAGGCCGCCGTGCTCGACCGCCGCGGCGGGACGGCGGGTGCGCGGTGAGCGCCCCGACCGCGGCGCGGCCCCCCGCTCCGACGACGACGGCGCCGGCCGGCACCGTGCTGCGCGGCGTGCTGCGCGCCCAGCGGCGCTCGACCGCGCTGTGGACCCTGGCGCTGTGCGCGGTGGGGTCGATGTACACGGCGTTCTACCCGAGCGTCGGGGGCCCGAAGATGGACGTCATGCTCGAGGCGATGCCGCCCGACCTCGTCACCGCTCTGGGTTTCGACGCCATCGCCACCGGGGCGGGCTACGTGCAGTCGACCGTCTACCAGCTGCTCGGGGCGGTCCTCGTCCTGGTCTGCGCGATCGGCCTCGGCGGGCGGCTCGTCGCCGGCGCCGAGGAGGACGCGGTCCTGGAGCTCGAGGTCACGGCGCCGGTGTCGCGGACCGCCGTCTACCGCGAGCGCCTCGCGTCCCTGTGGCTGGTGCTGCTCGTGCTGCTTCTTGCGCTGACGACTGTCCTCGCCCTGCTCAGCGCGCTCATGGGGATGGACGTCCCGCTCGGTCGGCTGGCGGGGGCGAGCCTCGGGCTCTGGCTGTTCGGGGGTGCGCTGGGCACGCTGGCCCTCGCCGTCGGTGCCGCCACGGGACGCCGGGCCGTCGCGGTGGGGACGGCCGCGGGCGTGGCCGCCCTGTCCTACGTCCTGGCCTACCTCGGGCCGCTCGTCGAGGGGGCCGCGTGGATGGAGCGGCTGTCGCCGTACCACTGGTACATCGGTGGCGACCCGCTGACCGAGGGCGTGGACGTCGGCGGGTACGGGCTGCTCGTCGTGCTCGCGGTGGCGGCGGCCGTGCTCGGGTGGGTGGAGTTCCGGCGGCGCGACGTCATGGTGTGATCCCCGGCGGGGCGCGGTGCCCTAGCGTTCGACCACCGGGTCGACGGTGACCCGGCTGACGTCGCGACGGAGGGCTCATGGGTCGTAGGGCGCACATCCTGGTCTGGACGCTCGGCGCGGCGGTGGGGGCCCTCCTCGTCGGGATCGCGGTCGGCCTCGTCGTCGGCGTGACCTCCGGGCTGGCCGGGCCCCCGCGCGACGGGTGGGAGGACCTCGCGGCGTTCGCCCTGGGCCTCGTCCTCGGTCTGGCCGCCGCCGCCCTGACCTGGTTCGTGCTGTTCTTCGTCCTGGTGGTGCGGCGCTTCGTGCGGGAGGGGCGCCGGGTCGGGGTCGTCCTGTGGTCGCTGCCCCTGCTCGTCGGGGTGCCGCTCGTGGCGTGGCTGCTGCTGGGCCTGACCGGCGCGGTCGTCGGCGGGGAGCTCACGCAGACCACGTTGCTGGTCGCGGTCGTGGCGGCGCTCGTGGTGCCGCCGGCCGTCGTGCTCGTCCGGGAGGGCGGGCCGCAGCCGATCTAGGTCACGCGAGGAGTGACTCACGGGCGGTGTGATTCACACCGACGTGTGAATCACAGGCGTGGAGGTCACCCGACCGGCCCAGGGAATCGATCTACCACCCGTTCGAGACTTCAGTGACACTGCACACGCGCCGATGAGCCTGAGGTCAGGGCGCATCAGGGACGACGCGCCGCGGAGCTCGCAGGAGGTGAGCGTGGTGGTAGCGACGATCGCCGCGACCGGGAGGCCCCGCACGGGTGCGTCCACCATGGTCGTGCACGGTAGGCACCCCCTGCGCGGCTACCCCGTGACATGGCGGATCACGCCCCTCACGGCCCCTGGGGGCGAGTCGATGTTCGTGGTGGAGCGCGCCGACGGGCACCTGTCCGACGAAGCGTGGCAGGTCGCCGAGAAGCAGTCGTCGCTGATGAGCGTCGAGGGCGTGCGCGAGCTCGTCCGGCAGGCGCGCGAGCGCCGGCGCTGACGACTCAGAGCGTCGTGCCCACCGCGGCGAGCGCCGCGGCCTCCTGCCCCTCGGGTGGGGCGCCCGCGGCGTAGCGTTCGAGGGCCGCGGTGTGGAGCGCCAGCGCCAGGTCGCTGCCGGGCCGGTCCAGGACGAGCGTGAGGTTGACGAGCTGGAGGCGACGGGCCGCGAGGAGGTCGCGCAGCAGCGCGTCGTCCAGGGCGGGCCACGGCCGGACCGCGCTGTAGCCGGCTCGGAACGCCGCACAGCGCTCGCCCGTCTCGTCGTCGCGCGAGAGCCGCAGCAGGGAGATCGCCAGGTCCTGCTCCACGTGCCCCCACAGGAGGTCCTGGAAGTCGATCGGGACGAGGCGGGGCTCGTCGCCCTCGGCCGGGACGGTCCGCGGACGGTCGGCGGTCAGCACGTTCGTCTGGGTGAGGTCGCCGTGGAGCACGTGCGCCGGCGTCCCCGAGTCGGCGCGGTCCTCCCAGAGGTCGTCGACGGCGGCCTGCGCCCGCTCGTGCGCGGCGCGGAGCACCGGGGCGAGGCGGCCGGCGGTGTCGAGCAGGTCGGGGACGGCGAAGGCCAGCGCGTCCCGGCCGTCCAGCGCGCCCGGGGGCAGGAGCAGCGCGGACGGCGCCAGGTCGTGCAGCTCGGCGGAGAGGCGGCCGAGGTCCCGGGCCTGGGCGACGGTGCAGGGCCGGGTGACCGGCTCGCCGTCCACCCACGTGAGCAGCATGCACGCGCGCTCCCCGGGCAGCTCGGGCACCTCGACCGTGACCGAGGCGGCGCCGTCGTCGGTCGGCACGACGCGGGGGACGACGGCGCCGCGGGAGGCGAGGTCGTCCAGCAGGGCGCGCTCGGCCGCCGCGGCGCCCGGCCGGTGGACGGTGCGCTGCGGTCCGACGCGCAGGGCGCGGCGACCCCCGGGCGCGTCGACGCGGTACACCGTGTTGTGGGACGTGCTGACCTCCGCGAACGGTGCGTCGCCCAGGCCGTAGGCGTGCAGGGCGGCGCGCGCCGCCGCGTGAGGTCCCCCGGTCATGCCCCGAGGGTAGGCGGCGGTCAGAGCCGGTCGCCGTCGGGGTGGCCGAAGCGCTCGCCGTCCTCCCACGCGGTGCTCGACGTGCCGTACGCCGGGATGCCGCCGGAGCGCTTGAGCAGCGCGGCCATGTGCATGAGGTTCCAGCTCATGAAGGTCACGTTGCGCTGGGTGAAGACGTTCTCGGGACCGCCGGAGCCCTCGTCCGCGTAGGAGGGGCCGGGGCCGGCCTCGCCGACCCAGCCGACGTCGGCCTGCGGCGGGATCGTGTAGCCGATGTGCTGGAGCGAGTACAGGACGTTCATGCCGGCGTGCTTGTAGCCGTCCTCGTTGCCGGTGACGACCAGGCCGCCGACCTTGCCGTAGTAGAGGTACTGGCCGCGGTCGTTCGTCTCGCCGGACAGCGCGTAGAGGCGCTCGATCACCCGGGTGGCGACGCTCGACTTCTCGCCGAGCCACAGCGGGGTGCCCAGGACGAGGATGTCGGCGGCCAGGACGCGCTCGCTCAGCTCGGGCCAGGCGTCGTCGGGGAAGCCGGCCTCGCGCATGTCGGGCTGCACGCCCGGGGCGATGGCGTGGTCGACGGCGCGGATCTGGTCGACCTGGACGCCCGCGCCGCGCATGATCGCGACGGCGTTGTCCATGAGCGCCTGGGTGTTGGACGGCTGCGGGCTCGGGGTGAGCGTGCAGTTGACGAAGAGCGCGCGCAGGTCGGAGTAGTCCGGGGGTGTGGTGGTCATGGTTGCCAGGTGATCAGCGGGCCGGGTGACCCGCAACCGGGGGCGGCTGGGGGCTCAGGTCGGTCTCACCTGATGGCGTCGGTGGGGGTCCGATGGGGGACGATCCTGCGGGAGGTGGCGCGTGACGGCGGTCGAAGGTGTGGGGTCGTGGTTCGGCGAGGTGTGGCGGCAGGTGACCACCCCGCAGCCGCCGCCGGCCGACGCGGTGGTGCTCGGCGCCGTCGTCGTCGTGCTCGTGGTGCTGGCGGTGCCCGTCCTCTGGCACGTCGCGCGGCATGCGCTGACGGTCGTCCACGAGGCGGCGCACGCGCTCGTGGCGGTGCTCACGGGGCGTCGGCTGCAGGGCATCCGCCTGCACTCGGACACCTCCGGGCTCACCGTGTCCGTCGGGCGTCCGCGAGGTCCGGGGATGGTCGCGACCGCGTTCGCGGGGTACCCGGGTCCGGCGGTCCTCGGGCTCGGCGCCGCGTGGCTGCTGTCCCGCGGCTACGCGGTGGGAGTGCTGTGGGCGCTGCTCGTGGTGCTGGTGCTCGTGCTGCTGCAGATCCGGAACGGGTACGGGCTGTGGGTGGTGCTCGTCGGGGGAGTCGTCCTGGTGGCGCTGACGTCCTGGGCGTCGCCGGCGTGGCAGGTCGGGGCGGCGTACGCGGTGACGTGGTTCCTGCTGCTGGGCGCGCCGCGGGCCGTGGTCGAGCTGCAGACGTCGCGCAGGCGGGAGCGGCGACGCGGCCGGCGGGGGGCGTCCGACGCCGACGTCCTCGCCGGGCTCACGCGGGTGCCGGCGCTGGTCTGGGTGGGGCTGTTCCTGCTGGTGTGCGGCGTCGCGGCGGTGCTCGGCGGGCTGTGGATCGTCCGGGCGGCCGGCCTGCTCGTCTAGGTGCCCGCGGTCGCGCGGGCGTCCCGGAACCCGCCGGCGTCGAGGACCGGCACCGACGGGCTGTGGTCCAGCTCGGCCGCGATGTCGACGTCCGCGCCGTGACCGGTCGCGGCGAGCTCGGCCCCGCCGGCGCACGTGCGCAGGCGGGCGGGGAGGTCGGCTCGTGCCTCCGTGAACGCGGCCGCCGCCGCGCGGGCCTCCGGCGAGGCGCTGGTCCACCCGGCGCGCAGGAGGGCCGCGACGACGGCTCCCGCTCCCCAGAGGTCCTCGACGGCCGGGCGCAGCGTGTCACCGGGCCAGCGCTCGCCGGCCGCGACCACGGCGACGGTGCCGCCGTCCACCCCGTGGCGGGTGGTGACCCAGTCGGCGACCGCGGATGCGTTGCGCAGTGCCCCGGCGAGGACCTCCGCGCCGTGGTCGAGGAGGTGCGCCGCGATCGTCGACCCGTTGGGGGAGGGCAGGACGAGGCGGTCGACGCCCGCCGCCGCACGGATGCTCGCCGGCGACAGGGTGAGGTCCCCGGGTCCGGCGGCGCTTCGCCGGACCGCGAGGACGGCGGCGTGCCGCGCCGCGTGGGCGGCGGCGCCGTCGTCCGACCAGCGGTAGGGCAGGACGACGATCCCGTCGTCCACCGCGACCGTCACGGCCGTGGTGAACGACAGGACGTCGACGACGACCGTCGTGGCGGCGTCCTCGCCGATCGCCCGCGCACCGTCCAGGCCCCAGTCCATCCGGACCCGGAACGGCAGCTGCCGGTGCGCCTCGGTCACGGGGCGTCGGCGGCCCGCTCGTCACGCCAGCGGACCCACTGCTCGGTGAGCGCCAGGTCGTAGTCCGGGCCGTTGAGGCCGATGGTGAAGAGGGTGGCCCCGGCGGCGACGAGTGCGTCGGCCACCGCCGCGGGCGGCTCGCTCACGCCGACGGACCGCTCGACCGCCGTCGCGTCCCGGCCGACGGCAGTGCCGTGCTCGTCGAGGATCGCGCTCTTGCGGGTGAGGGTCTCGACGTCCCCGAAGCTGTGCCAGATGTCGGCGTGCTCGGCGACGATGCGCAGCGTCTTCTTCTCCCCGCCGCCGCCGATCATCACCGGGATCTCGCGCGTCGGCGCCGGGTTGCCCGCAGCGAGGCGGGCCTTGATGCGCGGCATCGCTGCGGCGAGGTCCGCGATGCGCGAGCCGGCCGTGCCGAACTCGTAGCCGAACTGGTCGTAGTCCTTCTCGAACCAGCCGGCGCCGATGCCGAGGATCAGCCGACCCCCGGACATGTGGTCGACCGTCCGGGCCATGTCGGCGAGCAGCTCGGGGTTGCGGTACGAGTTGCAGGACACGAGGGCGCCGATCTCGACGCGGCTCGTCTGCTCCGCCCAGGCCCCGAGCATCGTCCAGCACTCGAAGTGCTTGCCGTCCGGGTCGCCGTACAGCGGGAAGAAGTGGTCCCAGTTGAAGATCGCGTCGACGCCCGCGTCCTCGGCGCGCAGGACGGCGTCGCGGATCTGGGCGTAGTCGGCGTGCTGGGGCTGGATCTGGACCGCGATGCGGAGGGGGTGCGTCATGGGCCGACTGTAGGTGGCGGGGCGATCGTGGTCCCGTCCGGGTCCGGCCCTGGGTCCGGTTCGGTCACGGGTCCCTCGGCGCTGACGGGGGCGCTCCGGTCTGCTCGCGCGCTCGTGCCCGGCTCCTGGCCGGGCGAGCGGGTGGCGACGGCCAGGCCTCGCCGGCCGAGCTCGGCGACGCGCAGCCGCCTCGGCCAGCCGTGGACCCGTTCGACCCACTCCTGCGGGACGGCGGAGGCGCCCCATCGGGCACCGGCGAGGGCGCCCGCGATGGCGGCGACCGTGTCCGTGTCCCCGCCGCCGCGGACCGCCCGCTCGAGGGAGCGCCGCAGCCGGTTCCCGGGGGTGGCCGGCGGTCCATCAGGCTCGTCCTGGCCCTCAGGGACCAGCGCGGACCATGCCGCCATGAGCGCCTCGACGACCCAGCCGTTGCGCACGTAGGACGCGGGGTGCCGCTGCTCGGCCTCGTCGAGCCGGGCGGACCAGGTGCCCTGCCGGTCCGGCGGGAGCAGGTCCAGGCCGGCGCGCGCGTCGAGCTCGCCGGTGAGGACGGCGTGGCGGAGGGCGGCGCACCACAGGACGCAGGCGTCGCCCGCGTCGGGGTCGTGGTGCGTGAGCGCGCTGACCGTCCGGGCGGCGTGCGCCATGGCGCGGGCGTCCGACAGGAAGGCGAGGGCGACCGGGGCCGTCCGCATGAGGGAGCCGTTGCCACCCGACCGGCCGCTGCGCTCGTGGTGGGCGGTCGCCGCCGCGGTGAGCCGCGCCGCCGTCGGCTGACCGGGCCGGGCGGCGGCGGAGAGCACCGCGCGCGTCTGGGCGCCGACGTCCTTCGCGCTCCCGGCCCAGGCGACCCACCCGAGGGCGACGTCGTCCAGGAGGTCCAGCAGTGAGCGGTCGAGCGACACGGCGCGCTCGGCCGCCTCGAGGAGCACGACGGCCATCTGCGTGTCGTCGGTCCACTCGCCCGGCGCCCACCCGAACGCCCCGCCACCGACCATGCCCACCGGGGCGTCGTCGGGCAGGGCCGGGCCGAACTCGTACGGCGCTCCCAGGGCGTCGCCGCACGCCATGCCCATGAGGACCCCCGCGGCCCGGTCCGCGCGCGCCGCGTCCCAGGCGAGGACCGGTGCCTGTCGCGGCGGGAGGAGGAACGGCCCGCGCTCGCCGCCGCCGCCGCTGCTGATCACGCCGCCACGACCGTCGTCCATCGCTCCCCCCTCCTGCCTGCTGTCGAGCCATCCTCGCGCGCACCACTGACACGCAGCGGAGGACGTGGCGTGGGTAGGACTCGGCCCCGCGCGATCTCCTGCGGGCGGATGACCGCCGGACCGCCGGGCGGAGGTCGCCGGACTACCGAGTGGGGTCGTCGCCACCCGGCGCGGCGGACACGTCGGGCCGGTCGTGGCGCGGCATCGCCAGCGCTGCGAGCACGAGCGCGGCTGCGACGACGGCGACCGCGGTGAACACGGCCGTGGCGGCGTCGCCGAAGCGCTCCGGCGCGGACGTCGCGTCCGCACCGCGCATGAGGCCGTTGACGAGGGCGCCGAGCACGGCGACGCCGACGGCGCTGCCGATGGCCCGGGAGAACATGTTCGCTCCCGTCACGACGCCGCGCTCGCCCCAGCCGACGCTCGACTGGGCGGCGATCAGGCTCGGCGAGGCGACGAGCCCGAGGCCGAGGCCCATGGCGAAGCAGCACGCCGCGACGACGAGCACCGAGGCCGTCCGGGACGTGACGGCCAGCGCGGTCGCCGCCGTGGCGAGCACCCCGATGCCGATGAGCGCCGTGCTGCGGAACCCGATGCGGAGGTAGATGCGGCCCGAGACCGTCGCGGCGATGGGCCAGCCGAGCGTCAGGGCGGCCAGCGCGAGCCCGGAGACGAGAGGGGTGACGCCGAGCAGCGCCTCGAGGTAGGTCGGCACGTAGGTGGTGACGCCCATGAGGACCACGCCGACGCCCATCGCGATGAGCGCCGTGGCCCGCAGCAGGCGCCGACGCAGCACCCACAGCGGCAGCACCGGCTCCGGCGCGCGTCGCTCGACGAGGACGAAGGCGACGAACGCGGCCGACCCCACTCCGAACGCCGCGAGGCTCTGGGGCGACGTCCACGCCCACGCCTGCCCGCCCTCGAGCAGGGCCAGCAGGAGCAGGCTCACCGACACGGTGAGCAGCAGCCCGCCGGTCCAGTCGATGCGGTGGGTCCGCCGCTCCACGGTCTCGTCCAGGAACCGGAGGAGGAGCACCGCGGCGGCCAGGCACAGCGGCAGGTTGACCAGGAAGATCCAGTGCCACGTCAGGAACTGGGCGAAGGCGCCGCCGAGCGTGGGGCCGACGACGGCCGAGACGCCCCAGACGCTGGCGAGGTACCCCTGGACCTTGGCGCGCTCGGCGACGCTGTAGATGTCCCCGGCGATCGTGATCGCCATCGGCTGGACGGCCCCGGCGCCGAGGCCCTGGAGCGCCCGGAACGCGATGAGGGCGGGCATGGACCAGGCGAACGCGCAGAGCAGGGAGCCGAGTGCGAACAGGCCGATGCCGATGAGGATGATCGGCTTGCGGCCGACCGTGTCCGCGAGCTTGGCGTAGATGGGGACGGACACCGCCTGCGTGAGCAGGTAGATCGAGAAGAGCCAGGGGAAGCTCGAGAACCCGCCCAGGTCCGCGACGATCGTCGGGACGGCCGTCGCGAGGATCGTCGCGTCGATGGCGATGAGCCCGGTGGTGACCATGAGCGCGGCGAGGATGCGGCCCCGCTCGGACCGGAAGCCGACGGCGGCGGTCCCGCCCTGCGTCGCGTGGTCCGTGGGCACGTGGCTCCTCGCTCGTCGGTGGACGTCGGAGCAACCGTCACCTCCCGCCCGGCATTCCGCGAGCCGTGCCGCCCGCTCATCCGGCGAGCGGGTCGCTCCCGTCCCAGGGCTGGGAGTCCACGCCGTGCACCGTCCACCCGGCGTCGGTCCACTCCATGCCCATGCTGAGGAGCTGACGACGCTGGGTGACGACCTCGACGTGCGGTACCGGTCCGTCGCTCGTCCGGACCACGAGCTGCTCCATGCCCGCCACCACGACGCGGTACGGGTAGGCCTCCGTCGGTTCCTGCGACGACACCGGCCAGATCGTCGTCAGCACCTCCAGCCCGGTGCCGAGCGGGGTGGCCTCGGCGGTGTCCGCGACCGAGGCGCAGAAGGCGCACCCGGGCCCGGACAGGGCCCGGACCGTGCTGCCGTCGCCGGTCTGCAGCGCCGCGCTCCAGGCGCCGGTGAACACGGCGGCGGTGACCTCGGCACCGGTGACGGACGGGTCCGCCCGGATCCCGAGGGCGGCGTCCGACCCGAGCCCGGTGACGTCGATCCCGGCACCGAGGGCCGGGTCGACAGGACCGGCAGGATCCGCCGGAGGCGTCCCCTCGTCCGTCGCGGCACCCGGCGCGGGACCGGGCGCGACCGGGTCCGGACCGGACGACGACGCCTCGGCTGCGGTGGTGCTCTCGGGGGCGGCCGGGCCTTCCGAGCGCTCGTCGGGTGTCGAGGTGGCCGCCGGTCGCGAGCCGGCGTCGGGAGGGGCCGCGCAGGCGGCGAGGGGAAGGAGCAGGACGGCGGTGAGCGCGGCGGTCGCGCGGAGTCGGATCACGTCGACACCTGACCAGCCCCGGTCCGGGGCCGGGTCCCGGGACCGTCGCGGCTGTGGACGGTCCGGCGCGCGGGCACGTGGGGAGCGGGTCGCGGAGTCGTCACCGCGCGGGCACCGGCCGTTCACCGCCCTGCCCCCGGATGATCATCGGGCGCTCCTAGGTTCGCGGACAGCCCGCACCGCCCGACCCGAGGAGCACCCCATGCGCCCCACCCGACCCGCGCGCCGCGGCGCCGTCGTCGTCGCGGCCCTCGCCGTGACCGCCGCCCTGCCAGCGGCACTGCCCGCGGCCGCCGTCGTCGACGAGCCCGTCACCCTCTCCGCGCCCGGCGCCGCTGTGGGGCTGAGCCCGATCGGCACCCACGAGACGGGTGTGTTCGACGAGAGCGCCGCGGAGATCGTGGCCTTCCACGCACGCTCGCAGCGGGTCTTCACGGTCAACGCGGACGCCGGCGCCGTCGACGTCCTCGACGTCTCCGACCCGACGTCGCCCACGAAGGTCGCGGCCTTCGTGGCCGAGGGGGCGGTGAGCGGGGACGGCTCGGTGGTGCCCGCCGGCGCCTCGGCCAACTCGCTGTCGGTCCGCGAGGACGGCCTGGGCGTCGTCGCGGTCCAGAGCCCGGTGAAGACCGACGACGGGTGGCTCGTCTTCTTCGACGCGACGGCGACGGCCCCGGTGCCGCTCGGTGCGGTCCGGGTGGGCGCGCTCCCCGACATGGTCTCCCTGTCCGCCGACGGGCGCTGGGCCGTCGTGGCGAACGAGGGCGAGCCCGCCGAGGACTTCAGCGTCGACCCCGAGGGCTCGGTCGGCGTCGTCGCGCTGCCGCGGACCGTCGCCGTCCCCGCCCAGGACGCCGTCCGGATCGCCGACTTCCACGCGTTCGAGGCGGAGGGTGCGCTCCCGGAGGGCGTCCGGGTCTTCGGGCCGATCCTCGACGAGGAGCGCCGCGTCTCCACCAACCTCGAGCCGGAGTACGTCACCGTGTCCGGGGCGACCGCGTACGTGTCGCTGCAGGAGGCGAACGCGATCGCCGTCGTCGACCTCCCGAGCGCGACCGTCACGCGCCTCCTGCCGCTGGGGTGGAAGGACCACGGCGCGGACGGCGCGGGTCTCGACCCCTCCGACCGGGACGGCCGCATCGACATCCGGACCGTCGAGGGTCTGCGCGGCCTGTACATGCCGGACACGGTCGAGGCGTTCACCTCCCGCGGCACGACCTACCTGGTCACGGCGAACGAGGGCGACGCGCGGGAGTGGGGCGACTACGTCGAGGGCGCCCGGGTCGGCGCGCTCGGTCGCAACGGCCTCCCGCCGGTCTGCGTGGACAGCCCGCTCGCCGGTCTGACGGGGAACGCGGACCTCGGCCGCCTCAACGTCACCCTCGAGGACGGCCTGCGCGCCGACGGGTCCTGCTACGAGAACCTCTACTCCTTCGGTGCGCGGTCCTTCGCGATCTGGACGACGGACGGCGAGCTGGTGTTCGACTCGGGGGACCAGCTGGAGCAGATCACGGCCCAGGCCGTGCCGGGGGCCTTCAACTCCACCCACTCGGCGACCAACCTCGAGGGGCGCAGCGACGACAAGGGGCCGGAGCCCGAGGGCCTGACGATCGGCGAGGTCCGCGGACGGACCTACGCGTTCGTGGGGTTCGAGCGGGTCGGCGGGGTGGTCGTCTACGACGTCACGGTGCCGAGCCGCGCCTCCTTCGTCACGTACGTCAACAACCGCGACTTCTCGGTCTCGGTCGAGGACGACGGCGTCGCGTCGCTCGGCGCGGCCGGTGACCTGGGTCCGGAGGGACTCACGTTCGTGCCGCAGCACCGGTCGCCGTCCGGCTCGCCGCTGCTCGTCGTCGGCAGCGAGGTGTCCGGGACGACGACGCTCTTCGAGGTCACCTCGCTGACGGGCCCGTCGGTGGACCGGCGCCCGGGCGGCGGCACGCGCTGACGTCGCCGTCGATGCCGGCGTGACGTCAGGGTGGTGGGACCACTCGGACGGCACCCGGTGCTCGACGTGTCGGCCACGGCGACCCGCGGCCCCCGGAGGACTCAGAGCCTCCGGGGGTCGCGGATGACGTCCTCGTCCACGTCGGCCCGGCGGGGCACGAGGACGAAGCCGTCGTCACTGCCGGGGTCGTAGTCGACGACGAGCCCGGCGGCGTCCAGGCTCTGCCGCCACGCCGCGTGCCGGGTGACGTCGCCGTCGGAGACCCAGTGGCCGGAGCGGCGCCACTCCTCGACGCGGAGCATCGCCAGGTGGACGGACCACTGGTGCTGCTCGAGCACGTCCCAGGGGACCAGTGCGCTGCGGGCGGTGCGCTCACGCACGACGTGCGTGTGGACGAAGAGCTCCCACAGCTCGCGCGTGGTCTGGACGTTGTAGCGGCGCTCGTACTCCTGCCGTACCCACTCGATCGACCGGCCCTGGTCGATCCATCGGGTCGCCTCGGCGACGTCCCGGACGGCGTCGAGCGACGGCTCGGCGTGGTGCTGATCCACGGTGACTCTCCTCCTGGCCGGTCGCCGCGCGCCCCCCGCGCGGTCGCCCTGGCCTGGGAGGACCTTAGGGGTCAGCACCGACACGGCCCCGCGGCAGTCCACAGCATGATCACGCCCGGTGGCCGGCCGCCCCGCGCCCACCGGTCCCGGGCAGCGCCTCGCGCAGCCCCGACGCGCGGCGGACGGGGCGGCCGACGGCGACGCGGATCGCCTCCTCCGTCCCGACGACCCGCACGTGCTGCTGCGCCCGCGTGACCGCGGTGTAGAGCAGCTCGCGGGTGAGCAGCGGGGACGTGGCGGGCGGGAGGACCACGGAGACGCGGCGGAACTGGCTGCCCTGGCCCCGGTGGACCGTCATCGCGTGCACGGCCTGCACGGCGGGAAGCCGGTGCGGACGGACCAGCCGGGGGGTGTCGGGGTCGCCGAACGCGACGGTGCGTCCCCCGGCGCCGTCGTCGACGACGACCCCGGTGTCCCCGTTGGACAGGCCGGTGTCGCGGTCGTTCGCCGTGACCAGCAGCGGCGTCCCGAGCGGCCACGGACCGGCGAGGTCCGCCTCGACCGCACCGGCGACCCACCGCTCCGCCCGGTCGGCCCACGTGCTGACGCCCGCGGGGCCGCGGCGGTGGGCGACCAGCAGCCGATGTCCCTCCAGGGCTCGCAGCGCACCGGCGGCGTCGCCGGCGCGGGCGGCCTCCACGAGGGCCGTGCCGGTGGCCACGACGTCGGCCCGGACGCCGGCGACGTCGCCGTCGGTGAGGTGGTCGTGGGGGTGCCCCGGACCGGCCGGCTCGACCAGCTCGACACCGGCCGTGCCGCTGCGCAGGACGGCCAGGGTGGCGTCGGCGTCGCCGCGGCGGATCGCGTCCGCGAGCTCGGCGAGCGCGCCGTCGTACCGGTGCGGCCGCGTGAGCCGCACGACGCCGTTGCGGAGCGCGCGGACGTCGTCGGGGTGGGTCGGGACGTCGTCGGGCACGACGGTGGCGAGGCGGTCGGGCAGGTTGCCGGGGGCGTCCGGTGCGGGGGGCCGGGCGACGAGGTCGCCCAGGACGGCGCCGGCCTCGACGGAGGCGAGCTGGTCCGGGTCGCCGACGAGCACGAGGCGCGCCTGCGGACGCAGGGCCTCCAGGAGCCGGGCCATGAGCGGCAGCGACACCATGGAGGTCTCGTCGACGACGACGACGTCGTGCGGGAGCCGGTGCGAGCGGTCGTGCCGGAAGCGTGTGGCGGACCGCCAGCCCAGCAGGCGGTGGACGGTGCTCGCCGTGAGGTCCCCGAGGCGTTCCTGGTCCGCCGCCGACAGGGTCCGCACGACGGCGTGGACCGACTCCTGCAGGCGCGCCGCCGCCTTGCCGGTCGGGGCGGCGAGCGCGATCCGCAGCCCGCCGCCGGCCACGTCCTGCAGAGCCGCGAGCAGCGTCGCGACGGTGGTGGTCTTGCCGGTGCCGGGTCCGCCGGTGAGGACCGTGACCCGG
>NZ_AXCW01000025.1 GCF_000603945.1 Actinotalea ferrariae CF5-4 | reverse complement strand
GGGGGGGGGAGCCGCTGCCGGTCGTCGACGGGCTTCGGGAAGAGCCGCGTCACGGCGGCGCGAACCGCCGCGGGCTCGACGTGGTCCGGGTGGCTCCGGCCCGCGTCCGCGGCGCTCGCGGCGCTCGCACCGTCCGGGGCCGCCGGGCGCAGCCGCTCGTCGAGCGCGGCGCGGACGGCCTGCTCGTCGCGCCAGTAGCGGTCGAGGTAGAGGCGGCCGGCGACCCACTGCGCGGGGCGGACGTCGTCCGCGCTCTCGTGCGGCCCGATGGCCACGAGGCGGCTGGCCTCGATGGCGGCCGCCCACTCGTCCGGCTCGTACCAGGGGAGGTCCGCGGCCGTCTCGTCGGCCTCGGTGGTGGTCAGGGCCGTGCGGTCGGCGAGCTCGACGCACACCGCCCCCTGGCGCAGGGCACGGACCGCGAGGGCCACCGCGAGGACCACGCGCTCGTCCCGCTCGCCGGTGAGCTCGGCGAGGCGCCGGGCCACGTGGACGTCCGCGGAGGTCAGCACACCGGCGCGGTTGTACTCGGCCAGGACGCCACGCGCGCGGAGGGCGATGCGAGGGTCGCCGATGGCCGCGGACGCGGCGCGGGGGTCCCCGGACGACCCGGAGGCGAGGCTGCCGTCTCCGCCCACGGTGGTGCTCACGGCTGCCTCCCCTCGAGCAGGGCGCTGACGCCCAGGACGACGGCCGTCGGCGGCCGCCAGGCCATGACGCCGCACGGGTGCCCGTCCACCGCGGGGGTGTCCGGTCCCGCCATCCCTCGCACGAAGAGGTACAGGCCGCCGCCGAGGTGCCGGTCGGGGTCGTACCCGGGCAGCCGCCACCGCAGGAACCGGTGCAGGGCGGCGGCGTAGAGCAGCAGCTGGAGCGGGTAGTGGGCGTCCATCATGGCGGCGGCGAGCGCGGCGGGCCGGTAGTGCCAGAGGGTGAGGTCCTCCTCGGGCCCGGCGAGCCGGTTGGTCTTGTAGTCGACCACGAGGTGTCGCACGGTCCCCGTCTCGTCGCGCACGCGCAGGACGGCGTCGATGCTCCCGGTGAGGTAGCCGCGCAGGTGCTCCCCGGCGAGGTCGGGGTGCTCGAGCCGCCCCGCGTAGGGGGCGAACGGGTCGTCGGCGGGCAGGTGGCGGCGGAGCAGGGTCGCGATGTCCCGGAGGGTCGACGCCGGTCCGGTCGGGGTGTCGCCGCCGGCGAGCGGGAGCTCGAACTCCAGCTCGGGCAGCCGGTCGACGGGTGCGACGTCGCGCAGCCGGACCCCCGTGCCCAGCGGGCCCAGGGGGGTGTCGAGGACGGTCGTCAGCCGCTGCGCCAGCGTGGACGCGTCCACGCCGAGGCTGCGCCCGAGCGGCGTCTCCTGGCAGCGCCGCAGCACCTCGGCCTCGAGGTCGGGTGCGGCGGTGTCGACGTGCTCGAGCACCTCGTGGACGAGCGTGCCGAAGGCCGTGCCCCCCGGCAGGTCCGCCATGGGTGAGGGCAGGGCGCGCAGGGCGTCGTCGCTGGTCGCCCAACCGGGCGCGGTCGTCCCCGGAACCGTCGGCCGGCCGCCTGTCGCGGTCCCCGCGGCCGTCCCCGCGCTCGCCCCCTCCGCTGTCCCCTCGGTGGCCGCTGCTGCCGGGGGACCCGGCTCGTCCTGGATGCCCGCGTCGTCCGGCTCGTCGGCCACCACCGGGGTCGTGCCGTAGGCGTGGTGCGCGGCCGCGGTCAGGCCCGAGTAGGACGTGCGTCGCCACGCGCTGTCCAGCCGACGGGTGAAGCGCGCGACGGACAGCTCCTGCCGTGCCGCCTCCGGTGCCACCCAGCGGGTGGGCTCGGGGCGCGTGGTCACGAGCTCGTGCGCGAGCGACCCGGCCGACGCGGCGGCGAGGGCGGCGAGGCGCTCGGTGACGACGGCGTCCCGCGGGACCGTCACGGCGGCGGGCGGCTCGCCACCCTCGTCGCGGTCCCCGAGCAGGAGACGGGTCAGGGCGCCGCCGCCGCTGGTGCGGCTCGGCGCCCACCACAGGACGACGTGGCTGGCGGCGCGGGTGAGGGCGACGTAGGCCAGCCGGAGGTCCTCGCCGACGTCCTCGGCCTGGTGGTGCACGAGAGCTTCGGCATAGCCCGAGCTCCCGGCGCCGCCGACGTGCAGGAGGCGCTCGTCGCCGTCGTGGTACTGCAGGATCGGCGGGTTCTTGGGGGTGAAGCGGTCCCACGCGAAGGGGACGTGCACGATCGGGAACTCCAGGCCCTTCGCCGCATGCACGGTGACGACCTGCACCGCCTCGGCGTCGGTCTCCAGGCGGCGGCTGCGCTCCTCGGCGTAGTCCTGGTCCGCCTCGGCGACCCGCGCCCGCAGCCACTCCGTGAGCGCCGCGGCGCCGAGCTGCTGCCGCACCGCCGCCTCGTGCAGCACCTGCCCGATGTGGCGCACGTCGGTCAGGAGTCGCTCCCCGTCCGGCGAGCCCAGGAGGCGCTCGGTCAGGCCCGCGGCCGTGGCCGCCTCGAGGAGGGCCGCGACGCCGCGCTCGGCGAGGACGTGGGCCCACGCGCGCAGACGCTCGGCGAGGTGGTCGCGGGCGTCGTCGTCGGCGCCGGCGAGGCGGGCGGCGTCCCAGCCGACGAACGGGGTCAGGGCGGCGGCGGCACCGCGGCCAGCGTGGCCCGGCTGGTCGAGCGCGACGAGGAGCGTGTGCCAGTGCCCGGCCGCGTCGGTGCGGAAGACGCTGGACAGGCCCGACACGACCGCCGGCACGCCGGCCGTGGTGAGCGCGTCGCGCACGGCGAGGGCGTCGGCGTTGCGGCGGCACAGGACGGCGACGTCACCGGGTCGCACCGGGCGCCACCCGCCGTCCGTCCCGTCGTCGAGCAGGCGCTCCGTCCGCAGCTGCTGGACCACCTGGGCGGCGACGTCGGCGTAGACGAGCTCGCGCACGTCGCCCACGGACGGCGTGCCCGACGGCGTGCCCAGCGCGGCCCGGGTGACCTGGCGCAGCCGGACCGCGGCGGCGCCGTCGTGGCGGCGGCCGGTGTGCTGGGCCTCGACGCGCCGGACGACGATGCGCCGGTCGCCCAGCGCGGTGGTGCCGAGGACGTGGTGCAGCCCCTCGAGGACTGCCGCGTCGCTGCGCCAGTTGCGGCCGAGCGTCGCGGTGTCGTGGGCGTCGCGCCGGGCGGCGAGGTAGGTGACGACGTCGGCGCCGCGGAAGGCGTAGATCGCCTGCTTGGGGTCGCCGATGAGGACCAGCGTCCGGTGCCCGTGGAACGCGGTGCGCAGGATGTCCCACTGGACGCGGTCGGTGTCCTGGAACTCGTCGACCATGACCACGCGGTAGCGGGAGCGGACCCGCTCGACCGCCGCCGGGCCGGTCTGCGGGTGCGTGAGGGCGTCGCGGAGCAGGGTGAGGAGGTCGTCGTAGTCGATGAGGCGGCGCGCACGCTTGCGGCGCACGATCTCGGCCCGGACGTCGGCGGCGAACCGGTAGCGGTGATCGGCAGTGCCGGTCGCGTCCGTGGGTCGCAGGTCCGCGTCGTGGTCGCTGACGGCGGCGCGGGCGACCGCTCGGGCGTCGGTGACGGACAGGCCGGGCTCGCGCTCCACGGCGTAGCGCTGGAGGTACAGGTCGTCGACGACCTCCTCGCGCAGGTCGGCCACGTCGGGCAGGAGCACGGCGTCGGGGTCGGTGTCCCCCGCGATGCCCAGGGTGGCCAGCATCTGCTGGCAGAAGCCGTGGGTGGTGGCGATGGTGGCGCGGTCGAACTCGGCGAGCGCCCGGGTCAGCCGACGACGTCGCGCGTCGAGCTCGGTGTCGTCCACGTCCGCGAGGTGGCGCAGCAGGGCGTCGTCCGACCGGCGGACGGCGGGGTCCCGCAGGGCCCGCTCGGCGCTGACGAGGCGCTCGCGGACGCGGTCCCGCAGCTCGGACGTCGCCGCGCGGCCGAACGTCACGAGCATCAGCTCGGACAGCTCCGCCACACCCTCGGCGACGTAGCGGGTGGCCAGGGCGGCGATCGTGAAGGTCTTGCCGGTGCCGGCGCTCGCCTCCAGCACGGTGGTGCGCTCCGGCAGCGGCCCGCAGACGTCGAAGACCCGCGGGGAGCCGGCGTCGTGGGGAGCGGTCGTCGTGGTGGTGCCGCCCGTCACCGCGTCGTGGCTCACAGCGTCTCCGTCCGCTCGTGCTCGAGGACCGGCTGCCACAGGCGCCGGGCGAGGACGCCGAGCCGCCCGGCCTCGCCCGGCCATGACGCCGCCTCCGCCTCGCCCGGCTCACCCAGCACAGCCCGGAGAGGGATCCCGCCCCAGACGAGCCGGTGGTACTCGTCGGACTGCTCCCCGGGCACCGCGTGGGCGTCGCGCCACTGCTTGTCGGCGGTGTCCAGCGCCTGACCGACCTCGTCGTGCGCGTGCCGGCTGCGGGCGTAGGCGCAGGCGGTCTTGGTCGGCAGAGGGAGGGGCTCGCGCAGCGCGGCGTCGCCGAGGGCGACGAGGTCGGCGAGCACCGCCCGGGCGGTCGGGCCGTCGGGCGCCGTGAGCACCGACATCGCGGCACGGGGCGACGTCCCCGGTCCGCGTCCGATCGTCACCGCGGTCCACGCCCCGTCGGGCTCGGCGACCGCGAGGGCGAGGAGCTGGACCCAGGCGCGCAGCCGGTGCTTCGCCGCCAGCCGGGAGAACACGGTGCGGACGAGCGTGTCACCGCGCACGCCGGTGACGGTGCCCGCGAGCTGGCGGCCGTCGGGCAGGGTGAGGGTGACGTCCACGCTGCGGGCGGGTGCGACGAGGTGCGTGCTCGCGGCCTCGACCACCGGCACGACGTCCGTGCGGACCTCGGTCAGGAGGGCGCCCCCCAGCCAGCGTGGAGGCACCGCGCCGCGCCGCGCCTCCGCCTGCACCGCGCGGTCGAGGTCGACGCCGTCGAGGGCGGCCGCGAGCAGCCGGTCGCCGACCTGCCACTTCTCCAGGCCGTCCAGCTCCAGCGGGATCCGGTCCTCCACCTCGTGGACCTCGCCCGGGAGCGTGACGCCGAGGCGACGACGGGCGAACGCCCGGACCGGGTGCTCCAGCGTCCGGACGAGCACCTCCAGGTCGATGGTGCCGCCGTGCTCCGCAGGAGGGAGCGGAATGGGGAGGAACGGCTTCCGGTCCACCGCGCCGTGCCGCGCCGTGAGGGCCGCCGCATGGGTGAGCGCGTCGAAGCTGAACGGCCCGTGGACCCCGAGCGCCCCGTCGGCGAAGTTCCGCTCGTCCACGGCCTGCAGCGGGTGACGCACGACGACGTGCTCGCGCACCGGCCGCCCGTCCGCCGCGGCGGCGGCGAGGTCGAGCGCGTCCAGGAGCTCGCTCACCGGGACGGCGGGCGGGCGTACCGCTCCGGTCCGCTCGTCGGCGCCGGTGTGCAGGACGACGAGGTGCTCCCCGGCCGCGGTCACGGCGTCGAGGAAGAGCTGGCGGTCCTCCGCGCGGCGGTCGCGCTCACCGACCAGCGGGTCGCGCAGCAGGACGTCGTCGCCGTCGGCCCCGGAGCCGCGGGGGAAGGCGCCGTCGTCCAGGCCCAGGAGGCACACGACGCGGTGCGGGACGGCCCGCATCGGCTCGAGCGAGCAGACGGTGAGGGCGCCGGTCCGGAACCCGGTGCGGGTGGGCCGCCCCTGCAGGCGCCGGAAGAGGAGGGCGCGCACGTCACCGAGGCCCAGGAGCGTCCCGCCGTGCTGGGCGGCGGAGCGCCGGGCGTCGTCCAGGACGGTCCGGGCCTGCACGGCCTGCCAGGCGTCGGCGGGTGCGACGTCGCCGAGCAGGTCGAGCGCGCGGTCGAGGGCGTCGAACCAGTGCGCCGGCGCACGGGTCCCGGCGAGGTCGGCGAGCACCGTGGTGAGCCGGTCGAGCAGCTCCGCCAGGCGCCCGGCCAGGTCCACGTCGGTGGAGTCCACGTCGTCCAGGGGCAGGGCCGGCCCGACGAACCGCTGGTCCTCCTCCGCCATGGCCGCGCCCAGCAGGATCCGGTCGAGCGCGGTGCGCCACGTGCCCTGCGCGATCTCCCCGACGCCGAAGCGCTGCCGTCGCTCGCGGTCCTCGCCCCACCGCGCCCCGGCGTCCGCGGCCCAGGTGCGCAGGCGGTCCAGCTCGTCGTCGTCGAACCCGAAGCGCCGGCGCACGGGCTCGCTCGCGGCCAGGTCCAGCACCTGCGAGGCGGTGACCCGGTCGTCCGCCAGCTCGAGCAGCTCGCTGACCAGGGACAGCAGCGGGTTGGTCTGCCGCAGGGACCGGTCGGCGAGGCGGATCCGCAACGCTCTCCCGGGGTGGACCCACGCCGCGTCGTCGTCGGACGGCAGGTCGGACGGTGCGACGCCGAAGGTGGCCGCGACCAGGGGGGCGAACGCCTCGACGTCGGGGCAGAGCACGACGACGTCCCGGGGCTCGAGGGTCGGGTCCGCCGCGAAGAGGCCGAGCAGCGCCTCGCGCAGCACCTCGACCTGCCGGGCGCGGCCGTGGCAGGCGTGGACCTGGACGGAGCGGTCGCCGGCCGCCAGGGCGTGCCGCGGTGCGTCCGGGTCGTCGTGCCGCAGGGCGACCTGGAGCGCGCCGAGGAGCGTCGCGGGGGGCGCCGGCGCGGGGTGGTGCTCGACGTGGGAGCCCAGCGCCTCGAGCCGGACCTGCAGCTCCGTGGCGTCCCGGGCCATCGACGCCAGCAGCGGGTGCGCGGCCACGGCCGACAGCGCGGACCGGCGTCGCGGGCCGCTGGGTAGGCGAGAGATGCGGTCCCACAGCACCGGCGACGGGTGGGGTAGCCAGAGGTGCACGTCGCGGTGATCCGCCAGGGCGGCGAGCACCTGGAGGTGGTGGTCCGGCAGTCGGGTGGCCCCGAAGAGGGAGAGCCGCTCGGGCAGGGCCACGGCGCCGGGCCGCTCGCGCAGGAGGGCCAGGGCGTCGTCGAGCGCCTCGGCGGGGCTGGGCGCACCCACGGCGGCGCGCACATGGCGCCAGAGCCGCGGCTGCCAGGCGAGGTCGTCCGGGACGGGCGACCCGGCGCCGTCGTCGTCCGCGCCGTGGGCCCACGCCCGGAGCATCGCGGGCCGCTGCGTCGCGTACCCCGTGAACAGGTGGGCGAGGTGCTGCGCGGCCTGCAGCCGACGGGCCTGCCGCACGGGGTCGGGGGAGCCGCCGTCGAGGGATGCCGCACCGACGAAGCGGCCCAGCGCACGGCACCACGGCTCTCCGGCGCACGCGTCGATGGCCTCCAGGACCTGCCAGGCGAGGCGGTCGGCGCGCCACGGGTCCTCCTCAGGGCCGACGCCCGTCACGGCGACCAGGACGTCCCCGACGACGCGCGCGGGGGAGTCGAACGAGACGTTCGCGCAGATGCCCGCCTCGCCCTCGGCGGCACCCAGGTGGTGCGAGAGCCGCTGCGCGAGCCACCGCTCCACCCCACGGGTGGGCACGGCCACGACCTCCCCGGCGAACGGGTCGGACGGCGGCACCGACAGGACGGCGGCGAGCGGCGGGACGAGCGCGTCCGCCCGCTCCGAGCGATGCACCTGCAGCACGTCCCACCCCCTCCTCGCCGCCGTCGGACCACCCGCCGGACCGGTCGACGACACCCTAGGCGCGGCCACCGACACGACCCAGGACCGGCGAGATCCGGCCCGGCGGGGCTGCTGTGTCGGCCCGGCGGGCAAGCCCGCCCTGGCGCGGCCGTGTCGGTGGTCCGTGGTCGGGTGACCCCCATGACGAACGCGGACGCCACCTACCGGATCCACATCCAGCTGCTGCGCGTCCGGCCGCCGCTGTGGCGCCGGGTGGAGGTGCCGGGGTCCATGACGCTCGACCGGCTGCGCCTGGTGGTGGACACCGTCATGGGGTGGCCCGGCGCCGACGGCGAGTTCCGCGTCGGCGGCACGACGCGGGACCCGTGGTCGAGGCCGGTCCGCCCCCTCGACGTCCTGGCGGCGGAGATCGCGTACGACCGGCGGACGTGGTCCCACCTCGGGTTCTCCGCGGCGGACCTCGAGGTCGTCGAGGAGGACCTGCTCGTCGAGGAGCAGCTGCGCGTGCGGGACCTGCTCCCGCACGAGCGGTCCACCCTGCTCTACGCGTACGGCGTCGCGTGGGAGCACCGCCTGCGGGTCGAGCGGGTCACCCACGGGACGGTCCCGCCGCGGCCCCGGTGCCTCGCGGGCCGTCGCGCCGCGCCGCCGCAGTACCTCGTCAACGGCTGGAACTACACCGAGCTGCTGCGCCTCGCGCGCGCCGTCGCGGAGGGGAGGGGCACGCCCCAGGAGGAGGTCGCGCTCGCGGCCCACGTGCCGGGGCTGTCCCCCCAGGAGGCGTGGGCCACCCTCGACGGGTTCGACGTGCTCGAGGCCGACGGGCTGCTGCGCGTCCTGCACGAGCAGGGTCGGCTGTGAGCAGGCCCGCGCCCGCCACGACGTGCGTGACGGGCGCGGGGCATCGGCCGACGGCGACCGGGTCAGGCCACGCGGACGACGACCTTCCCGCGCACGTGCCCGCTCGCGGACAGCTCGTGCGCCGCGGCGGTCTCCTCCAGCGGGAACACCTGCGCGACGTCGGTGCGGACCTTCCCCTGGTCCACGAGCGCGGCGAGCGCGGCGAGGTCGGTGCTGCTCGGCCGCACCCACATGTAGGTGCCGCCCACTGCGGTGACCTCGGCGTCCGCGACGGAACCCACCCGGACGTCGGCGGTGCCGACCTCGGGCGTGGTCGCGACCGCGCCGTCGCCGACGAGGTCGAGGACGACGTCGACGCCGTCGGGCGCCAGGGCGCGCACGCGCTCCACGAGGCCGTCGCCGTACGCCACCGGCTCGGCGCCCAGGGCGCGCAGGTGGTCGTGGTTGCGCTCGCCGGCGGTGCCGATGACGCGTGCGCCGAGCGCCCGGGCGATCTGCACCGCGAAGCCGCCGACGCCGCCCGCGGCCGCGTGGATGAGCACGGTGTCGCCCTCGGTGACCCCGAGGCGGTGGAGCGCCTGGTACGCCGTCAGGCCGGCGAGAGGGATCGCCGCCGCCTCCTCGAAGGACGCGGTCTGCGGCTTGTGCGCCAGCGTGCGGACCGGGGCGGCGACGAGCTCCGCGGTCGTCCCGCCGCCGACGACGTCCTTGCGCACGTAGCCGAACACCTCGTCCCCGACCTCGAGCTCGTGCACGTCGAGGCCCACCTGCTCGACCACCCCGGCCACGTCCCAGCCCGGGACGACCGGGAAGACGGTGTCCATGAGCCCGTCGAGGTAGCCCTCCCGGACCTTCCAGTCGACGGGGTTGACGGAGGTCGCGCGGACGCGGACGAGCACGGAGTCGGGGCCCACCTTGGGGGTCGGCAGGTCGGTCAGCTCCAGCACGTCGGGTCCGCCGTAGGTCGTGTACGCGATCGCTCTCATACGGGCGGCAACAGGGCTCACCGCGAGATGTTCCCCGCAGCGCGAGGGTGTGACCGCCGACACCCTGGCCTACCGCCCCGCCCGACCAGTCGCCGACGGCGCCGGTCACGGCTCGGTCTCGACCCGTCCGCCGGTGCAAGGGCCACCCGTGCACGGACACGTAAGGGGTAGAGGGCCCGACCGGGCCGCAGCAGCGCGGCACCACCGCGCGAGAGGGGTGGAGTGCGATGGGTACGAAGAGACTGGCGGTGCGCGGCGCCGTCGTCGGCGTGGCCGTGCTCGGGCTGGCGGCCTGCGGCGGGACGGTCGACGCGGGCAGCGGCAGCGGCGCGGGCGACGGCGAGCAGGACGGTCTGGTGCGTGACGTCGCGGCGGACGCCCCGCTGCTCCAGGTGCACCGGGCGGGCGGGTTCATGATGCCGGGGTACGACTTCGCGGCCGTCCCGGCGCTGACCGTCTACGAGGACGGGCGGGTCATCACCCAGGGGCCGCAGATCGAGATCTTCCCCGGCCCGCTGCTGCCCAACCTGCTCGTCGGCGACCTGACGGACGACGAGGTCGACGCGATCGTCGCGGCGGCGCGCGACGCCGGCCTGCTGGCCGAGGCGCCCGACTACGGGCAGCCACCGGTCGCGGACGTCCCGACCACGTACGTGACCCTGACCGTCGACGGCGAGTCGTACGTCCACGCGGCGAACGCGCTGGACATGTTCGTTGACGCGGGCGTCGACGGGGGCTCGGACGAGATGGGCCAGCCGCAGGAGATCGGCCTGACGCCGGAGCAGCTCGAGGCGCGCACGGTGCTCAACGAGTTCCTGGCGGAGGTCGAGGGGGTCGTGCCGATGGGCGACGGCGAGCCGTACGACATCACGGCGTTCGCGGTCGCGGGACGCGCGGCCGAGGGCGGCGCCCCGGCGGACCCGGAGCTCGGCCCGCAGGTCGTGCCGTGGCCGCTCGAGCAGGTCGCGCTCGCGGACCTCGGGTGCGTCGTGGTGGACGGCGACGACGCGGCGACCCTGCGCGACGCGCTCGCCGAGGCGAACCAGCTCACGCAGTTCGACCAGGGCGGGACCACGTACGAGGTGTGGTTCCGGCCGCTGCTCCCGCACGAGTCGGAGTGCCCGGACGGCGTGTGACAGGCGGCCCGCCGGGGGCGCGGGCGGGGGTCGGGCACGACCCCGAGCAGGGCGGACGGGGAGCCGGGGTGGACCGGCTCCCCGTCCGCATGTCTGCGTCGGCGCTCGCGAGTCGCTCGCCGCCAGGCGGTGGTGAGGCGGCGACTCAGCCGGCGCTGAGGCCCGCGACGACCGCGGCCCCGAGGACGCTCACGAGCGCCACGCCCATGAGCGTCAGGGCGGCCTTGTTCTCGCTCGCGGGGGCGTCGGCCTCGGGCAGGTTGCCGCTGAGGCGGAGCAGCGCGCCGCTCGCCACGGCCAGGAGCGCGGCCGTCACCAGCAGCGGGGTGCGCGAGGTCAGCAGGGCGCCGACGAGCGCGCCCACGGCCAGCCCGCCGAACGAGAAGCCGATGATCCGCACGCGCCACTGCCGGAACCGCTGGAAGGAGCCGGGGGCGCCGGGGGTCTGCGTCATGGTGGCGTCAGCCTAACGATCACGGGAGACGCGGCCGTCTCCCGGCTCGGCTCCGGGCCGGTGCTGCCCGGTGCCGTCCGGCAGGTCCGGGCGGGCGCGCCGGAGCGAGGGTCAGTCCTCGGTCGCCGGCTGCGTGCTGATCCGGTGGCGCGGGGGCGCGCAGCAGCCGTCGGCGCAGCCGTCGCCCGCCGCGGCGTCGTCGTCGTGGGCGAACAGGGCGGCGCCGGGCGCGCAGCAGGAGTCGCCGCGCCACGCCTCGAGCCCTTCCCGTACCGCGACGGCGGCGATCACGAGCGCGGCGAGCGGGTCCGCCCAGGTCCAGCCGAGGGTGGAGTTGAGCACCAGCCCCGCCAGCAGGACCGCCGACAGGTAGGTGCACAGGAGCGTCTGCTTGGAGTCGGCGACGGCGGGCGCGGAGCCGAGCTCGCGACCGGTGCGCCGCTCGAACCAGGACAGCACCGGCATGACGACCAGGCTCACCGACGCCAGCACGATGCCGACCGTCGAGTGCTCGGGCTCGGAAGCGCCGAGCAGGGTGCGGACCGCCTCGACGGTGACGATCGCCGCGAGCCCGAAGAACGACACCGCGATGAAGCGCATGGCCCGCCGCTCGCGACGCTCCGGGTCGGGCGCGGCGAACTGCCAGGCGACGGCGGCGGCGGACAGCACCTCCACGACCGAGTCCAGCCCGAAGCCGATGAGCGCCGCCGACGACGCCATGCGCCCCGCCGTGATCGCGACGACGGCCTCGACCACGTTGTAGGCGATCGTCGCGGAGACGACCCACCGGATGCGGCGCTCGAGGGTGGAGCGCCGCTCGGCCGTGAGGGGGCGGGCGCCCACGGGCAGGGAGGTCATGAGCAGGTGCACCCTTCGGTGGAGCAGCAGTCGGGGTCGATGGTGGCGGCGAGCCGGAGCAGGTCACCGAGGGCCGGCGCGAGGTGCGGGTCGGCCAGCCGGTACCAGGTGCTCCTGCCGTCGCGGTCGGCGTCGACGAGCCCGCACCCGCGCAGGCACGCGAGCTGGTTGGACATGACCTGACGCGAGACGCCGAGCGCATCGGCCAGGTCGGACGGGCGTCCCGGTCCGTCGCGCAGGGCCAGCAGGATCCGCGTCCGCGTGACGTCCGACAGCGCGTGACCGAGCCGGGCGAGCGCCGCGGTATGGCTGAGCGTCACGCTTTCCACGACCCAGACGGCACACGCCCCCGTGAACTGTCGGCCGCCCAACGGGGCAGAATCCGCGGATTCCGCCCGCCTGAGGGCCGATGGCGCGGATTCTGCCCGGTGGGACGGGGCGGCTGCCCGGTGGGACGACGACGGCGCCCCGGGCCAGGTGGTCCGGGGCGCCGTCGGGTGGTGCGGGTCAGGTCAGGAGAAGCTGAACGGCAGGGTCACCGTCGACCTCGTCAGGTCGACCGTCGTCGGGTTGGCGCCGATGACGTTGTAGACCTCGACCTTCACGCTGCCGTTGCGCAGCGCGCCGAGCGTGCCGGTCGCCGTCTCCGGGGCGCCGGACCGGTACCGCTCGACCCCGGCGACCGGGTCGGTCGCGAAGTAGCGGTACGTCTCCACGCGGTCCCAGGTGCCGTCGCCGGTGAGGTCGTACGAGACCCGGACGCGGGTGCCGTTGCCGACCGACGTGCCGGCGTCGAGGCCGACGTCGAACGTGGTCACCCCGCCGGTGAGCGTCCCGGTCAGACCGGTTCGCGTCGCGACGAGCCCCTTGGCCGGCTCGCCGACCGTCGCGACACCCGTCGCCCGGGGGATCGAGGTCGACGTCGTCGTCCCTGCGGCCGGGGCGAGGATGCCCTGCCCGGTGAGGAACAGCGTCGCCGTCGTCGGCGCCGGGGTGGGCGTGGGGGTCGGGGTCGGCGTGGGGGTGGGCGTCGGGGTGGGCGTGGTGGTGCCCGTGCCGAACGGCACCTTCACGACCGACGTCCGCAGGTCGACCGTGGACGGCTGGGCGCCGATCACGTTGTAGACCTCGACCCGCACCGACCCGCCGGCGAGGTTGCCGAGTGCACCCGTCGCCGACTCGAGGCCGATGCGCTGGGTGTACCGCTCGAACCCGACGGCCGGGTCCGTGGCGAGGTACCGGTAGGTCTCGACCCGGTCCCACGAGCCGTTGCCCGTGAGGTCGTACGAGACCCGCACGCGGGTGCCGTTGCCGACCGCGGTGCCGGCGTCGAGGCCGAGGTCGAAGGCGGTCGCGCCGCCGTCGAAGGTGCCGTTCAGGCCGGTGGCCGTCGCGACGAGGCCCTTGGCCGGCTCACCGATGGCGTCGATGCCGGAGGCCTTGGGGACCGTGGCCGTCGTCGTCGTGCCCGGCTGCGCCGCGAGGGTGCCGGTGCCCGTGAGGTACAGCTCCGTCGCGACCGGGGTCGGGGTGGGGCTGGGCGTCGGGGTCGGGGT
>NZ_AXCW01000024.1 GCF_000603945.1 Actinotalea ferrariae CF5-4 | reverse complement strand
CCCCCGCCCGGCGGTCGGTGCCTGCAGCAGCGCGGCGACGCTGCGGTCCGTGCGCGCCGCCACCTCCGCCGCGCGGCGCAGCCCGAGGGTGGCGACCGCCGACACCAGCGTGTGCGCCGCCCGGCGCAGCCCCTCCAGGTCACCCTCGTCCGCGGCGCGGCGCACGTCGGTGAGCAGGGTCGGGACCTGCTCGTCGAAGAGCTCGACCAGGCGGACGAGCATGGTCGTGCGCCCGCGCGGCCGGGCGGCGAGCGCCTCGACGGCCGCGACGTCGACGACGGGCACCGTCCACAGCGACGTCCCGTGGGCGCGGGCACCGATCGGTCCCGCGTCGTCGTCGGCCGGCCGGAGGTGCGCCAGGACGCGGGCGAGGGTGGCACCCAGCTGCGCGCGGTCGAACGGCTTGGCGAGGACGGCGTCCGCCCCCGCCTCCTCGCACCGCGCGAGGGCGTCGGACGAGACGTCCGCGGTGACGACGACGACGCGGACCGGCAGCGCGTCCTCGCGGAGCAGCCGGGTGGCGGTGATGCCGTCCATCACCGGCATGAAGTTGTCCATGAGGACCACGTCGGCGCCGTGCGCCCGCACGTGCTCCACGGCCTGCAGGCCGTCCGTCACGGTGACGACGTCGCGGATCCCCAGGTCCTCGAGGAAGGCCAGGAGCACCTCGCGGTTGATGTGGTTGTCCTCCGCGACGACCACCCGGGCGGACGGTGGGGGGGGCGACGGACTGCGGCTCCTCGGGGGCGGCCGACGGCGCCGGCGCGACGGTCGCCTCCACGGTCACCGTGACCGCGGTCCCGACGCCCCGCTCGCTCTGGATGCGGATGGTGCCGCCCATCGCGTCGAGGATCTCCCGGACGATCGCCAGGCCGAGGCCCGTGCCGGGTGCCTTGTTGCCGAGGCGCGGCTCGAGCTGGACGAACGGCTGGAACACCCGCTCCACGGCCTCCGGCGCCATGCCCGCCCCCGTGTCGGTCACCTCGATGCGCAGCGTGACCCGCTCGGCGTCCGCCCCGGCGAGGCACGTGCTGCGCACCACGACCTCGCCCCCCGCCTCCGTGAACTTCAGCGCGTTGCCCACGAGGTTGACGAGCACCTGCTGGAGGCGGTCGCCGTCGAGCAGGAGTGCGGCGCACTCCTGGCTCTGGACGACGAGCCGCACGCCCTCGGTCTGCGCCTGGTGCCCGTAGAGGCGGGCCACGTGGTCCACCAGGGCCCGCACGTCGGTCGGCCGGTCGTGCAGGGTGAGCAGCCCGGACTCGATGCGGGCCACGTCGAGCACGTCGTCCAGCAGGGCCCGCAGCGTGGTGGCCGCCGCCCGCATGGACCGGACGTACTGCTGGGCACGCTCCTCGTGGACGCTGTCCCCCAGCACCTCGGCCAGACCGAGGATCCCGTTGAGCGGGGTGCGGATCTCGTGGCTGACCGTGGAGAGGAACCGCGTCTTCGCGGCGTTGGCGGCGTCGGCCTCCTCCCGGGCCTGGACGAGCTCCAGCCGCGCCCGTTCCCGGGACAGCGCGCTCGCCGCCATCTCCGCGGCGGCCCGCAGCATCGCCGGCTCGGCCGGGTCCAGCGGAGCCACCTCGGCGGACCCGAGGGCGAGGACGGCCTCCAGGTGACCCTTGACGGTGATGGGCACGAAGGACGCGCTGCGCAGACCCAGCGCGGACAGGAGCTTCCCCACCGCCGGGTCGGTCGAGGGGTCCTGGGTGTCGGGCACGACGACCGTGGCGCCGCGCCCCAGGCGCTGCACCACCCCGGCAAGGCCCTCCCGGGGCACGGGCGCCCGGAAGCCGTCGCCGTCGGCCTGCGGGGCGGACCAGTGGGTCAGGGGCTCCCAGGCGGCGCCGTCGGGCATGCGGCGCAGGACTGCGGCGTGCGCGGCACCGTACGTCGTGCCGATCTCCTGGAGCGCGACGGCCAGGGTCTCCTCGACGGGGACGGCCTCGACGAACTGGCGCGAGAGGCGGGCGAGCATCGCCTCGATCTGCTCCCGGCGCTCCTGCTCGCGGCGCGCACGGAGCTCGGCGGTGAGGTCCCGGGCCGTGCCGGCGAGGCGGACGATCTGCCCGTCCTCCCCGCGGGAGAGGCCACCGGAGACCGCGACCGGGACGAGGCTGCCGTCGGGCCGGCGGAAGTCCACCTCGGCCTCGAACGCGTCCTTGCCGGCGGCTGCCGCCGCCTGGATCGCCGCCCGCAGCCGGGCGATGCCGTCCTCGTCGGCGACGTGGCGGATCAGGTCCGGGCCGGTGGCCAGCGGCACCGGGACGGGCCAGCCGAGCATCCGGTAGAACCCCGGTGGGAAGTAGCTCTCGCGCGTGACGACGTCGTGCTCCCACACCAGGTCGCTCTCGGCCCGAAGGGCCAGCTGGAGCCGCCGCTGCGCGTCGGCCGCCACCCTCCTGGCCTGCTCGAGCTCCTGCTCGCGGTGACGGCGCAGCTCCGCGTTGGCGAGCAGCTCCGCGAGGACCGCGAGGAGGTCCCGCTCCCGCTCGACCCAGTCGCGGCGCTCGCGCACCGCGTCGAACCCGACGAAGCCGAGCAGCCCCGCCTCCGTCCGCATCGGCAGGGCGATGAGCGACTGGATGTCCTGCATCGCGAGGGTCTCCTGGAGCTCCTCGTCCCCGGGCGCCATGTCCGCGACCGACGGGATCTCGAACCGCTCGCCCCGCTCGTGCGCGTTCATCCAGTCGGGGAACATGACCATCGGCACGCGCTGGAGGACGTCGATCACGGGCTCGATGCCGGGGGCGCACCACTCGTGGGAGTTCGACGTGGTCCGGTCGGTCCAGTCGTGGAGGAAGACGTAGCCCCGGTCCGCGCCGACGAACGTGGCCGCCTCGCCGAGGGCCGCCCGCACGGCGTCGTCGAGCCGGTCCAGCGGGACGTTGATGAACTCGACCGCCAGGCGCATGAGGAGGGACAGGAACCGGTCCGCATCGCCATGAGGTCCGCGTCGCGCGGCCTGCTCGGCGTCGGGTGAGCCGTGTGCTGCCGGGTCGCCGTGGGACTCGCACTCGGCCGCCTGGTCGCCGTGCGGCCCGACCACTGCCGTCGGGTCGCCGTGCGGCGCGCCCTGCGCGCCCTGGTCCGCACCACCGCTCATCGGTCCTCCTGCCCCTGCCCACGACGCCCGGCGGGCCGGGGACGACGACCCACCGACGCTCGGCCGGCGGGGACGGGCAGCCCCTGACGCGCGCGATCGTAACCACGCCGGTGCAGCGGCCGGGCGGACCCTCCCCCGGACGGCCCAGTGCTGCCGGCGACGCCTCGACCCCTCGCCACTCGAACAGGTGTTCGACTACAGTGGTGGCATGCCGAGCGAGGGCGCGACGATCCTCCATGCGGACCTCGACGCGTTCTACGCCTCCGTCGAGCAGCTGCTGGACCCGTCGCTGCGCGGTCGGCCGATCGCCGTCGGCGGGAGCGCGACGGGCGGGGTGGTCCTCGCCGCCTCCTACGAGGCCAAGGCGTTCGGCGTGCAGGGTGGGATGCCCGGCTGGCGGGCGGCGAGGCTGTGCCCGCGGCTGACGTTCGTCCGGGGGCACTTCCGGGAGTACCAGCGGCTCGGCGACGCCGCGATCGCCGTCCTGCGGGACGTCACGCCGGCCGTGGAGCGGATCTCGATCGACGAGGCGTTCCTGGACGTGTCCGGGTCGACCCACCTGTTCGGGCCGCCGGAGGTCATCGGCGCGATGATCCGCCGCCGCGTCCGGGAGGAGGTCGGGCTGCCGATCTCGGTCGGCGCGGCACGGACCAAGCACCTGGCGAAGGTCGCCTCCCAGGTCGCCAAGCCCGACGGCCTCGTCGTCGTCCGGCCCGGCACCGAGCGCGAGTTCCTCGAGCCACTGCCGGTGGGGCTGCTCTGGGGCGTCGGCCCGGTGACGCAGCAGCGGCTCGCGGACCAGGGCATCCACACGGTCGGTCAGCTGGCCCAGGTGCCGGGCAGCGTCGTCGAGCCGTTGCTGGGCACCGCCGTCGGACACCGCCTCAGCGCGCTCACCCACGACGAGGACCCGCGTCGGGTGGACACCTCCCGACGCGCCCGGACGGTGGGCGCCCAGTCCGCCCTGAGCCGGCGACGTCCCGAGCGGGACGACGTCCGCGCGACCCTGTCGCACCTGGCCGACCGGGTCGCGCGCCGGCTCCGCGAGAAGGACCTCGCCGGCCGGACGGTCACGGTCGCGGTGCGCTTCGCCGGCGACGGGCGCGCCACCCGCTCCTGGACGCTCACCCAGCCGGTGGCCGCCACGCTCACGCTGACCGAGGTCGCCGAGCGCCTCGCCTGGTCGGCCATCGAGGAGCGCGGCCCCGCGGCGGAGATCACGCTGCTCGCGGTGTCGGTCTCCCACCTCACCACCCAGCGCACGGTCCAGCTCGAGCTGGACCTGCCGCCCCAGGACCCGTGGCGGCCGGGCACCGCACCGGGCGCCGCCCGACGCGCGGTCGACGGGTCGATGGACCGCGCGCGCGCCCGCTTCGGGCGCGACGCCGTCGGATACCTGCCCGCCCTGCTCGGTCGCGCCGGCGGCGTGCCGGAGGAGTTCCGCGAGCTCGCCGAGCGCGACCTCTGAGCCCGCGGACGGAGTCGCTGGGGCGGCGGTCGGGCGACTTCACCCAGCCCTTCGCCCGCCCGGTCCTAGAGCACCAGCGGTGCGCACGTCATCATGATCCCGTGATCCACGACGAGGTGCCGCGCGAGGTGGGGCCGCTCACCACCAGCGCGCTGACGTCGGTCCAGACGGAGGCACTGCGCCGGGCCTTCGTGCACGACTTCAACTCCGTCGTCATCACCGACGGCGACCTCTCCGGCGACGGCCCCCACGTCCTCGTCTGCAACCCCGCGTTCCTCGACATGACGGGGTACCAGGAGGAGGAGCTGATCGGCCGGAACCTCCGCATGCTCCAGGGCCCGGACACCGACCTCGGGGTGATCAGCCACCTGCGGGCCTGCCTGGAGGCCAACCAGTACTTCGAGGGCGAGACCGTCAACTACCGCAAGGACGGCGTGCCGTACCTCGTGCGCTGGAACATCTCCCCCGTCTTCGGGGACGACGGCGAGGTGGAGTACTTCATCTCCGTGCAGCAGGAGCGCACGCGTGAGGCGCGGGCGATCCGCGAGCGCGAGCTGCTCCTGCGGGCGCTCGAGTCGGCCTCGGACCCCGTCCTCGTCCTCGACGCCGACACCCGCATCGTCTTCGCCAGCCACGGCTCGGAGCTGCTCACGGGCTACGACACCAGCGAGCTGGTCGGCCGCCGGCCCAACGAGCTGCACGCCGCGTTCGCCCCCGGCGCGGACGCCTCCCTGCGCGAGGCGGTGCGCTCCCGGACCGGCTACCGCTCCACGTCCCGGTGGCGCCACAAGAACGGCCGCCTCGTGGACGTGGACGTCACGGTGGCGGTCGTGCTCGAGCCGGACGGCAGCGTCGGGGGGCTCGTGTGCACGGCGAAGGACGTCACCGCCGCCGTCCAGCGGGAGCACAACCTGCAGGCCATCGCGAGCACCGACTCCCTGACGGGACTGCTCACGCGGCGCGCCGGCCAGGAGGCGCTGGACGCGGCCCAGGCCGCGGGGCGGGAGTACAGCGTCCTGCTCGGGGACGTCGACCACTTCAAGCTGGTCAACGACAACCACGGCCACCAGGTCGGCGACGTGGTCCTCCAGCGCGTCGCGGCGACCGTCCAGGCGGCCGTCCGGTCCGACGACGTCGCGGTGCGCTGGGGCGGCGAGGAGGTGCTGGTGCTCCTGCCCGGCACGGGGAACGCCGCCGCCCTGGCCCTGGCCGAGCGCCTGCGGGCGGCGATCGCCGCCCGCACCCAGCCGGGCGTGGGCCAGGTGACCATCTCGATCGGCGTCGCGACCGGCAGCCCGGGCGAGCCGGCCGACGACGTCGTCGCGCGCGCCGACACCGCCCTCTACGCGGCCAAGCGCGGCGGCCGTGACCGCGTCATGACCGGCGCCTGACAGCCGGCGACGCCCTCACGCTCACGGCCCCCTCCTCGACCGGCGGGAGCCGGTCACCAGCTGGACTTCGTGAACCCCGGTAGCTCGCCCCGAAGGGCCATCTGCCGGAAGCGGATGCGGGACAGGCCGACGCTGCGCAGGTGACCCCGTGGACGCCCGTCCACGACGTCCCTGTTGCGCAGCCGCGTCGGGCTCGCGTCGCGCGGCAGCGCGTGCAGGGCCCGCATGGCCTCGGCGCGCTCGGCCGCGGTGCGGTGCGGGTCGACGGAGGCCCGCTTCAGCGCCCGGCGCCGCTCGGCCCAGCGCGCGACGACCTCGCGTCGCTGCCGGTCGCGGACGATCCTCGACGTCTTCGCCATCTCAGCGCTCCTCGCGGAAGTCGACATGCCGGCGCACGACGGGGTCGTACTTGCGCAGCACCATGCGCTCCGGGTCGTTGCGCCGGTTCTTCCGGGTGACGTACGAGGCACCGGTCCCGGCGGTGGACCGCAGGGTGATGACGGGGCGCGGATCGGTCGTGCGGCTCGCCATCAGACCTTCTCCCCCCGGCGACGGAGGTCCGCGACGACGGCGTCGATGCCGCGGCGGTCGATGACACGGATCCCGCGCACGCTGACGCGGAGCGTGACGTGACGGCCCAGCGAGGGGACCCAGTACCGCTTGCGCTGGATGTTGGGGTCGAAGCGGCGCGGGGTGCGGCGGTGCGAGTGCGAGATCGACCGGCCGAAGCCGGGCGAGGTGCCCAGGACCTGGCAGACGGCGGACACGGAGCCTCCTGGTGGAGCGGGATCGGTCGGACGGCAGAAAACTAGGATTGATAATCATTCTCGTCAAGCCTAGAGTCGGTCCGCCCGCGCTCCCGCGCTCCCTGCCGCCCACCCGAAAGGACCGCCGTGCCTCACCGCCTGCCCCTCACCGTCCTCGCCGGCATCGAGCCCGTTCTGCGGGACCTCGCCGTCATGCACGTGCTCGCCGACGTGCCGGACGCCGTCGTCGTCCGGCACGACATCACCGACGGGCCCACGGGCGACGGCGAGCTGCGCCGCGTCGTCCAGGACGCGCGCGGCGTCCTCGAGGACGAGCGGCTCGAGCTCGAGCACGCGTGCCTCAGCTGCGCCGTCCGGGAGGACGCCCTGCCGGTCCTGCGCCGCCTCGCCGAGGAGGGGCGCTGGGGCGCCGTCGTCCTCGCGCTCCCGGTCTCCGGCGAGAGCCTCCCGGTCGCGCGCACCCTGGCTCAGCACCTGCGCGCGGGGCGGGACCTCGCCCGGTACCGGCTCGCCCCGGTGGTCGCGACCGTCGACCTCGACACCGTCGTCGAGGACGTCCTCGGCGACGACCTCCTCGACGAGCGCGGGCTCGCGCTGACCTCCGCGGACCGCCGCTCGGTGGGCGAGGCGCTGGCCGCCCAGCTCGCCCACGCCGACGTCGTCGTCGCCACGCGGGAGGGCAGCACCTGGCCGCACGCCGGGTCCGACCTGGTCGACCACCTCCGCGCGCGCGACGGCCTGCGCGTCGACGGGCTGCACGGCCTGGACCTCCCCCGGCTGCTCACCGGACGTCACGAGACCGGGCAGGGCGAGGCCCGCCTCGACCCCCTGCTCGCGACGGCGCCGCACCGCACCTCCCCGAGCGGCGTCTGGACCCTGGAGCTCACCTCGCCGCGGCCCTTCCACCCCGAGCGCTTCGTCGAGCACGTGGGCCGCCTCGGCTGCGGGCGCGTCCGGGGCCGGGGCGTGTTCTGGGTCGCGAACCGGCCGGACTCGGTCGTCGCCTGGGACGGCGCGGGCGGACAGCTGAGCGTCGGGGAGCTCGGCACGTGGGGTCGGCGCACGCCGTTCACCCGGCTCGTCCTCACCGGGACCGGGGACGAGCGGCCGGCGCTCCGCGAGGCGTTCGAGGAGATCCTGCTCACCGACGCCGAGATGCACCGTGGCCTCGGCGCGTGGCTGGACCGGGAGGACGTGCTCGAGCCCTGGCTGGGCGCCCGCAGCGTGGGCTGACCCCTCCGGCGCGACCGCCGCCCGCACCGGGGACCGGGGGGCACGGTCGGCGCACCCCCGGTCCCGGGCAGGACGGGTCAGGCCTCGACGGGGACCGCGAACACCTCCGTCGGGGGGTGACCGGCGCGCTCGTGGATGCGCTGGACGGCCCCGGCGTCCGGCGCATCGGAGAGGCACCACACCGTGCCCGAGTCCGGGTCGGCCCAGGCGTGCTGGAAGTCCACCCCCTCCTCCGCCTGGATGTCGAGGTCGGCCTGGTGCGCCGCGTGCAGCGCCTCGGGCGTGATGCCGTGCATGCCGTGGTGGACGTCCATGAACCTGGGCACGGAGAGCCTCCTGGGGTCGGACCGACGCGGACGCGCCGATGCAGCAGGTCTACGCCTGAACCCGGGCGCAGGGAAGACCCGGCCGCGGCGGCTCCCGCCGCCGGTCGGCCTACACTCCGCGGGTGCAGTGCCACTACTACGACGCGGCGCTGTGCCGGTCCTGCACGCTGCTCCCCACGCCGTACGCCGAGCAGGTCGCCGGCAAGGAGCGCCACTGCCGCACGCTCCTCGGCGACCCGGCCGGGCTCGCCTGGTTGCCGCCCGTGCTCAGCCCCGAGGCCCGGTTCCGGAACAAGGCGAAGATGGTCGTCGCCGGCACGGTCCAGCAGCCGACGCTCGGGATCCTCGACGCGGACGGGCACGGCGTCGACCTGCGCGACTGCGCCCTGCACTCCCCCGGCCTGCACGCGGCGCTGCCGGCCCTCGCCCGCGTCGTGACCGGCGCCGCGCTCACCCCGTACGACGTGCCCGCCCGCCGGGGCGAGCTCAAGCACCTGCTGGTGACCGAGTCCCCCGACGGCGAGCTCATGGTGCGGTTCGTGCTGCGGTCGACCGAGGCGGTGGCGCGGCTGCGCAAGCACCTGCCGGCGCTGCGTGCCGCCCTGCCGCGCGTGCGCGTGGTGTCGGTGAACGTCCAGCCCGAGCACAAGGCCGTCCTGGAGGGCGAGCGCGAGATCGTGCTGACCGCGGACGAGACGCTGCCGATGCGCCTGGACGCCGTGACCCTCCACCTGCGGCCGCAGAGCTTCTTCCAGACGAACACCCCGGTCGCCGCGGCCCTGTACCGCCAGGCGCGGGACTGGGTCGACGCCGCGGCGCCGTCGTCGGTGTGGGACCTGTACTGCGGTGTCGGGGGCTTCGCGCTGCACGTCGCCGGCCCCGGGCGCGACGTCGTCGGGGTGGAGGTGAGCACCGAGGCGGTCGCGAGCGCGCAGCTCTCGGCGAGCGAGGCGGGCCTCGCCGGGGCGGCGTTCGTCGCCGACGAAGCGACGGCCTTCGCGCTGCGCACGCAGCCGCACGAGGCGCCGGATCTCGTCGTGGTGAACCCGCCCCGGCGCGGCATCGGACCGGAGCTGGCGGGCTGGCTCGAGGCGTCCCGCGCGCGCCACGTCGTGTACTCGAGCTGCAACGCTGTCACCCTGGCGCGGGACCTCGCCGCGATGCCGTCGCTCGTCCCGGTCCAGGCCCGGGTGCTCGACATGTTCCCGCAGACGAGCCACTACGAGGTCGCCGTCCTGCTCGCCCGGCACGCCGTGCCCTGAGCGGACGAGCCGGACGGCGGCTCCCTCGCTGACCGCGAGACGCGAGGGGCGGGGCGGGCTGCCGCCGACGACGACGACGACGGTCAGCCGGCGCCCGGGGCGTCGGGCCTTGGTGTGCTCGAGCCCCCCGGGGCGTCGGGGATGGTGAGGGCGTCGTCGGCGTGGGCGACGTGGCGCAGCTGGCCCCACAGCAGGACCACGAACACCACCGAGCCGGCGAACGCGAACCAGAACGGGGCGGTGACGCCCCAGCGCTCCGCGAGCACCCCGCCGATCGCCGATCCGACGACGAGGCCCCCGAACACCCCGACCAGGTTCACACTGCCGACGCGCCCCTGGAGCTCGAGGGGGACGGCCCGCTGCCGGATCGTGGTCGACGTCGTGCCCCACACGAAGGCGTGGAGCCCGAAGACGAAGAAGATCGGCAGCGCCACCCACGGGCTCCGGGCCAGCGCGAGTCCCAGGTGGGTGAGGGTCTCGATGACCAGCCCCGCCCGCATGAGGTTGCCCAGGCTCACCCGGCGGGTCAGCCACCCGTACGCCGCGATCCCGACGATGCCGCCGACGGCGCCGACCGTCGTGAGCAGGCCGTACCCGATGGGACCCAGCCCGATCCGTTGGGTCGCGTAGAGCACGAGGACGGACCAGGCGGCGCCGAAGGTCACGTTGAAGACGAAGATCGTGATGACGAGGGTCCGCACGGCCGCGTGGTGGCGCACCCACCGCAGGCCGTCGGCGACGTCGCGCCGGACATGGCTGCGCGGCGCCCGCTCACGACCGTGCGGGGGCAGCGAGATCCGGGACACCAGGACCACGCTCAGCACCATGACCAGCGCCTGGGTGGTCCACGGCCACATCGTGCCGAGCGCGAACAGCGCTGCCCCGATCGGCGGCCCGGCGAGCTGGTTGACGGTCGCGAACCCCGCCTGCAGGCGCGCGTTGGCCAGCGCCAGGTCCTGGCGGGCGACGAGCGTCGGCAGGAACGTCTGCGCGCTGTTGTCGGCGAACACCTCGGCGCTCGCCAGGAGGAACAGCGTCAGCAGGACGACCGGCACCGGTGCCTGGCCCGTGAGCAGCAACGTCGCCAGCACGAGGAGCACCGCGACCCGGACGAGGTTGACGGTGATGACGATGCGGCGGCGGTCGAGCCGGTCCGTGAGCACGCCGGCCGGGAGGCCGAGCAGGAGGGGCGGCAGCCACTGCAGGCCTGCCGCGAGCGCGACGACCCGGGCGTCGTCCGTGAGCGAGGCGACGAGGAGCGGCCCGGCGGCGAGCGCGATGCCGTCGCCGAGGTTGCTCGTCCACGACGAGCCCATCAACCAGCGGAAGTCCGTGCCGAGGCGCCGCGGCAGCACGACCTCGACGAGAGCGCTCACAAGGGCGAGATGCTACGCCCCGCTCCGTGATCACCTGAGCGGCACCTGGCCGGACCTCGGTCGCTCTCGCTCCCCCAGATGCGCTCATGAAGACCTCGACGCACGGTGGAGGTCGCGCGGCGACCCGTCGCGTCCGCACCTCCCGCGCTCCGACGAGACCCTTGGGGGATCACTCATGAGCACGAACACCGTCATCCGCTCGCTGCACGACCTCGGCGCCGCTGCCTGGTTCGGGGGCAACCTCATGGGGGCCGTCGGCCTCAACGGCGCCTCGAAGGTCGTCTCCAACCCGACGGACCGCCTCAAGACCGCATCGGCCGGCTGGGGCAAGTGGGCACCACTCAACACCGCCGCGATCGGTGCGCACCTCGTGGGTGGCGCCGGCCTCCTCTGGGCGAACAAGGACCGCCTCGCGATCCAGCAGGGCGTGGGGGCCAGCACGATCGCGAAGCTCGCGCTCACGGCCGCCGCCCTGGGGACCACCGCGTGGAGCGGCGCGCTCGGCGCGAAGCTCGCCGAGGCCGGGGACGCCCCCGCCGAGGGCGCTGTCACGCCGTCGGCCGCGACGCCCGCGGACGTGGCCAAGGCGCAGAAGCAGCAGAAGGTGCTCCAGTGGGTGACCCCCGCGCTCGTCGGCTCGGTGCTGGTGCTCAACGCCCAGCAGGGCGAGCTGCAGAAGCCCGAAGAGGTCAAGCAGGGCATCCTGGCCAAGCTCGCCCGGCGCTGAGCGCGCCGAACGGGGCGTCCGCGCCCGGAGGAGCTGACGGCCCGCCCCCACGGGGCGGGCCGTTCGGTCCTCCGGCAGGGACCCGACCCGTGCGGTCGGGCCCGGACCGGGCGGCATGATCGGGCCATGACCACGCACCCGACCGTCCTCACGCCCTTCCCCGTCGAGGCGGACGGCGCCGAGGTCGTCGTCTGGGACGGCGGCCCGCTGCCGGCCGACGACGTCCTGGACCGCGTCGGCCTCTTCGTCGTGCCCTACACGTTCGCCCCCTGGGCGACGGACCCCCTGCGGCGCGGCCTGCCCGCCCTGCGCGCGGTCCAGTCCCTGACGGCGGGGGTCGAGCACCTGGCCCACCTCGTCCCGCCGGGCGTGGACCTCTGCAACGCCCGGGGCGTGCACGACGCGAGCACCGCGGAGCTGGCCGTCGGTCTGACGATCGCCTCCCTGCGCCGGTTCGACGAGGCGGTGCGGGCCCAGGACGCCCACCACTGGGCCCACGCCCGGCACCCCGCGCTCGCCGACCGACGCGTCCTCGTCGTCGGCTGGGGGTCGATCGGCCAGGCCGTGGGCCGCCGGCTGGCGCCGTTCGAGTGCGAGGTGGTCCCGGTGGCGAGCCAGGCCCGGAGCGAGCCGGACGGCACCGTGGTCCACGGCATCGACGAGCTCCCCGACCTGCTGCCGACGGCGGACGTGGTCGTCCTCGTCGTCCCGCTCACCGCCGCGACGCGGCACCTCGTCGACGCGCGGTTCCTCGCGGCGCTGCCCGACGGCGCCCTCGTGGTCAACGTCGCGCGCGGTGCGGTCGTCGACACCGACGCGCTGCTCGCCGAGCTGGCCACCGGGCGGCTGCGCGCCGCCGTGGACGTGACCGACCCCGAGCCGCCGCCCGCAGGCCACCCGCTGTGGGACGCCCCCGGGCTGCTCCTGACGCCGCACGTCGGTGGGAACACCACCGCGTTCGAGCCGCGGGCACGCCGGCTGGTCCAGGCGCAGGTCCGGCGCTTCGTCGCCGGCGGGCCGCTGGAGAACGTCGTGCCGTGAGGTCCGCGGCGGCCTCCGGCGGGGGTCCGACGACAGGAGGCCCGGACGGTCTGCACCGTCCGGGCCTCCTGGCTCCGCTCAGCCGGTCAGGTCATCGACCCGGCCGGTCGACCGTGAAGGCCGGGCTCGTCCACGTCTCGACGTGCGCCGGGTTCGCCGGGTCACCGAGCGCCTTGAGCGCGGTCACCTCGAGGACGTAGACGCCGTCGGGCAGGGTGATCCGGCCCTTGCCGCTCGTCTTCGCGAGCGTGCCGTCCCAGGTGCGGACGCTGAACCCGCCGGAGTCGCGCCCGACATGCTCCTCGACGCCCACCAGGGACTTCGCCCCGCGGACCTCGCTGGGCGTCGCCGTGCCCGGGAGCACCCGGTAGGCCCGGATGGTCAGCGACTGCAGCGGGTGCTCGACGTGCGTGAGCACGCTGGGCACGTCGCCGTCGACCATCGTGAAGACGGCGCCCTCACCGGCGACGTCCCACTCGCCCCCCGCGACACAGCCCACGCCGATGAGCCGGTCGCACGCGGTGAGCGACGCCAGCAGCGGGAACGGGGTCGTGCCCAGGTCCCCCAGCGCCTCCAGGCCCTGGTAGTCCCCCGCGAAGCCGGCGAAGGGCACCCCGAGGACGTCGTCCTCGGTCGAACCCTCGACCGGGGTCAGCCGCAGGTAGCCGCCGTACTGGACGAGGTCCAGCCCGGCGTCCGGTGCGATGGACACGACGAGCTCGGCAGACCCACCGGCGGGGACCGTGAGGGTCGCCGGCATCTGCACGTCGCTCGTGCCCAGCGTGAAGCCGGGCGCGTCCGGGTTGCCCCCGGTGGAGATCGCGTCCTCGAAGGACGTCGCGTAGGTGACGTCGGCCTCGCCGTCGTTGGTCACGGTGAGGGTGCGCTCGACCGGCCCGCCCTCGCTCTCCCCGAGCGACAGCTTGCCCGGGGTGACGCGCGTGTCGGCGAGGATCGCCTCGTCGACCTGGATCATGCCTGCGCCCTGCCGGTGGACCGGCTCGAGGAAGCCGAGGCGGCGGTTGAGCGACCAGACGGCGGGCTCCGCCGAGTTCTGGAGCAGGTCACGCACCTCGGTCGCCCCCAGGTCGGGACGCGCCTCGAGCAGGAGCGCCACGGCGCCCGCGACGTGCGGCGCCGACATCGACGTGCCCGAGAGGGTGGCGTAGCGGCCGTTCTCCAGGGGATACGTCGAGTAGATGCTGCCGCCCGGGGCACCCAGGTCGGGCTTGAGCTGCAGGTCCGCCGTCAGGCCGTAGGAGCTGAAGCTCGAGACGAGGCCACCGGTCGGGTTCTGCACGCTGCCGACCTGGTCCGTCCACGTCAGCGTGGCGCCGTCCGCCGTCGCCGCGGTGAGCGCGGCGCCGTCGGTGTTCGTCACGGCGACGACCGGGATGGTGATCGGCACCGCGCCGGCCACGCTCGGGCTGAACATCCCAGGGACGTTGTTGTAGAGGACCACGGCCGCGGCGCCGGCCTGCTGGGCCCGGAGCGCCTTGGCGTAGAAGGTCGGGTCGCAGCCGGGGTAGGCGGCGGAGGCGCCCCGCTCGATGAGGACGGCCGCCCCCGCGACCAGGTCGGCCGGGACGGCCTCGCAGCTCCGCGCGGCCGCGGTGCCCGGGGCACCCAGGGCGACGAGGGGCAGGGAGCCCGACGTCGGCGGCTGGGGCGCACCAGCCCCCGGGCTGTAGGCGACCTCACGGCCGTCGACCTCGAGGACCTGCGCGGTCACGGCGGTGTTGTCGAAGGAGGCGACGCCGATGACGTCGTCGCCGACGCCGGGGGCACCGGCCGACCACGTGCCGGAGGCGCCGCTGTTGCCGATCGAGGCGACCATGACGACGCCCGCCGCCACGAGGTTGTCGCTCGCGACGGCCGTGGGGTACTCGGGCCAGCTCTGGAACGCCGCACCGAGGCTCTGGTTGACGACGTCCATGCCGTCGGCGAGGGCCCGCTCGAGGGCGGCGACGATGATGTCGCTCGTCGTGGAGCCCTCGCAGCCGAACACCCGGTACGCGCCGAGCTCCACCTCGGGCGCGACGCCGCGGACGCCCCCGGCCGCCGTGTCGCCGTTCGCGCCGACGATGCCGGCGACGTGGGTGCCGTGGCCCTGGCAGTCGTCGGGGTCGCCGTCGGGCGCCGGCACCGGCTGGTAGCCCGGCGAGCTGTCGTCGGCGTTGAAGTCGTCGCCCACGAAGTCGTACCCGGCGACCACCCGCGCCGAGGGGAACGCGGTCGTGCCGTCGGTGCCGCTGCCGCCGAAGTCGGGGTGGTCGGTGTCGATGCCGGTGTCGACGACGCCGACGCGGATCCCCGCGCCGGTGTGGCCGAGCTCGCTCTGCGCGACGTCCGCACCGGTCATCGCGAGCGCGGTGAGCATCTCCGGCTCGAACGACGACGCCTGCTGCGGCGCGTCCACCTCGAGCACGGGGTGCACCGCGGCGACACCCGGCAGGTCCGCCACGGCGGCGACGTCGTCGTCGTCGATCCGGGCGGAGACACCGCTCCACAGGCTGGAGAAGCGCTGGCGCACCTCGACCGGGATGCCCTGACCCTTCGCCTGCGCGAGGAACGCCTCCTGCGCGCGCCCGACGGCGGCCGCGGAGCCCCCGCGCGAGGTGGGCCGCGGCTCGAGCTCGACGAACCACGCTCCGGTCGGCGAGGTGGCGTACTCCTGGGTGAGGTCCGGCGTGCCGGTCGGCACGGCCACGCCGAGGTCGGCGGCCGAGCCCAGGTCCTGCGGTCCCGACTCGGCGGCGACGGCGAACGGTGTGGCAGTGCCGGCGAGCAGGAGGGCGGTGGCGCCGAGTCCGGCGCAGAGCCGACGGCGCCTCGTCGCGCCCCCGGTGTCCTTCTGTGTCATGTGGTGCTACCCCTTTGTGCACGGCGGGCCGTCGGTGTGAGCGGTCCCGGGCGGCACACACTACGCCAGAAGGGTGATCAGGTGTGACCCGTGTCACGGTAGAACCGTGCCAGTCACACGAGCCGGTCCTCCAGCGGGCCCGCCGGCCGAGGTGTCGGTGGTGTCGGGCACCCTTGCGCGTGTGGACGACACCAGCGCGCCCGGAGCGGCCCGGCCCACCTACGAGTTCGAGTCGCCCGTGTGGGTGTGGGACGCCCGCAAGACCGACACGTGGACCTTCGTCAGCGTCCCGGAGGCGCAGGCCGACGAGATCCTCGACCTGGTCGGGACGCGGGCACGGGGGTTCGGCAGCGTGCGGGTCGAGGTGACCGTCGGCGGTTCCGTCTGGCGCACGTCGCTCTTCCCGGACAGCCGCGCCCGCACCTACGTCCTGCCGGTGAAGAAGGCCGTGCGCGCCGCCGAGCGGCTGGAGGCGGGTGCCACCGCGCGCGTCCGGATCACGATCCTGGACGTGTGACCGGCAGACTCAGGGCACGACGCGGTCGGCGCGGCTGTAGACGTTGAGCGCGTCGCCCCGGTTGAAGCCGACCACGGTCACGCCGAGCTCCTCGCCCAGCTCGACCGCCAGGGCCGACGGGGCGGACACCGCGGACAGCACCGGGATCCCTGCCATCGCGGCCTTCTGCACGAGCTCGAAGGACGCCCGCCCCGAGACCTGCAGGACCGTGCGGCGCAGCGGCAGGCGACCCGCCAGCAGCGCCCACCCGACCACCTTGTCCACGGCGTTGTGCCGGCCGACGTCCTCCCGGACGCACACCAGCGTGCCCTCGGCGTCCGCGGCGGGCCGGCCCGGATCCAGCTCGAGCAGTGCCGCCGCGTGCACCCCGCCCGTGCGGCCGAACACCTCCTGCTGGGACCGGAGCCGCGCGGGCAGACCGAGGAGGGTGCTCAACGGCACCGAGACGTCGTCGGCCGCCGGGTCGAAGCGGCTCACCGTCCGGACCGCCTCGATCGAGGCGGTCCCGCACACGCCGCAGCTGCTCGTCGTGTAGACGTGACGCTGCCGCGACCCGTCGGGCAGCGGCACGCCCGGGGCCAGGCGGACGTCCAGGACGTTGCGGTCCCGCTCCCCCGCCGGCGTCACGCCGGCGCGGTCGTCCATGACCAGGACGTCGTCGGCCGCACCCAGGACGCCTTCCGAGACGAGGAAGCCCGCCGCGAGCTCGACGTCGTGCCCCGGGGTGCGCATCGTGACCGCGTAGGACCGGCCCGCGACGTGGATCTCGAGCGGCTCCTCCCCCGCGAGCACGTCGGCCCGCTCCCGGACGCCCCCGTCGGCCGAGAGCCGGCGCACGCGCCACCGCTTCGTCATCCGCATCCCCCCAGCCTGGACCACGCGGCACCGTCGCGCCGTCGCGTGCCGGGTGCCCGCGCCGACGCCCCGGCCTAGCATGGACGGATGGCGACGACGCCCGCAGGGGACCCTGTCCGGCCCGACCCCCACCCGGCCGAGCATCCCGACCAGGACCTGGACCGGCCGGGCCTGAAGGTGGGTCGACGCAAGCGCACCGCGGCGGGCGTGCCGGGGGTGACGACGGCGATGCAGCACGCGCTGCGGGAGATGGGCCCCGTCCGCACCGTCAGCGGCCTGCTCCGGATGAACCAGGCCGACGGCTTCGACTGCATGAGCTGCGCCTGGCCGGACCCGAACGCTCCGGACCGCAGCCACGCGGAGTTCTGCGAGAACGGCGCCAAGGCGCTGGCGTCGGAGGCGACCCGCAAGAGGATCCGGCCCGAGTTCTTCGCCGAGCACTCGATCGACGACCTCTACGAGCACGACGACCACTGGCTCAACCGGCAGGGCCGGCTCACCACGCCGATGCTGCGCGAGGACGGGGACACCCACTACCGGCCGATCACCTGGGAGGACGCGTTCGACCGGATCGCCGCCCAGCTCCGCGCGCTGGACAGCCCGGACGAGGCGGCGTTCTACACCTCGGGCCGCACCTCCAACGAGGCCGCGTTCCTCTACCAGCTCCTCGTCCGCGGCTACGGCACGAACAACCTGCCGGACTGCTCGAACATGTGCCACGAGTCCTCCGGCGAGGCGCTGGGCAAGACCATCGGCATCGGCAAGGGCTCGGTGACGCTGCACGACGTCGAGACCGCCAAGCTCATCCTCATCGCCGGCCAGAACCCCGGCACCAACCACCCGCGGATGCTCACCTCGCTGGAGAAGGCCAAGGAGCAGGGCGCGCGCATCGTCGCCATCAACCCGCTGCCCGAGGCGGGCCTGACGCACTACCGCAACCCCCAGCGCGTCCACGGCATGCTCGGCCGTGGCACCCGCATCGCAGACGTCCACCTCCAGGTGCGCCTGGGCGGGGACCTCGGCGTCTTCCAGGGGCTGGGCAAGGTGCTGCTCGAGGCGGAGGACGCGGGCCGTCGCTCCCTCGGGCTGACGTCGGTGCTCGACCACGGCTTCGTCGAGCAGCACACGGTCGGCCTCGAGGAGTACGCCGCGAACCTGCGCGCGACGCCGTGGAGCGACCTCGAGGAGGCCACGGGCCTCACGGAGGCGCAGATCCGCGAGGTCGCCGAGATGCTGCTCGACTCCGACCGGACGATCGTCGCCTGGGCGATGGGGCTGACGCAGCACAAGCACGCCGTGGCCACGATCAAGGAGATCGTCAACCTGGTCCTCCTCCAGGGGAACCTCGGGCGTCCCGGCGCGGGTCTGCTCCCGGTGCGCGGCCACTCCAACGTCCAGGGCGACCGCACCATGGGCATCTTCGAGAAGATGCCGCAGCCGTTCCTGGACCGGCTGGAGGCGGAGTTCGGGTTCGCCAGCCCGCGGGAGGCGGGCTTCGACACCGTCGACACCATCCGCGCGATGCGGGACGGCCGCGTGCGGTTCTTCCTCGGCATGGGCGGCAACTTCCTCAAGGCGGCGCCGGACACGGCGGTCACCGAGGCCGCACTGCGCTCGTGCGCCATGACGGTGCAGGTCAGCACGAAGCTCAACCACTCCCACCTGGCCCCCGGGCGGACGGCGATCATCCTCCCCACGCTCGGCCGCTCCGACCTGGACGTGCAGCGCACGGGCCGGCAGCGCGTGACCGTCGAGGACTCGATGTCGATGGTCCACGCGTCGTCGGGCCACCTGCAGCCGCCCGCGAAGGACCTGCTGTCGGAGATCGCGATCGTGTGCCGGCTCGCCCGCGCGCTCTTCCACGACGCCGACGGCACCCCGCGGCCGGGGAGCCCGCAGGCCGACTGGCAGGCGATGGAGGACGACTACCGCCTGATCCGCCGGCACATCGAGGCCGTCGTCCCGGGCTTCGTCGACTACGAGCGGCGCATCGACGACCCGGGCGGCTTCCGCCTGCCGCACGGACCCCACGACGTCCGCACCTTCGAGACGACGAGCACCAAGGCGCACTTCACGACGACGCCGCTGTGGTGGCCCCGCACGCCGCCCGGCCGCCTGCTGCTGCAGACCCTCCGGTCCCACGACCAGTACAACACCACGGTCTACGGCCCGGACGACCGGTACCGCGGCATCCACGGCGGGCGGCGCGTGGTCCTGGTCAACGCCGCCGACCTGGTCGAGCTGGGGTTCGCCGACGGCGACGTCGTGGACCTCGTCTCGGAGTTCACCGACGGCGTCGAACGGCGCGCCGAGGCCTTCCGCGTCGTCGCGTACGACACCGCGAAGGGCTGCGCCGCCGCCTACTTCCCGGAGACGAACGTGCTGGTCCCCCTCGACTCGACGGCGGACGACTCGAACACCCCCACCAGCAAGAGCGTCGTCGTGCGCCTGGAGCGCCGGGCCGCCTGACCGGCGACGGCGAGCCGCCCGCCGAGGACCGTGAGCCCGGACGACAGCGAGCCCCGACGACAGCGAGCCCGGACCTGCCGGTCCGGGCTCGCTGCTCCCGCTGCGCTGGGACCTCAGGCGGCGCCGAGGTACCCGTTCGGGTCGAGCACGTACTTCTTCGCCGCGCCCGCGTCGAACTCGGCGTAGCCCTCGGGGGCCTTGTCGAGCGTGATCGGGGTGGCCTTGACGTTCTTCGCGATGCTCACCCGGTCGTGCAGGATCGCCATCATCAGGTCGCGGTTGTACTTCATCACGGGGCACTGGCCCGTGGTGAAGGACAGCGACTTGGCCCAGCCGGTGCCCAGGCTGAGCGACAGCGAGCCCTTCTGGGCGGCCTCGTCGATGCCACCGGGGTCACCCGTCACGTACAGGCCGGGGATGCCGAGCGCCCCACCGGCCTTGGTGATGTCCATGAGCGAGTTGAGCACCGTCGCCGGCGCCTCGTGGCTCGCGTCCTGGCCGTGGCCGCGGGCCTCGAAGCCGACCGCGTCGACGCCGCAGTCCACCTCGGGCACCCCGAGGATCTCCGCGATCTGCTCCCCCGGGTCGCCCTTGGACACGTCGATGGTCTCGCAGCCGAAGCTGCGGGCCTGGGCGAGCCGGTCCTCGTTGAGGTCGCCCACGATCACGACGGCGGCGCCCAGCAGCTGTGCGCCCGTGGCAGCGGCGAGGCCGACCGGTCCCGCACCGGCCACGTAGACCGTCGCGCCGACCCCGACGCCGGCCGTGACCGCACCGTGGAAGCCCGTCGGGAAGATGTCCGAGAGCATGGCGAGGTCGAGGATCTTCTCCATCGCCCGGTCCTTGTCCGGGAACTTCAGCAGGTTCCAGTCGGCGTAGGGCACGAGCACGTACTCGGCCTGCCCGCCGACCCAGCCACCCATGTCCACGTAGCCGTAGGCGCTGCCCGGACGGTCGGGGTTCACGTTGAGGCAGATGCCGGTCTTGCGCTCCTTGCAGTTGCGGCAGCGGCCGCAGGCGATGTTGAACGGCACCGAGACGAGGTCGCCGACCTTGATGAACTCGACGTCCGAGCCGACCTCGACCACCTCGCCGGTGATCTCGTGGCCGAGCACGAGGTCGGTGGGCGCGGTCGTCCGACCGCGGACCATGTGCTGGTCCGAGCCGCAGATGTTCGTCGCCACCGTCTTGAGGATGACGCCGTGGTTCACCTTGCGGCCGACGTTGGCGGGGTTGACGCCGGGCCCGTCCTGGAGCTCGAAGGTCGGGTAGTCGACGTCGATGACCTCGACCTTGCCCGGACCCTTGTACGCGATAGCGCGGTTTCCTGACACGGACGATCCTCCTTGACCGTCATGGACCGACCCCTGCTGGACGGCCCGGTCCTCCCACCCTCGACCCGCCGCCACCCGGATGCGACCGGAACGGGGCACCGTCCGTGATCGGATCGTGACCCCCGCACGTGGGCCGCCGGTCGGGTCACGAAGCGGGACGAACCGGTCTCGATGGGTGGACGAGAGGGTCCGACCCCGGCTTCGAGCGCAGGTCGGCTCAGCCGCTCGCGCCGCGCTCGAGGAAGGTCGTGAACGGCGCCGCGAGCTGCTCCCGTGTCAGTCCGGTCAGGCCCGGACGGACCATCTCGGGCCGGTACTGGGCGACCGCGCGGCACAGGTCCGCCGGGAGGTCGCTGACGGCTGCGGGGACCAGGGCGGCGTCCGCCGCGTAGACCACCTCCTCGACGCGCGCCACGGCGGCGACCGTCCGGCAGACGGGGCACGGCTCGCAGCTGGAGTAGACGGTGACCCCCGTGAGGTCCGAGCGGCCCAGACGGCGTGCCGCGTCCCGGATCGCCTCGACCTCCGCGTGCGCCGTGGGGTCCACCGCGACGTCCCGCGTGTTGACGCCCACACCGACGACGACGCCGTCGTGCACCGCGATCGCCCCGAAGGGCTCGGCGCCCGAGGCCGCGTTGGCCTGGGCCATCTGCACCGCGCGGGCGAGCAGGGCCTCCTCGCCCAGCCCCGCGACCTCCGTGCCGACCAGGTCCGCGGGCGGGCTTCCGGCGAGCTCCTGGAAGACCGTGACGTGCAGCCCCTCGGGGTCCGTCACCCGGGCGTTGAGGGACTCCCACGGCGTCCGGACCGGGGCGGCCAGGAGGGGCGCGGAGGCGTCGGTGAGGGCGACGGTCACCGTCGGCGTGTCGGCCACCTCGAAGGCCAGCCGGACCGGCGTGCTGGGGGTGCCGCCGGTCTCGACGTCGGCGATGAACGCCGACTGCGCCGGGTTCGCCAGCTCGAGGGTCGCTCGACCGGCGTCGAGGATGACCACCCGGGCGTCGTCCGGGCCGGAGAACGCCTCCCGCTCCGCCAGCCCGAGGGCGTCGCGGTAGAAGGCGAGCGCGGCGGGGAGGTCGTCGGTGTTGAGGACGACACGGAGCTGGCGCACGTGCGGGGTCATGTCCCGCACGGTAGGCCCGCCGACCGGCACGGCGCACGACTCGGTGCCCGCTGAGATGCTCGGTGCCCGCTGAGATGCTCGGTGCCCGCTGAGATGCTCGGTGCCCGCTGAGATGCTCGGTGGGCGGGTACGGCCGACGACACCTACCGTGACGCAGTGATCGAGTTCGAGAGCTCCGGAGTCGTCTACGCCGCGATCGGGCTCGCCACCCTGGCCGCCGCGGTGCTGCCCTGGGCGCTGCGCAGAGCACCGGTGTCCTGGCCGATCGTGTTCCTCGGGGCCGGCGCGACCGCCTTCGCCCTCCTGCCGCAGCTGCCGGACCCCGACCCCGTCCGCTACGAGAGCGTCGCGGTCCACCTGACCGAGATCTGCGTGATCGTCTCCCTCATGGGCGCCGGTCTCGCGCTGAACCGCCCGTTCTCCTTCCGGACGTGGGGCACCACCTGGCGGCTGCTGGCCATCACGATGCCGCTGACGATGCTGGCGGCGGGCCTCCTCGGGTGGTGGGCCCTGGGCCTCGGCGCCGCAGGGGCCGTGCTGCTCGCCGCCGTCCTCGCGCCCACGGACCCGGTCCTGGCGACGGACGTCCAGGTCAACCGGCCGCTCGTGGACGAGGGCGCCGAGGACGACCAGGCGCGGTTCGCGCTGACCTCCGAGGCCGGCCTCAACGACGGGCTCGCCTTCCCCTTCACCTATGCGGCCATCGCAATCAGTCTGGCCGGCGTCGCCCCGGGGGGCTGGCTCGTCGAGTGGGTGCTCCTCGACGTCCTGTGGCGCCTCACCCTGGGCGTGCTCGGCGGGCTGGCCGTGGGGTGGCTGCTGGGTCGCCTCTTCTTCTCCGGCGTGCCGGCGGCGAAGCGCCTGACCGAGAACCTCCAGGGCTTCGTCGCGCTGGCCGCCGTGTTCCTCGCCTACGGCGCCACGGAGCTCGCGGAGGGCTACGGCTTCGTCGCCGTCTTCGTCGCCGCGGCGACCCTCCGCAGCACCGAGCGCGGGCACCCCCACCACGAGGTCATGCACAGCTTCGTCGAGCAGATCGAACGGCTGCTCACCGTGGCGGTCCTCGTGCTGCTCGGCGGCGCGGTCGCCCGCGGGCTGCTCGCCCCCCTCGGCTGGGTGGAGGTCGGCGTCGCCGCCCTGTTCCTGCTGGTCGTCCGTCCCGTCGCCGGCTGGATCGGGCTGACGGGCAGCAGCACCGGGCCCCGGGAGCGCGCCGTCGTCGCGTTCTTCGGGGTGCGGGGGGTCGGCTCGCTCTACTACGTCGCCTACGCGCTGCACGAGGGCGACTTCACGATGGACGCCGAGCGCCTCTGGGCCGTGGTCGGCCTGGTCGTGGTCGCGTCGGTCGTGCTGCACGGCGTCGCCGCGACGCCCGCCATGGCGTGGCTGGACGGTACCCGGCGTCGCCTCGCGGGCAAGCCGGGCTCGAGCAGCGAGGACCCGGAGGTCGCCGGCACCCGGGCATGACCGCCCGCCGGCGGCCGCGGTCGCTGGGGCGCCCGGCCCCGTCCCGCCCCGACGGCGGTCGACCGCTGTCGGGGCGGGTGGGGATCACGTCCTGGGCTGCGCGCGCCGGGGAACTCGGCCGGCGCGGCCCCCGTGCTCAGGACGTGACGTCGGCGGTGGTGAACCGGCTCCAGGCGAGGGAGCCGAAGACGGCGACCCACGCGGCCTGCACCGCGAGCCCCTGGCCGAGCACGGCGGGGTCGACCTCGAGCCGGAGGAACTCGGCGAAGTCGAGCCAGTGGTGCGTCAGCAGCGCCGGGTGGATCACCGCCAGCTGCGGGAGCGTGTCGAGGACGGCCGACACCACGGCCGTGACGACGGTGCCCGCCATGGCGCCCACCGGCACCTCGGTGAGGGTCGAGTAGAAGAGCCCGACGGCGACGAGACCCGTCAGCGAGAGGGCGACGTACCCGACGACGCCCGCCATGCGCAGCACGCCCTCCCCCACGGGGATCGTCGCCCCCGACAGCAGCGTGAGGTCCGACAGGCCGAACAGCAGGGCACCGGCGGCGAGGGCGACGACGGCGATCGCCAGGACCGCGGCGGCGACGAACGCCAGGGTCGCGAGCGCCTTCACCAGGAGCAGCCGCGTGCGCCGGACGGGCAGCGAGAGCAGGTAGCGCAGCGTCCCGCCCGCCGCCTCCCCCGCGATGGCGTCACCGGTGGCGATGCCGATGGTGAGGGGCAGCAGGAAGGGCAGGCACAGGAAGAGCGACGCGACGACGAGGAACAGCCCGTTGCCCGTGACGCGCCCGACGAACCCCGGTCCCTGACCGGCCAGCGCCGTGTCCTGCGCGACGAAGAGCACCAGGCCCAGGAGCAGCGGGACGGCGGCGAGGCCGGACAGGAGCGCCACGTTGCGCCGCCGGCCGAAGACCAGCGCCATCTCGCTGCGCAGCATGCGCCCGACGGCGCCGCGCCGCGGCTCCCACTCGTCGGCCGGGACGTCCGCGGGACCGTGCAGCGCCGAGGAGGTCGAGGCCGGTGCGGGGACCGGGGCGAGGTCAGCGGGCGACATCGAAGCCCTCGCCCGTGAGGCTCACGAACAGCTCCTCCAGGCTCTGGCGGCGCACCTCCAGGCCCAGCAGGTCCACCCCGGCCCCGACCAGGGTGCGTGCCACCACCGCCGGCTCGACGTCGTCGAGGACGCCGTGCACGGTGGCGTGCACGGTGGCGGGCTCGACCGTGACGTGCCGGACCCCGAGGCCCTCCAGGAGCGCCCCCGCGTGGGGGGCGTCGGCCGGGGTCGTGGTGACGTGGACGTGCGGCGTACCGGAGCCCATCACCTCGTGGCGCTCCCCCTGCAGGAGGAGGCGGCCCCGGCTCATGATCCCGATGTGCGAGCACACCTGCTCGATCTCGCTGAGCAGGTGGGAGGAGACCAGGACCGTCGTGCCGGCGTCGGCGAGCTCGCGGACGAGGACGCGCACCTCGCGCGTGCCCTGCGGGTCCAGGCCGTTCGTCGGCTCGTCGAGGACGAGCAGCTCCCGCGGGCGCAGCAGGGCGGCCGCGAGGCCGAGCCGCTGCTTCATGCCGAGCGAGTACTGCCGGTAGGGCTTGGCCGCGGCCGCCGTCATGCCGACCCGCTCCAGCGCCTCGTCGATGCGCCGGGGCGCCGTGCGGGGGTCCGCCGTCGCGTCGTTCGCGTCCAGCCGCGCCAGGTTGCGGCGCCCGCTGAGGTACGGCTGGAAGGCCGGGCCCTCGACGAGCACCCCGACGCGCGGCAGCACCGACGCCCCCGAGGCGGGCATGGGCCGGTCCAGGAGCCACGCGTGGCCCGAGGTGGGCCGGACGAGCCCGAGCAGCATGCGGATCGTCGTCGTCTTCCCCGAGCCGTTCGGGCCGAGGAACCCGAAGACGGCGCCGCGCGGGACGGCGACGTCGATGCCGTCGACCGCCACCTGCCCGGACCGGAAGCGCTTGGTCAGCCCCTCGGTGCGGACGGCGAGGTCCGCCGTCCGCACCGAGCGCGCCTCGGACACCGGGAGGTCCACGGCCGGAACGCTACCGGTGGCGAGAGGCATGGCGGTGCTCGTCGGAGGGCTCGGTCGAGGGCTCAGGCGAGCGCGCGCAGGACGTCGGCCGGGACGGCGCCGTAGAGCACGCGTCCGTCCGTGGTCACGAGCACGCTGACCAGCGCCGACGTGAGCAGCCGGCCCTCCGGCACCTCGGTCGTGAGGCTGTCGTACAGCGTCGTGGTGTCGAGCTCGAAGGCGCTCGCCTGCTCCTCGTCCGGCAGGAACTCCGAGATGAGGTCCTGGGCGCGGTCCGAGCCGATGAGTCGCTCGGACTCGGGCAGCGCCGTCAGGGCGGCCGGGTCACCGGCCAGCACGGCGGCCACGTCCACCCCGGACACCTCGGTCACGGTCTCCCAGCCGGTCCCGGACGTCGTCACACCCTCGGGCAGCAGCGCCGGGTCGACCGGCTCGCCGGGAGCGGGCGGCTCGGCGGCCAGCAGCTCCGCCAGCGCACCCGGGTCCTTCGGCTCCTGCATCGGCACCACGACCTCGCGGACGACCGCACCGGCCGGCGTCGAGAAGGTCAGCACGCCGTCGTCCGGCTGGGCGAAGGTCACGTCCGTGAAACCGACCTCCAGCGCCGGGACCTGGACGTCCTGCGCGCTCCAGACCTGCACCCGCAGCGGCGTCGACGTCTCCGCGTCGACCGCGACCACGACGCGCCCGACCAGCGTCTCGGCGTCGCGCGGCGTCACGACCAGCTGGTAGGCCGCCCGGCCCGCCACCGTGGTCTGGGCGTCGAGCGTGACGGTCGAGTAGCCCTCCACCTGCTCCAGCGCGGTCCGTGCGGCCTCCTCCGGCGTCGGCAGCGAGCCGACGACGTCCGGGACGAGGCCGGCGCGCAGGTCGGCCGCGGTCTCCTCGTACCGCGCGCGGCCGGCGTCGTCGAGGGAGTAGTGGACGACCTCGCCCGTCGTGCTCGAGTAGGTCCAGGCCTCCGGGCCGTCGGTGACGACCGAGTACTCCGACGCGGCGCCGAGCAGGGCGACACGGGAGCGCTCGTCGCCGTCCGTCCACACACGCAGGGTCGACGAGCCGCCGAGCAGGGCGACCGGGTCCGCACCCGTCGCCTCGGTCAGCGGCAGCTCGGGCAGGCCGAGGCGCGCGGTGTGCACGACGGTGCCGGACAGCGGGGCGGGCTCGGCCGAGGCGACGCGCTCGGCGAGCTGCTCGGCCGTGATGTCGGGCAGCGCGTCGTCACCGGCGCTGGCCAGGAGGGGCGGGGTGGCGAAGGCCGCGGCGACGGCGATCGCGACGCCGGCGGGGACGGCCCACGCCGACCGCCGGGGACGGGGGGCACCGGCGACGACGTCGGTGCGGGTGGTGCTCTGGGTCATGTGGGAAGCCTCCCCCGGTCGCACTGAGACCGTGCTGAGGTCATCAGGCCCGCCTCAGCCGTTCCGGGGCCGCGCGGTGGGATGCTGAGCCCGTGCGCATCCTGGTGATCGACGACGAGCGCGGCCTCGCGCGTGCCCTGCAGCGTGGACTGGCGGCCGAGGGGTTCGCCGTGGACCTCGCCCACGACGGGATCACGGGGCTGGAGATGGCCACCCACGGCGACTACGACGCCGTCGTCGTCGACATCATGCTCCCGGGCAAGAACGGCTACGACGTCGTGACCATGCTGCGCGAGCGCGAGGTCTGGACGCCGGTCCTCATGCTCAGCGCGAAGGACGGCGAGTACGACGTCGCGGACGGCCTGGACGTGGGCGCGGACGACTACCTGACCAAGCCGTTCTCCTTCGTCGTCCTCGTGGCCCGGCTGCGCGCGCTCATCCGGCGCCCGCTCGCACCGCGCCCCCCGGTGCTCACCGCCGGCGACATCGTGCTCGACCCCTCGGCCCGCACCGTGACGCGCGGCGGCGAGGCCGTCCAGCTGACCGTGCGCGAGCTGGCCCTGCTGGAGTACCTCATGCGCCACCACGACCGCGTCATCGGCAAGGTCGAGCTGCGGGACCACGTCTGGGACTCCCCCGGTGAGGACCTCAACGTCGTCGAGGTGTACGTCGGCTACCTGCGGCGCAAGCTCGGGCGCGACGCGGTCGTGACCGTGCGGGGTGCCGGGTACCGCATGGCGGCCTGAGCCGCCGTGCGCGCCGAGCCCGACGACGCCGCCGCACCCGCCACCACCCCTGCTGACGCCCACGACACCGCGTCGCACGCCGACCCGTGGCGGAGTCGGTCGCTGCGGACCCGGCTGACCGTCCTCACCGCCGGCCTGCTCTGCGTCACGCTCATCGCCGGCGCGCTGACCCTCACCACCGTCCTGTCGCGCTCACGCGTCGCCGAGCTCGACGCCATCGTCCGGGACCGCGCCGCCACGACCGCGGAGCTCGTGGCCGCGGACTCCGTCCCCGAGGCCCTGCCGGTCGACGAGCCGGGCGAGATCGTCCAGGTGCTCGACGACGACGGTCGCGTCGTCGCCACGTCACCGAGCGCGAGCCGCACGCTGCCGGTCCTGCCGCCGGACGAGGTCGACCGCCTGCGGGCGGCCACCGCCACGAGCGGCGTCGTCAGCCCCACGTCCGCGAGCGCGTACGACGGCCAGGCGCGCGTCGCCGTCCTGCCTGCGACGTGGCGCGGCGAGACGGTGACCGTCGTGGCGACCATGCCGCTCGCGGAGGTGCAGGGCCTGCTGCGGGCGCTCAGCCTCTCGCTCGTGGGGGTGGTCCCGACGCTCACCGGCATCCTCGCGGTCGCGGTGTGGCTCGTGCTGGGCCGCGCGCTGCACCCGGTGGAGCGCATGCGGTCCGCCGCCGCCCAGGTCGCGCGTGCCGGCGGGCCGGGCTCGCTGCCGGTCAGCCCGGCGGACGACGAGGTCTCCGCCCTGGCGCGCACGCTCAACGAGATGCTCGACCGGCTCGAGACGGCGTCCTCCCGCCAGCGCCGGTTCGTCGCCGACGCCGCCCACGAGCTGCGCTCGCCCCTGGCGACGCTGCGCGCCAGCCTCGAGGTCGCCCGGGAGCACCCGGAGGTCTACCGCAGCGACGAGCTCGCGGAGGACCTGGTGGGCGAGGTGCTGCGGATGCAGGGGCTCGTCGACGACCTCCTGCTGCTGGCCCGCGTCGGGTCGGCGCCGCGGGCGCGCGAGGAGGTCGACCTGGCGGACGTGGCGCGCGACGCCGTCGGCGGGTCCGCCGCGGCTCTGCGCCGCCCGGAGGTCACGGTCGAGGTCGAGGGCGAGGGCGGAGCGCTCGGGGACGCCCCCGCGCTCGGCCGCGTGGTCCGCAACCTCGTGGACAACGCCGTGCGGCACGCCACCTCGCGCGTCCGGGTGACCGTGCGGCCGGGCTCCGTCACGGTCGACGACGACGGCGCGGGGATCCCCGCGGAGGACCGGGACCGCGTCTTCGAGCGGTTCGTCCGCCTGGACGAGGCCCGGGAGCGCGAGGCCGGGGGCAGCGGGCTCGGGCTGGCGATCGTCCGCGAGATCGCCCGGGAGCACGGCGGCGACGTGACCCTCGCCGCCGCGCCCCTGGGCGGGCTGCGGGCCCGCGTGGACGTCCCCGCACCCTGAGGCCGCTCGCCCGCCGGCCAGGCTGGGCGGCCGGACAGGCCGGAACGGGCCCGACCGGGACCGGCCGGCCCCGCGGCCCGGTAGCGTCGCACCGACGCCCCGCCCCGCCCGCGACCCGGGCACGACCACGACCGGAGCCGCACCGTGCCCGACCAGACGGACCAGCCGCACCCCGACCCGCTCGCCGCCCTCCTGGCCGACGCCGAGGCGATGTCCGCCGATCTCGCCGCCCTGCGCCACGACCTGCACCGCATCCCGGAGCAGGGTCTCGAGGTGCCCCTGACCCAGGCGCGCGTCCTCGCCGCGCTGGAGGGGCTGGGCCTGGAGGTGACCACCGGGACGGCGCTCGGCTCGGTCGTCGCCGTGCTGCGCGGCGGCCGCCCCGGGCCCGCCGTGCTGCTGCGTGGGGACATGGACGCCCTGCCGGTCACCGAGGAGACCGGCGAGTCCTTCACGAGCGAGCACACCGGCTTCATGCACGCGTGCGGGCACGACCTGCACGTGGCCGGCCTGGTCGGCGCCGCGCGGCTGCTCGCCGCCCGGCGGGAGGACCTGCCCGGGTCCGTGGTCCTGATGTTCCAACCCGGCGAGGAGGGCTTCCACGGCGCGCGCTCCATGATCGACGAGGGCGTGCTCGACGCTGCCGGGGAGCGGGTCGTCGCGGCCTACGCGATCCACGTGGCGTCCTCCAGCATCCCGCTGCGCGTCGTCACCGGCCGGGCCGGGACCGCGATGGCGGCGTCGGACCAGCTCTACGTCACCGTGCGCGGACGCGGCGGACACGGCTCCATGCCGCACCTCGCGGCCGACCCGGTGACGGTCGCGGCCGAGATCGTGCTGGCCCTGCAGACCGTGGTGACGCGGCAGTTCGACGCGCACGACCCGGTCGTGGTGTCGGTGGGGCGCATCGCCGCCGGGACGACGGACAACGTCATCCCCGAGACGGCGCAGCTCGACGCGACGGTCCGGACGTTCTCGCGCGAGCACCACGCGGCGGTCCCCGACCGGCTCGTCCGGGTGGCCGAGAACATCGCCGCAGCGCACGGCCTCACCGCAGAGGTCACGTACGAGCGGGGCTACCCGGTCACCGTGAACGACCCCGCCGAGGTCGAGCGCGCCGAGCGGGTCACGCGCGCCGTCGTCGGGCCGGACGCGTACGAGACCGCCAGGCAGCCGGTGTCCGGTGCCGAGGACTTCTCCTACGTCCTCCAGGAGGTGCCGGGGGCGTTCCTCTTCCTCGGCGCGACGCCGCAGGGCGCCGACCCGGCGACGGCCCCGTACAACCACGCCCCGCAGGCCCGGTTCGACGACGCGGCGCTCCCGGTCGCCGCGGCCGTGCTCGCCGGGCTCGCGCTGGACCGGCTCGCCGAGGGCTGAGGTCCCGCGGGTCAGGCGGAGAAGCCCGCCGCGGGCAGGTCCCGCTCGTCCTCCTCGATGGCCCGCACGACGCGGGCCGCGACGGCGTCGGGGTCGAGCCCGACGCCGAGCGGCGGAGCCTGGCCGGCGATCGGCCGGCCGGCCAGGCCGGTCTCGGTGTGCGGGGGCCGCACGTCCAGGACGCGCACCCGCTGCCGGCGCAGCTCGTGCGCGAGCGCCGCGTCGAAGCCGGTCAGCGCGGCCTTGGTGGCCGAGTACGCGGCCATCCCGGCCGTCGGACGCTCGGCGACGACGGCGCTGAGGTTCGCCAGGAAGCCCCCCGACGTCAGGACCGGCACCGCCGCGCGCGCGAGCCGCACGGGCGCGACGAGGTTCGTCAGCAGCAGGGCGTCCAGGGTGTCGTCGTCGACGTCCGCGACCGGCCCGAAGGCGACCACACCCGCGGCGTAGACCACCCCGTCCAGCGGGCGGCGCGCGGCGGCCTCGCGCACCACCTCGCCCGGCGCGGCCGGGAAGGTGATGTCCACGGCGTGCGTGCCCACGACGGTGTCGCCGAGCTCGCCCGCGAGGGCGTCCAGCCGCTCCGCGGACCGGGCGCTGAGGGTGAGGCGGGCGCCGCGCTCGGCGAGCCGGCGGCTGATCGGCACGCCGAGGCCGCCCGTGGCGCCGACGACGAGGACGTGCGCGGAGTCGAGAGCCGTCATGGGCCCAGGGTGGCACCGGGTCGGTCCGGTCGGCACCGCGCGCGCGGGAGGTTCACAGGTGCCACCGGGCGGGTACGCCCGGGAGGGCCCGCGCCCCGCCTTCGGCAGGAGGGAGCGGCCTACCCGGGAGGACGGGGCGGCTACGCCGCAGGAGAAACGGGTTCTCCGTGTCGGTGGCAGGGGTGACACTGGTCCGGTGCTGCTCCCGCTCCTCCGCGACCGCACGCGCCCCTACCTGGTCCTGGTCGTCGTCGTCGCGGTCCTCCAGCTGGTGCAGGCCGTCGCCAACCTCTACCTGCCGAGCCTGAACGCCGACCTCATCGACGAGGGGATCGCCCAGGGCGACGTCGGGCGGATCCTCGAGGTCGGCGGGATCATGCTCGTCGTCACGGCCGCCCAGGTCGTGTGCGCGGTGGGTGCCGTCTACGCCGGCGCCCGCGTCGCCATGTCGGTGGGACGGGACCTGCGCGGCGCCGTCTTCGACCACGTGCAGACGTTCTCGGCGCGGGAGGTCGGACGTTTCGGCGCGCCCTCGCTCATCACGCGGACGACGAACGACGTGTCGCAGGTCCAGCTGGTGCTCTACCTCGGCCTGACGCTCATGATCGCCGCCCCCGTCATGATGGTGGGCGGCGTCGTCATGGCGCTGCGCGAGGACGTGCAGCTCTCCGCGCTGCTCCTCGTCGTCGTCCCGGTCCTGGGTGCCGTGCTGGCCGCGGCCGTGGTGCGCATGCGCCCGCTGTTCCGCGCGATGCAGAAGCGCCTGGACACGATCAACCGCGTCCTGCGCGAGCAGATCACCGGCATGCGGGTCGTGCGGGCGTTCGTCCGTGAGGACCACGAGCGGGCACGCTTCGACCGCGCGAGCACCGACCTCATGGACGTCGCGGTGGGGACCGGCCGGATCATGGCCCTCACCTTCCCGACCGTCTTCCTCGTGCTCAACGTCTCGAGCGTCGCCGTGATCTGGTTCGGCGGGCAGCGCATCGACGACGGCACCATGCAGGTCGGCTCGATGGTGGCGTTCCTCAGCTACCTCATGCAGATCCTCATGAGCGTGATGATGGCCGTGATGATGGTCATGATCATCCCGCGCGCGGAGGTCTCCGCCGAGCGGATCACGGAGGTCCTGGGGGCGCAGAGCACCGTGGTGCCGGCCGTCGCGCCCGTGGTGCCGGAGGTGCTGCAGGGCGAGGTCGAGCTGCGGGACGTCGAGTTCCGCTACCCGGGCGCGGCCGCTCCGGTGCTGCGCGGCGTGAGCCTGCGGGCCCGGCCGGGCCAGACGACCGCCGTGATCGGCTCCACCGGGTCGGGGAAGACGACGCTGCTGCAGATGATCCCGCGCCTGCAGGACCCGACCGCCGGAGCGGTGCTGCTGGACGGCGTCGACCTGCGCACGCTGCACCTGGAGACCGTCTGGGGCGCGATGGGCCTGGTGCCGCAGAAGGCCTTCCTCTTCTCCGGGACCGTCGCCTCCAACCTGCGCGACGGCCGGGAGGACGCCGACGACGACGCCCTGTGGCACGCCCTCGAGGTCGCCCAGGCCGCCGACTTCGTCCGCGAGATGGGCGGGCTGGACGCGGCGATCACGCAGGGCGGGACGAACGTCTCCGGAGGGCAGCGGCAGCGGCTCTCCATCGCCCGCGCCCTCGTGCGGCGCCCGCGGGTCTACCTGTTCGACGACGCGTTCTCGGCCCTCGACGTCGCCACGGACGCGGCGCTGCGCGCCGCGCTGGTGCCGGAGACGCGCGACGCGACCGTGATCGTCGTCGCGCAGCGGGTGAGCACGATCCGGCACGCGGACCGGATCGTCGTGCTGGACGAGGGCGTCGTCGTCGGCGAGGGCACGCACCACGAGCTCATGGAGACCAACGAGACCTACCGGGAGATCGTCCTGTCGCAGGTCACCGTGGAGGAGGCGGCATGAGCGCCCCCGCGCGACCCGCGTCCGGCGGAGCATCCCCGGGGCCGGCCGGTGGGCACGGCGGTGGGGACGGCGGTGGGCACGGCGGTGGGCACGGCGGTGGGCACGGCGGTGGGCACGGCGCGCCGCCCTCCTCGGGCCCTCCCCGCCCGATGGGCCACGGCCCCATGGCCGCCACGATGCCCACGGTCAAGGCGCTCGACTTCCGCGGCTCGCTGCGGCGCCTCCTGGGCGTCCTGGCCCCGGAACGCGCGCGGCTCGCCGCGGTCGCGGTCCTCACGCTCGGCTCGGTCGTCGCGATGGTGGCCGGGCCGTACGTGCTCGGCCGGGCGACCGACATCATCTTCTCCGGGGTGCTCGGCAGGCAGCTGCCGGCCGGTGCGTCGCGCGCGGAGGTCGTCGAGCAGCTCGAGGCCGCCGGCTCCGACGAGCTGGCCGCGATCGCCGCGGCCGCCCCCCGGCTCGTGCCCGGCGAGGGGATCGACTTCGGGGCCCTGCGCCAGGTCCTCCTGCTGGCCCTGGCCCTCTACCTGGGCGCGTGGGTCCTGGGCTGGCTCCAGGGCCGCATCACGACCGGGGTCGTCCAGCGGACCGTCTTCGGCCTGCGCCGCGACGTGCAGGCCAAGCTCGACCGCCTGCCGCTCGCGGAGGTGGACCGTCGCGCCCGCGGGGACCTCCTCTCCCGCGTCACCAACGACGTCGACAACCTGGCCCAGACCCTCCAGCAGACCCTGAGCCAGCTCGTCCAGGCCGTCCTCACGGTCCTCGGCGTGCTCGGCATGATGCTGTGGATCTCGCCGCTGCTCGCGCTCGTCGCACTCGTGACCGTCCCGGCCGCTGCCGTCCTCACGGCCGTCATCGCCAAGCGGGCGCAGCCGCAGTTCGTCCAGCAGTGGGCCCGGACCGGCACCCTCAACGGGCACGTCGAGGAGATGTACACGGGCCACGCGCTGGTCAAGGTGTTCGGTCGCCAGCGGGCGGCCTCCGAGCGGTTCCACGCCGAGAACGAGGCCCTCTACGAGGCCGCGTTCAAGGCCAACGTCATCTCAGGCCTCATCCACCCGGCGATGATGTTCCTGTCCAACCTGTCCTTCGTCGCGATCGCCGTCGTCGGCGGCCTGCGCGTCGCGGCGGGCGCCATCACGCTCGGCGACGTGCAGGCCTTCATCCAGTACTCCCGGCAGTTCACCCAGCCGATCACGCAGATCGCGTCGATGATGAACCTCCTGCAGTCGGGCGTGGCGAGCTTCGAGCGCGTCGTCGAGGTGCTCGACGCCCCGGAGCAGTCCGCCGACCCGGTGCCGGCCGCGACCCCGGCCCGCACGGTCGACCCGACCCGGGACGGCGCCGCCGACGCGGGCCGGGCCCGCGGGCGCGTCACGTTCGAGCACGTGTCCTTCCGCTACGAGCCCGACGCGCCGCTCATCGACGACCTGTCCCTCGACGTCGAGCCCGGTCGGACGGTGGCGATCGTCGGCCCCACCGGGGCGGGCAAGACGACGCTGGTCAACCTGCTCCTGCGGTTCTACGAGATCGACGGCGGGACGATCACGCTGGACGGCGTGGACACCCGCCGGATGTCCCGCGCAGCCCTGCGCCGCAACGTCGGCATGGTCCTGCAGGACACGTGGCTGTTCGGCGGGACGATCGCGGACAACATCGCCTACGGCCGCCCGGGCGCGACGCCGGAGGAGGTCCTCGAGGCCGCGCGCGTCGCCCACGTCGACCACGTCGTCCAGGCCCTGCCCGACGGCTACGACACCGTCGTTGTGGACGAGGAGGCGGGGAACCTCAGCGCCGGGGAGAAGCAGCTCGTCACCATCGCCCGGGCCTTCCTCGCGGACCCGGCGATCCTCGTCCTGGACGAGGCGACGTCGTCGGTCGACACCCGGACCGAGGTCCTCGTCCAGCAGGCGATGGCGCGGCTGCGCACGCAGCGCACGTCCTTCGTCATCGCGCACCGGCTGTCGACCATCCGCGACGCGGACACGATCCTCGTCATGGACCGCGGGTCGATCGTCGAGCAGGGCAGCCACGAGGAGCTCCTCGCCGCCGACGGCGCGTACGCCGCCCTGTACCGGAGCCAGTTCGCCGCGACCGCCGCCCCCGCGGACTGACGGGCGTCAGCGGTCCAGGAGCCCGCCACCGACCCATGTGCGGATCGCCGCCACGTCCTGGGCGGTGAGGTCCATGCGCGCGCCCCGGCACAGGCCCACGACGTTGTCGACCCACGTCTGGGCGATCGTGCGGACGTCCGGCCCGGCCTTGAGGTCCAGGCCGGCGTACAGCACCCCGGCGATGACGGTGTTGACCGACGCCTTGCCGATGGCCTCCCCCGCCGCCTGGCACGCGTCGCGCACCCGGCGCGCCGTCTCGGGCCGGTCGAACCTGTGAGCCGCGACGTCGTCGGCCAGCGCCGTGAGCAGGGCCCGGTACCGCTCCGTGGGCAGGTTCGGGATCTCCGTCACCTCGACGACCTGCCGCTGCAGCGGCGGCAGGTCGACCCCGCCCGCACCGGGCAGGTCGGCCTCGCTGAAGCGCGCGGGGTCCCACACGAAGCCCGCCGACGCGGCCACCTCGGGGACCGCGGAGGACAGCCACGGGAAGAAGCCCCCCGTCCCGTCCCAGTTCCGCGTCGCGAGGGTCGGGTCGGCCTTCTGCGCCGCCTGGGCCAGCGAGCCCCCGTTGAGCGGCCGGTCGGCGGAGCGGACCTGGCGCAGCACCAGCGAGCGCGCCGGGCCCACCGGGCCGCTCGTGCGCGCCTTGGGCGGGGCCCCCTCGTCCGAGCCGGCACGCCGTCG
>NZ_AXCW01000023.1 GCF_000603945.1 Actinotalea ferrariae CF5-4 | reverse complement strand
GTCCGCGCCGTCCGCGTCCGCGCCGGCCGGGTGCGCGCCGACCCTGCCGGTGCGCTCACCGCGACCGGGTCAGCGGGTCTGCGACAGCCACGCCGCGTGCATCGCGGCGTACGGTCCGTCCTGCCCCAGGAGCTCCGCGTGCGGCCCGACCTGCACGACGCGCCCGGCGTCCACGACGACGACGACCTCCGCGGCCTCGGCGGTGGACAGGCGGTGCGCGATCGTGATGGTGCCGCGTCCCGCCGTCAGCTGGTCCAGCGCCCGCGCGATCCGGACCTCCGTCGCGGGGTCGACCGCGCTCGTCGCCTCGTCCAGCACGAGGTAGTCGGCGTCGGCGAGGTGCGCGCGCGCCAGCGCCACGAGCTGGCGCTCGCCCGCCGAGAGCCGCTCGCCCCGCTGGCCGACGTCCGCGTGCAGGCCACCGGGGAGCGCCTCCAGCCAGTCCGCCAGGCCCAGGTCCGCGAAGGCCTGCTCCACGGCGCGGTCGCGTGCCGGCACGTCGTCGTCGGCCCAGACGTCGCGCGCGCCGTAGGCGACGTTCTCCGCGAGCGTGCCGTCGAAGAGGAAGCCCTCCTGCGGAACCAGCACGACGCGGTGCCGCAGGCTGCGCCGGCTCACGGCCCGCAGGTCCACCCCGTCGAGCTCGACGCGGCCGGTGACCGGGTCCGCCATGCGGGTGAGCAGCTTGGCGAGCGTCGTCTTGCCGGAGCCGGTCCGGCCCACGACCGCGACCTTGACCCTTGGCGGCAGCTCCAGGTCCACGTCGCGCAGGACGAGCGGCCCACCCGGGTAGGCGTAGGAGACGCCGTGCAGCGTGAACGCGGCCGGTCCCCGGGGGCTCGAGACCGCGTCCGGCCGGTCCGTCACCTCGACCTCGGTGTCGATGACGCCGATGACGCGGCGCCAGCCGGCGAGGGCGTTCTGCAGCTCGTTGAGGATCTCCGTCGCCATCTGCACCGGCCCGGTGAAGAGCTGGACCAGGAAGAGGAAGGCGAGCAGCTGCCCCGCCGTCAGGGCACCGTCGACCCCGAGCAGCGTGCCGACGACGACGACCCCGGCCAGCACGGCGTTCGCGACGAGGACACCGCCGGAGAAGACGACGGCGACGCGCGTCTGGGCCCGGACCATCGCGTCGCGGGTCGACCGGACGGCCCGGTCGATCGTCCGCTGCGTGCGGGCGCCCACGCCGTACGCGCGGATCGTCTCGGCGCCGACGACCGACTCCGAGATCGCCCCGAGCATCGCGCCCACCCGGACGCGGACCTGGGCGTAGGCGACGCTGACGCGACGCTGGGCCGGCCCGAGCACCAGCACGAGGGGGAGGAAGGACGCCCACACCACGAGGGTGAGCTGCCAGGAGTAGACGAGCATGAGCGCGGTCGCCACGGCGATCTGCAGGACCGAGACGAGCAGCATGATCCCGCCCCACTGCACGAACAGCGAGATGGTGTCGACGTCGCTGGTCACCCGGGAGACGAGGCTGCCGCGGCGCTCGGTGTTCTGCGTCAGGGACGACAGGTCGTGGACGTGGCGGAAGCCGCGGGTGCGCAGCTGCGCGAGGCCGGCCTCGCTCGACCGGAACAGCCGGACGTTCACCAGGGCCGAGGCGACCCCGGCGAGCACGAGGCAGACGGCGGCGCCCGCGACCAGCAGGGCCACCCGCCCGGTGTCCGGGCCGCCCGGGGCGAGGATGCCGGTGTCGACCGTCTGCTGGACGGCGATCGGCACGACGACGCGTCCTCCTGCCGCCAGGAGCGCGAGCACGCCGGTGACCGCGAGCCCGTCGAGCAGCTGGGGCGAGATGCGCACCCCGCGCCGCAGCGTGGCCCACGCACCCAGCGCGCTCGTGGTCTCCAGCCGCACGCCGTCGGCGGTGCCGTCGGGTGCCGCGGTGGGGTCCGCAGGCGCCTCGCGCCGGCGCAACCGTGCCCGTACCGCGCTCACCGGGCCTCCTCCAGGGCCGCGGCCCGGCGGCCGGACTCCTCCTGGTACGCCGTGGCGAGCTCGCGGTAGCCGGGGTCGCGCTCGAGCAGCTCCGCGTGCGTCCCCCGGTCCACGACGGTGCCGCCGTCGAGGTGGACCACCTCGTCGGCCAGCAGGACGGACGACATCCGGTACGCGACCATCACCACCGTCGCGCCGGCACCCTCGGCCTCGCGGAAGCCCGCGAGGATCTCCTGCTCCACGCGCGGGTCGACCGCCGACGTCGCGTCGTCCAGCACCAGGAGCCGGGGTCGCCGCACGAGCGCCCGCGCGATGGCCAGGCGCTGCCGCTGACCGCCCGAGAGGTTCGCCCCCCGCTCGCCGAGCGGGGCGTCCAGGCCCCCGGGCAGCTCACGGACGACGTCGTCGACGCGCGCCAGGCGCAGGGCCGACCAGACCGCGTCGTCGTCGGGTGCGGTGGGGTCGTCCTGGTCGGCCAGGGTGACGTTCGCGCGGACGGTGTCCTCGAAGAGGAAGGCGTGCTGGGCGACGAGGGCGACCTGCCGGGTGAGCGTCTCGGGTGCCACGTCGCGCACGTCCACGCCGTCGAGCAGGACACGCCCGCTGGAGGGGTCCTGCAGACGGCTGAGCAGGGACACCATCGTCGTCTTGCCCGCGCCGGTGGACCCCACGACGGCGACGGTGGTGCCCGGACGGACGTCGACGGTGACGTCGTGCAGGAGGCGGACCGGGCCGGTCGGACCGGGCACCTCGACCCCGACGGCCTCCATCCGGACGCCGAGCCCCACACCCTGCTCCGGCAGCGGGCGCCGGCCGGGTGCGAGCTCGCCCCCGGCGTCGAGCACCCGGGCGATGCGGTCGTGGCCCACGAGCCCGCGCGGCAGCTCGCCCAGGACCCACCCGAACGCCCGCACCGGGACCGCCATGAGCGTCAGGAGGTACGCCGCCGAGACGATGCCGCCGGTCTCCACCGCCCCCGCCGCCGCGCGGTGCGCGCCCACGAGCAGCACGAGCAGCGTCCCGAGGCTCGGCAGGAGGTCGATCACCGGGTCGAAGACGGCCCGCACCGTGCCGACCCGGACGTTCGCGGCCCGCAGGGCGTGGGCCCGCCCGGCGAACCGCTCCGCCTCCCGGTCCTCGGTGCCGAGGGACTTGACCAGCAGCGCCGCCTCGAAGCTCTCGTGCGCGACGTCCGCGACCTCGGCGCGCAGCTGCTGGGCGCGCGTGGCCGCCGGGGACATCGTGCGCTGGAAGACGAAGTTGGCCAGGACCGCCAGCGGCAGGACGGTCAGGGCGGTCACCGCGATCCACGGGTCGACCGCGAACAGCGCGACCGCCGCCACGGCGATCATGGCGACGACGCCGATCGCGAACGGCAGGGGGTTGAACACGCCCGTCGCCGCCTCGACGTCCGCACTCGCGTTGGAGAGCAGCTGGCCCGTCGGGTGCGACCGGTGCCAGGACATCGGCAGGCGCAGGTACTGCCGCGTGACGGCCCGACGGTGGTCGGCCTGGATGTCCGCGTAGCCGATCCCGGCGAAGATCCGCCGGCCCGCCACCGCCAGCGCCAGCGTCACCGCCACGCCGACGAGCGCCAGGCCCGCCAGGCCCAGCCGCCCCCGGGCGGGTGCGTCCCCGGCCAGGGCCGGGACGACGACGGCGTCGGTGGCCCAGCCGAGCACCTGGCTCACGGCGACGGTCAGGGCCCCGAAGAGCGCCGACGTGAGCACCGCCAGCACGTAGGTGCGCGGCTGCGACGCCATCCCCCGGCCGATGAGCTGCAGGGAGCGGCGGACGGTGCCGCCCGTCAGCGCGGCAGGTCGGTCGCGGTCGGCGGGCGACGCCGGGCGGGGCTGGGAGCGCGCGCGCACACGGGTCCTTCCTGGGGTGGGGTCGAAACGATTCTTGCACGCGTCCGCAGCGGCACCAGCGGCTCTCAGGTCCGCCGCCCCCGCCCGTGCGAGCATGGCGACCATGCCCTGGCACCACCTGGAACGAGCCGCCGCCGTGGCCGCCCTGCGCGACGCCGGACCCGGCGCCCCGACCGCCTGCGAGGGGTGGCGGACCGAGCAGCTGGCGGCCCACCTCGTCCTGCGGGAGCGCGACCCCCTGACCGCGGCGGGGATCGTGCTGCCCCCGCTGGCCGCCCGGACCGAGCGCCGCACGCAGGACGTGGGGTCGCGGTCCACGACGCCGGCCGCGTGGGACGCCCTGGTGGGGAAGGTCGCCGACGGCCCGCCCCCCTGGAGCCCCCTGCGCTGGGGCGGCGACCCGGTCCAGCTCGCGGAGTACTTCGTGCACGCCGAGGACGTCCGGCGCGGCGGTCCGGACGGTCGCCTCGTGCCGACCCGGCCCCGCGCCGCAGGGCACTCCGCCGCGCTGTGGAGGGAGCTGCGCCGGATGGCCCCCATGCTGCTGCGCAGGGCCCCGGTGCCGGTCGTGCTCACGGACGGGGACGAGAGCCTGTCGGCCGGTCCCCCGACCCCCGGCCGCGCGCCCGCGACGGTCCGCGCCGACGTCGGCGAGCTGCTGCTGTGGGCGTACGAGCGGTCCCGGGTCGCCCGGGTCGAGGTCGAGGGGGACGGCGAGCAGGTGGCCGCGCTCGACGCGTTCCGCCCCCGGGGCTGAGGTGGGGCGGCAGCGCCAGGAGTCCCGTGTCGACGGCGACCCGGCCGCAGGGGCCGACGGGGCCGAGCGCACCTGCGCCTCCTGCGGGCGGCGGATGGCGCCCCGGGCACGGTGGTCGCGCAGCCCGGACGAGGTCCGCTGGTGCTCCGACGCCTGCCGGCGCCGCAAGGTCACGGCCACCGACCTGGCCCTGGAGGAGGCCGTCCTGGCCCTGCTCGCCGCGCGGCCGGCCCGCGCCACGATCTGCCCCTCCGAGGCCGCACGGCAGGTCGTCGGCGACGACGAGACGGCGTGGCGCCCGCTCATGGAGCCGGCCCGCCGGGCCGCGCGACGCCTCGTGGCCCGGGGCGTGGTGGAGATCACCCAGCGCGGGTCGGTCGTCGACCCCTCGACCGCCCGCGGGCCGGTCCGCGTCCGGCTGCGCTGAGCCGCGGGTCAGCGGACCGGCACGCCCGCGTCCCGCAGGGCGGCCTTGACGTCGCCCACCGTCATCGTGCCGAAGTGGAAGACGCTCGCCGCCAGGAGGGCGTCCGCGCCGGCCCGCGCCGCCTGGACGAAGTGCTCGACCGTACCCGCACCGCCGCTGGCGATGAGGGGGACCGCGACCTCCCGCCGCACGGCGGCGAGCATCTCCAGGTCGAAGCCGTCCTTGGTGCCGTCGGCGTCCATGGAGTTCAGCAGGACCTCCCCCGCGCCGAGCTCCACGGCCTGCTTCGCCCACGCCACCGCGTCGATGCCGGTCCCCCGGCGTCCGCCGTGGGTCGTGACCTCGTACCCGGACGCGGTGGGCGGACCGTCGACGACCCGGCGCGCGTCCACCGACAGCACGAGGACCTGGCTGCCGAACCGCTGGGCGATCTCCGACACCAGGGCGGGATGGGCGATCGCCGCGGTGTTGACGCCGACCTTGTCCGCGCCCGCGCGCAGCAGCCGGTCGACGTCGTCGGTCGACCGGACGCCGCCGCCGACGGTGAGCGGGACGAAGATCTCCTCCGCCGTCCGGCGCACCACGTCGTAGGTCGTGCTGCGGTCCGACGACGACGCCGACACGTCGAGGAAGGTGATCTCGTCGGCGCCCTCCAGGTCGTACCGGTGCGCCAGCTCCACGGGGTCGCCGGCGTCCTGGAGGTCCTGGAAGTTGACGCCCTTGACCACGCGGCCGGCGTCCACGTCGAGGCACGGGATGACCCGGACCGCCACCGTCATCAGCTCTCCACCTCGGTCGGGCCGCCCCGGGCGGCGAGGATGTCGACGACGAAGACGAGCGTCTCGTCGGCCAGCTCGGTGTCGCCCGCCCCGAACCCGAGGCTCGGGGGGACGACGAGCAGCACCTGGGACCCGACCGTCTGCTCGACGAGACCCAGGTCCCAGCCGGGCAGCACGGAGTCGACCCCGATGGGGAACGGCGTGGGGAGCTCGCCGGACTCCCAGCTCGAGTCGAACACGGTCCCGTCGGACCACGCGACGCCCTTGTACTGCACGATGATCACCTGGCCCGGCTGCACCTGCGGGCCGGAGCCGCGCAGGAGCGGCTGCACCACGAGGTCCTCCGGCGGGGCCGTCTCCGGCACGGTCACCTCGGGCTCGCCGTCGTCCGCCAGCGTCACGGCGGGCAGGCCGTCGCGGACCTCGACGGGCTCGCCCCAGGCACGCGTCGGGAGGATGTCGTAGACGGCGACGGTGGGGCCCCCGCGGTCGCCCTCCGGGGGGACGAGGTGCAGGATGCGGGACCCGACGGTCCGGCCGCGCAGCGCGTCGTGGATCGCGACGCCGAGCGCCTCCGCGCTGAGCAGGTAGGGCTTCGGCTCGGAGGAGTACGTCTCCCCCACGACGGTCCCGTCCGAGCCGTCCTCCGCGTAGTAGTCCACCAGCACGGGCTCTCCGTCGACGAGCTCGGGCCCGTCGCCCTCGGCGAGCACCTCGACCGACGCCTCGGTGACGACCAGCGGCTCCTCGTAGACGAGGTCGGGCGGGCTGCCCGCCTCGCCCTGGACGGTCACCACCCCGGTGACCTCCGGCTCCGCCGTGCACGCGGCCAGACCGACGACGGCGAGCACGAGCGCGGTCGCGGCGGTTCGACGACGCACACGGGCCTCCTGCGGGTGGTCTCGACGGTCGGGGACGGTCTGGAACTGTACGGGGTCCGGCTGCACGGCGGCGGGTCCGGGCGGCTCCGGGCTCGGACCCGCCGCGCCGACGGCGGACCCGGCGCGCACCGTCACGCGGCGGAGCGCACCCGGGCGGACGTCACATCGACTCCAGGAGCCTCTCGACCCGCTCGTCGACGCTGCGGAACGGGTCCTTGCACAGGACGGTCCGCTGCGCCTGGTCGTTGAGCTTGAGGTGCACCCAGTCGACCGTGTAGTCCCGGCGGGCCTCCTGGGCGCGACGGACGAAGTCGCCGCGCAGCTTGGCCCGGGTGGTCTGGGGCGGGACGGCCGTCGCCTCGAAGGTGTCCAGGTCGGTCACGACCCGCTCGACCATGCCCCGCGCGGCGAGGAGGTTGTAGAGGCCCTCGGTGCGCGAGATGTCGTGGTAGGCCAGGTCCAGCCGGGCGACGCGCGGGTCGTCCAGGGAGAGGTCGTGCTTGGCGCGGTACCGCTCGATGAGCCGGTGCTTGATGACCCAGTCCAGCTCGCGGTCGACGAGCGCCAGGTCGCCGGTGCGCAGGGCGCGCAGGCCCCGCTCCCACAGGTCGAGCGTCTGCTTGATGACCGCCGTGGGCTCGACCGACTGGGCGACGAACTCCTGCACCCGGCCGAGGTACTCCTCCTGGATGTCGAGCGCCGTGGCGGTGCGGCCGTTGGTGAGGCGCACGGGGGCCTGGCCGCTGATGTCGTGGCTGATCTCCCGGATGGCCCGCATGGGGTTCTCCAGGCCGATCTCCCGCAGGGGGACGCCCGCCTCGACGAGCCGCAGGACGAGGTCCGTCGCCCCCGTCTTGAGCAGGGTGGTCGGCTCCGCCATCGAGGAGTCCCCGACGATGACGTGGAGCCTGCGGTACAGCTCGGCGTCCGCGTGCGGCTCGTCGCGGGTGTTGATGATCGGCCGGGACCGCGTCGTCGCGCTCGAGACCGACTCCCAGATGTGGTCCGCCCGCTGCGACAGGCAGTACACCGCCCCGCGCGGGGTCGGCAGCACCTTGCCGGCCCCGGTGAGGACCTGCCGCGTGATGAGGAACGGGACGAGGACGTCCGCGAGCCGCCCGAAGTCGCCCTGCCGCCGGACGAGGTAGTTCTCGTGGCAGCCGTAGGAGTTGCCGGCCGAGTCGGTGTTGTTCTTGAACAGGTGGATCCGGCCGGGCAGGCCCTCGTGCTCGAGGCGCTGCTGCGCGTCCGCGACGAGACCCTCCAGGATCCGCTCCCCGCCCCGGTCGTGGGCGATGAGGTCGCGGATGTCGTCGCACTCGGCCGTGGCGTACTCCGGGTGGGAGCCGACGTCGAGGTACAGCCGCGAGCCGTTGCGCAGGAAGACGTTCGAGGACCTCCCCCACGCCACCACCTTGCGGAACAGGTAGCGGGCGACCTCGTCGGCCGACAGGCCGCGACCGCTGTCGACGGCGCACGTGACGCCGTACTCGGTCTCCAGCCCGAAGATCCGGCGGTCCACGGGTCAGCCCTCGCCCGCGTCGGTGACCAGCAGGTCGGTGAGCAGGGCCGAGGGCAGACGCCGGAAGGCGCGGCGCGGCCGGGTGCGGTCCAGGACGGCGACCTCGAGCTGGGTCGGCTCCAGGCGACGCACGGGACCGTCCTGCTGCGTGCCCAGGACGTCCACGGCGAGGCGCACGACCTCGGCGAGTGCCATGCCGGGACGCCAGCCCTCCTCCAGGCGCTCCGCGAGGAGCTCGGCCTGCCCGCCCAGGACCACGTGGCCCCGCTCGTCGGCCACGGAGCCGTCGTACGACAGCCGGTAGACCTGGTCGTCCTCCGCCGAGTCACCGACCTCCGCGACGACGAGCTCCACCTCGAGCGGCTTGGACTCCGTGGTGAAGACCGTCCCCAGGGTCTGGGCGTAGGCGTTCGCCAGGCCCCGTGCCGTGACGTCGGAGCGGTCGTAGGAGTAGCCGCGCAGGTCGGCGTACCGCACCCCGGCGACCCGGAGGTTCTCGAACTCGTTGTACTTGCCGACCGCGGCGAACGCGATGCGGTCGTAGATCTCGGAGATCTTGTGCAGCGCCCGGGACGGGTTCTCGGTGGCGAACGCGATGCCGTCGTCGTAGGCGACGACGACCACCGAGCGGCCCCGCGCGATGCCCTTGCGCGCGTAGTCGGCCCGGTCCTTCATCAGCTGCTCGGGCGAGACGTAGAACGGCATGGTCACGGCGCGTCACCTGCTCCCTCGGCCCGCCCCCGGGCGGCGTCGACCTCCCGGCACACCTCCGCGAGCTGCTCGTCGGGCACCCGCAGGTAGCCGGCCGCCGTCACCGTCGCCACGACGGGGTAGATCCGGCGCAGCGTGTCCGGCCCGCCGGTGGCGGAGTCGTCGTCGGCGGCGTCGACCAGCGCGTGCACCGCGGTCCGCACCGCGTCCGGGACCGCCATGCCGGGCCGCCACAGCTTCTTCAGCGAGCCGCGGGCGAACACCGAGCCGGACCCGACGGCGTGGTGGTCCCGCTCCTCGTAGCGGCCCCCGGTGACGTCGAAGGAGAAGATCCGCCCGACGCCGGCGTCCAGGTCGTAGCCCCCGAACAGCGGGACGACCGCCAGGCCCTGCATGGCCAGGCCGAGGCTGCCGCGGACCATGGTCGCGAGGCGGTTCGCCTTGCCCTCCAGGGACAGCAGCGAGCCCTCGATCTTCTCGTAGTGCTCGAGCTCGAGCTGGAACAGGCGCACGAGCTCCAGCGCGAGGCCGGCGGTGCCGGCGATGCCCACCGCGGAGTACTCGTCCGCCGGGAACACCTTCTCGATGGTGCGGCTGGCGATCATCGACCCGGCGGTCGCCCGGCGGTCGCCCGCCATCACGACGCCGCCGTCGAACGCCAGGGCGACGATGGTCGTGCCGTGGGGGGCCGTCACCTCACCCGCGGGCAGAGGACGGGCGCCCGGCAGCAGGCTCGGGTCGTGCGCGGCGAGGAAGTCCAGGAACGAGGACGTCCCGGTCATCCGGAAGGCGGGCGGCAGGGCTCCGTGCAGGTGCGTCATCGCGGCTCACTGACCGCCCTTCTGCACGAACCCGCGCACGAAGGACTCGGCGTTGGACTCGAGGACCTCGTCGATCTCCTCGAGCAGGGAGTCCACCTCGGCGTCCCGGGCCTGGGCGCTCGGGGCCGCGGCGGGCGGCGCGCTCTCGGGGGGCTCCTCGTCCTCGCGACGACGCTGGACGTGCTCCTGGCCGGCCATGGTGACCTCCTGCCTCCTCCCCGGCGGACCGGGGACGGTCTGGACACTGCCGATCCTAGGCGTGCGGACCGCCGCGCGACCTGCGTGTCCGCGCACCGGAGCGTCGACGTCCGCCGACCCGGGGGCGCGGGGCGCTCCAGCGCCCTGCCGGTGCGCCCGTCAGGAGGACGACGGGGTGAGGCGGGCGACGAGCTCGCCCGCGTCGGCGCACTCCTCGAGGAGCGCGCCGACGTGCGCCCGCGTCCCCCGCCACGGGTCGCGCAGCGGGATGCGCTGCAGCGTCGGCAGGCCGGGCACGTCCAGGACCACCGAGTCCCAGCTGGCCGCCCGGACCTGCGCCCCGTACCGGCGCACCACCGTCCCGCGGAAGTACGCCCGCGTGTCGGCGGGCGGCTCGGCCACCGCGGCCGCCACCTCGGCCGGGTCCACGAGCCGTTCGACCGCGTCGGCCGCCAGCAGGCGGTGGTAGAGGCCCCGCTCGGGGCGGACGTCGGACCACTGGATGTCCATGGCCGCCAGGCGGGGGTTGTCCCACGCCAGGTGGTCCCGGCGGCGCATGCCCTCCAGCAGGCGCAGCTTGGCGACCCACTCGACCTCGCGGGCGCACAGCACCGGGTCCTCCGCGAGGCGCGACAGCACCGAGTCCCAGCGCGCGAGCACCGCCGCCGTCTCGTCGTCGGGCTCTGTCCCCACCTCGGCGGACATCGCGGCGCGCACCGCGTCCAGGTACGCGCGCTGCACCTCGAGCGCCGTCAGCCGCCGGCCGTCCTCCAGGGTGAGCCGGTGCGTGAGGGACAGGTCGCGGCTGACCTCGCGGACCTCCGCGACCGGGTCCGCCAGGGCGAGCGCGCCCACCGCGGCGAGCAGGTCCGGCCGGGTCCTGGCCTGCTCCACCAGCCACAGGACCGCCGACGTCGTGCCCAGCCGCAGCCAGGTCGACACCTCCAGGAGCGTGGCGTCCCCGATGATCAGGTGCAGCCGCCGCCACCGGGTCCGGTCGGCGTGGGGCTCGTCCCGGGTGTTGACGATCGGGCGCCGCAGCGTCGTCTCGAGCCCCACCTCGGCCTCGATGTAGTCGGCGCGCTGGGAGATCTGGAAGCCGGCGGCCTGCCCGGCCTGCCCGAGGCCCACCCGCCCCGCCCCCGTGAAGACCTGCCGGGTCACCAGGAACGGGATGAGCGCCGCCGCGAGGACGTCGAAGCGCACCGCGCGGTCGACCAGGTAGTTCTCGTGCGTCCCGTAGGAGGCACCCTTGCCGTCGACGTTGTTCTTGTACAGGACGACGTCGGGCAGCCCGGGCGTGCTCGCCAGCGCGCGGACCGCGCGCAGCGCCACCTCCTCCCCCGCCTTGTCCCAGACGACGCCCGCGCGTGGGCCGGTGACCTCGGGGCTGGAGTACTCGGGGTGGGCGTGGTCGACGTAGAACCGGGCGCCGTTGGAGAGGATCGTCGTGGCGGCCCCCGGGTCGTCGTACTCCTCGACGGCCGGGCGCTCCCGGTGGGTGGCGCCGAGCTGCGGCGGGACCTCGTCCCGGCCCGCGGCGTCGTCGACCGTGCCGACCGGGTCGTCGCCGGAGGGGGCCGGCCGGGTCGGGTCGTCGGTGAGCAGGGAGGGGTGCGCGGCCGCGCGCTGGAGGCGGAACCCGCGGGCGTCGGCGAGCGGGTCCTCGTCCTCGTAGTCCCACCGCGCGCGACCCGGCCCCGCGACGAGCGCCGCGTAGGCCGAGACGACCGTGCTGGACAGCAGCATGGGGTTGGCCTGGGGCCGCCCGGGTTCCACGATGCCGAACTCGGTCTCGATCCCCATCACCCGTCGCACGGTCACCCGGCCAGCGTAGGTCAGCGGCGCCGGGCGGCCGGGCGGGTCAGGTCACAGGTACTGGCCCGTGGGCGTCATGGTCTCGATGGAGCGGTGGGCCTCCTTGCCGCCCTTGCCCTGCACGATCGTGCGGATGAAGACGATGCGCTCGCCCTTCTTGCCCGAGATGCGCGCCCAGTCGTCCGGGTTGGTCGTGTTCGGCAGGTCCTCGTTCTCCTTGAACTCGTCCACGCACGCGGCGAGGAGGTGCTCCACGCGGATGCCGCGGGTCCCGGTCGAGAGGAACTCCTTGATGGCCGCCTTCTTCGCCCGGTCCACGACGTTCTGGATCATCGCCCCGGAGCTGAAGTCCTTGAAGTAGAGGATCTCCTTGTCCCCCGAGGCGTACGTGACCTCGAGGAACTCGTTCTCCGGCGTCTCCGCGTACATCCGCTCGACGGTGCGCTGGGTCATCGCGTCGACGGCGGCCGCGGCGTCGCCCCCGTGCTCGGCCAGGTCGTCCGGGTGCAGCGGGAGGCCCGCGGTCAGGTACTTGCTGAAGATGTCGAGGGCCGCCTCGGCGTCGGGGCGCTCGATCTTGATCTTCACGTCGAGCCGGCCCGGACGCAGGATCGCCGGGTCGATCATGTCCTCGCGGTTCGAGGCGCCGATGACGATGACGTTGTCGAGCCGCTCGACCCCGTCGATCTCGCTGAGCAGCTGGGGGACGACCGTGGTCTCCACGTCGCTGGACACGCCGGTGCCGCGGGTGCGGAAGAGGGACTCCATCTCGTCGAAGAACACCACGACCGGCGTCCCCTGCGACGCCTTCTCGCGGGCGCGGGCGAAGATCAGCCGGATGTGCCGCTCGGTCTCGCCGACGTACTTGTTGAGCAGCTCAGGGCCCTTGACGTTGAGGAAGTAGCTGGTCCCGGCCGGAACGGGCGTGCCGTCGGGGCCCGTCGTCGTGCGCGTCTGCGCCAGCGACCGCGCGACCGCCTTGGCGATGAGCGTCTTGCCGCACCCGGGCGGCCCGTACAGCAGGACCCCCTTGGGCGGCCGGAGGCCGTGCTCCCGGTAGAGGTCGGGGTGGTTGAACGGCAGCTCGACCGCGTCCCTGATCTGCTCGATCTGGGAGCCGAGGCCGCCGATGTCCGTGTAGTCGATGTCCGGGACCTCCTCGAGCACGAGCTCCTCGACCTCGGCCCGCGGGATGCGCTCGAAGACGAACCCCGTGCGCGACTCGACGGTGAGGGCGTCGCCCACCCGCAGCGGTCCGTCGAGCACCTGGCCGGCGAGCCGGACGACCCGCTCCTCGTCCGCGCGGCCCACCACCAGCGCCCGCCCGCCGTCCAGCAGCTCCTTGACCGTGACGATCTCGCCGACGTTCTCGTAGGCACCCGCCTCGACGACCGTCATCGCCTCGTTGAGCTTGACCTCCTGGCCCGGGCGCAGGCCGGCGAGCTCGACCTGGGGGGCGACCTGGAGCTGCATCTTGCGCCCCGACGCGATGACCTCCGCCGTGCCGTCGTCCCGCGCCCCGAGGAACGTCGCGAACGTGGCCGGGGGCCGGCCCAGCTCGTCGAGCTGCTCCTGCATCTCCGCGAGCTTCTCGCGGGCAAGCCGCAGGGCGTCCGCCAGCCGCTCGTTCCTCGCGGCCAGCAGGGCGATCTGGCGGGCGTCCTCCGCCGCGCGGCGGCGCTCCGCGTAGTGCTCGGCCGTGCTGGGGACGTCCGCGCCGGGGCCGTGCGGCGCGGGCCGGTCGGGCCCGGACGTGTGCCGGTTCTCGCTGTCAGGCGTCTGGCTCATGGTGCCTCCCTCGACGACGAGACCCGTCCGTCCGTCGTCGGGTGACGGCGGCGGGCGGGAGTGCCTCGCGGCTGCTCCCACCCTACGTCCGGGGCCCCGGTCGGCGGCGGGACGCGCTCAGGAGCCGGACAGCACCTCGCCCTCGGGCGCGTCGTCGGGCCGACCGGTCGCGCCGAGGTCCCGCCGCACGCGGCGGACCTTCTTGTCCGAGACCGCCCGCTCGCCGAGCTCCTCGGGGGTCCACGCGGCGCCGTCGGCCGGGTAGGAGCCCTTGGCGGGCCGACGACGGCGCTCGGGCGCCGCGACGCCGTCGGCCATCCGGCGCGTGGTGAGCAGGAAGCCGGTGTGCCCGATCATGCGGTGCTGGGGGCGGACCGCCAGGCCCTCCAGGTGCCAGCCGCGGACCATCGACTCCCAGGCCTGCGGCTCGGTGAACCGGCCGTCGGCGCGCAGGTCCTCGGCGAGCCGGGACAGCTGCGTGGTCGTGGCGACGTAGGTGACGAGCACGCCACCGGGCGCCAGGGCGCGCGCGACCGCGTCCACGTTCTCCCACGGGGCGAGCATGTCCAGGACGACCCGGTCCACCGTGCCCGGCTCGGCCACGGTGGGGAGCACGTCGGCCAGGTCCCCGATCGACAGCCGCCACGCCGGGTGCGGCCCCCCGAAGAAGGTCTCGACGTTGGCCCGCGCGATGGCGGCGAAGTCCTCGCGCCGCTCGATGGAGTGCAGGCTGCCGCCGTCCCCCACGGCCCGCAGCAGGGACATCGTCAGCGCACCGGATCCCACGCCCGCCTCGACCACCCGGGCGCCCGGGTAGATGTCCCCCATCGTGACGACCTGCCCGGCGTCCTTGGGGTAGACGACCGCCGCACCCCGGGGCATGGACAGCACGGCGTCGGCGAGGAGGGGCCGCAGGGCCAGGTACTCCACACCGCCGCTGCTGGTGACGACCGAGCCCTCCGGCGCGCCGATGAGCTCGTCGTGGCGGAAGTAGCCCTTGTGGGTGTGGAACGTGGCGCCGGCGGCCAGGGTGACCGTGTGCAGGCGGCCCCGGGTGTCGGTCAGCTGGACCCGTTCGCCCTCCCGCAGCAGCCCGCGACGCTGCGCCGCGCCGGTGCTCGTGATGGACGGGACGGGAGCCCCGCCGTCGGTCGGCTCGCTCGCGCTGGGCTGGCTGTCGGTGGTCACGACGGACGAGTCTAGGAGCGTCGCCGCGCCCGCCGGCTCAGCGCCGCAGCGCGCGGGCGACGTCCGCCGGGTGGAGCACCCCGACGGGACGGGAGCCGTCGACGACGGCGAGCACCGGGGACAGGCGCGCGACGGCGGCCACGACCTCGACGGCGCGCCGTCCGCTCAGCGCGAGGGGCACCACCGCCCCGGCCGGGATCGGGGTCGCGACGGCGGACAGCGGCGTCGTCGCGCGCAGCGCCGGCGGGACCGCGGCGACCGCCGTGGCGTCGACCACCCCGACGACGGCGCCGTCCAGCCCCTGGAGGAAGGCGTGCGTCGGTGGCCCGTCCTGGCCCGGCCCGCCCGCGGTCGCGCGGCCGGGGTCGGCGAGTGCCAGTGCCGTGTCCAGGTCCAGGACCGTGCCCCGTGCGGGGACGCCCACCGCGGGACGCATGAGGCGGGCGACCACCAGGGCCTCGACCGTGCGCTCGGACCGGGCGGCCCGCACGGCCTGGTCGGCGCCGGACCACAGGAAGGCACCCACGAGCGCCGCCCAGACGACGCTCAGCAGCGAGACCTGGACGCCCTGGAGGAGCGGTCGCAGGAGCATCCACGCGAGGACGCCGACGGCGACGAGCCGGCCGACCCAACCCGCGACGACCGTGCCCCGCACCCGGTCACCGGTGACCCGCCACACGAGCGCCTCGAGCACCCGACCCCCGTCCAGGGGCAGGCCCGGCACGAGGTTGAAGGCGCCGACGAAGACGTTGGCGAGGGCTGCCGCGCTGAGGACCAGCCACGCCACGCCGCCCGGGGCGGCCGGTGCGGCGAGCAGCCAGGCGACCGCCCCCAGGACGAGGTTGACCACCGGTCCGGAGACCGCGACGAGGGCGCTGCTGCCGGGCGACGGCGCGGCGGCCCCCATCCGGGTGTGCCCGCCGAGCAGGGTGACGGCGAGCTCCTGCACCGGGACCCCGACCCGGCGCGCCATGAGGGCGTGGGCGAGCTCGTGGAGGAACACGGAGGCGAGCAGCAGGAGGACGAAGACGCCCGCCACGACGTAGGAGCCGACGTCGGACACCGCCACCAGACCGCGGACGGTCGGCGCGAAGAGGTAGGTGAGGACCGCCGCGGCCAGGACCCAGCCCGGGGAGACCACGACGGGGGCGCCAGCGACACGCGCGACCACCCAGCCGCGTGTCCCGCCGTCCCGTCCCGTCGCCCGCACGCGCTCACCCTATTTGCACGGCCGCCGACGACGACGCCACGCTCGTCGTCCCCTCAGGAGCCGGGCCGCCGCCCGGGCGCGCCCGCACCCGCCCGTGTCGGTGGCGCCTCGTACCCTGGGCGGCGTGCCGACGGACGAGCTCGTGACCCCCCTCCCCACGCCGATGCGCCGGCCCGGGCTGTCCCCGTCCCGGGCCAACGACTTCCTCCAGTGCCCGCTCCTGTTCCGCTTCCGGGTGGCCGACCGGCTGCCCGAGCCGCCGAGCGCGGCCGCCGTGCGCGGCACCCTGGTCCACGCGGTGCTGGAGAACCTCTACGACGCACCCGCCGGGAGCCGGACGCCCGAGGCCGCGCGCGCCCTGCTCCCCCAGGAGTGGGAGCGGCTCGTGGGCGAACGGCCCGACGTCGTCGAGGTCCTGGAGGACCCGGCCGACGTGACGGCCTGGTTCGCCGGGGCCGGGACGCTCCTGGACACCTACTTCACGCTGGAGGACCCGAACCGCCTCGAGCCGGCCGAGCGGGAGCTCGCGGTCTCGACGACGCTGGAGGACGGGCTCGAGCTGCGCGGGATCGTGGACCGCCTCGACGTCGCGCCCGACGGCGCGATCCGGATCGTCGACTACAAGACGGGCCGGTCGCCGCGCGAGGGCTTCGAGTCCGGGCCCCTCTTCCAGATGCGGTTCTACGCGCTGGTCGTCTCCCGGCTGAAGGGACGCCCGCCGGCGATGCTCCAGCTCGTGTACCTGGGGGACGGCGTGGTGCTGCGGCACACCCCGGACCCGGCCGAGCTGGTCACGACCGAGCGGCGGGTCCGGGCGATCTGGGCGGGCATCCTGGCCGCCGCCGAGACGGGCCGGTGGCAGCCGCGGACGAGCGCGCTGTGCGGCTGGTGCGCGCACCAGAGCCTGTGCCCCGCGTTCGGCGGCGAGCCGCCCGAGGTGTCCGTGGAGGCGGTGGAGCGGGCGCTCGGCGTCACCCCGCGGGCCGAGGCCGCTGCGGCCGTCTGAGGGCCGGGGCAGGACGCGCCCCGGCGACCGCTCGCCGCACCGGCCGCGGCGTCAGCGGCGTCAGCGGCGTCAGCGACCGGTCGCTGCGTCGGACGCGGGGGCGAGGCGGTCGAACACCTCGCCCGCCCGCAGCCGCGCGAGGTCGGCGAGGGACACGTCCGCCAGCGAGGCCACCCGGCTCAGGCCCGGGCGAGGCTCGACGGGGACGATGTGCTGGACGCCGAGCGTCCGCGCTCCGGAGGCGAGCGCCGACCCGATCCCGGGCGGTGAGTCCTCGATCGCCACGCACGCCGTGACGTCGACCCCCAGGGCCGCCGCCGCGGCCAGGAAAGGCTCCGGGTGCGGCTTGCCGTGCGTGACCTCGTCACCGGTGACGAGCACGGTGAACGCCCCGGCCGGTGCCTGCTGCAGGACAGCCTCCGCGAGGCGTCGGTAGGACATCGTGACCAGGGCGCAGGGCACGCCCGCCTCCTGCAGCGCGACGAGGAGGTCCAGGGCGCCCGGCTGCCAGTCCGCGTGGTCGTCCAGCGTCGCGATGACGTGGTCGAGCATGCGCTCGACGATCTCCGGGACCGGCAGGTCCACGCCGGCCGCCTGCAGCCGCGCGGCGCCGACCGTCAGCGGCATCCCGACGATGGCCTCCGCGTCCTCCTGCCCCCACGTCCCGCCGTGCCGGCGCACCAGCTCGCGTTCGGCCGCCATCCAGCACGGCTCCGTGTCGACGAGCGTCCCGTCCATGTCCCACAGGACCGCGGCCGGGAGCGGCAGGGCCGGCGTGCCGGCGTCGTCCGGGGTGGCGGGTGCGGGCGGGGCGGGAGGCACCGCCGCAGTCTACGGACCGTCCGGGCACCCGTGGGTGCGTCGGCCGGGCACCCCGGGCGGCACCACCTAGGCTGGCGTCATGACCGCAGGACTCCCGGACGAACCTCTTCCCGGCCCGGTGCTCCTCGCAGCGTTCGAGGGCTGGAACGACGCGGGCTCCGCCGCGACGCAGGCGCTGGCGCACCTGCACGAGGTCTGGGGTGCGGAGCAGGTGGACGAGCTGGACCCGGAGGAGTACCACGACTTCCAGGTGAACCGACCCACGATCGGCACGTCCGAGGACGGCACGCGCGTCATCACCTGGCCCTCGACGACCATCGCCCTGGCGGAGCCCGCACCAGGACGTCAGGTGGTCCTCGTCCACGGCATCGAGCCGTCGATGCGCTGGCGCGGGTACTGCGCCGAGGTGCTCGAGATCGCCGAGCGCCTGCACGTCCGGAGCGTCGTGACGGTCGGGGCGCTCCTGGCGGACGTGCCCCACACGCGGCCCATCCCCGTGACGACGACCTCCGACGACCGCCGGCTGCGCGAGGCGCTCGACCTGGAGCCGGCCAGCTACGAGGGCCCGACGGGGATCGTCGGTGTGCTCCAGCACGAGGCCGCCCGCCGTGGCCTGCACGCGCTGTCCGTGTGGAGCGCGGTCCCCCACTACGTGGCGCACCCGCCGTCGCCGAAGGCGACCCTCGCGCTCCTCGCCCGCCTGGAGGAGCTGCTCGGCATGGGCGTGCCGCTCGGCGACCTGCCGGAGGACGCGGACGCCTGGCAGCTCGGCGTGGACGAGCTGGCGGCCGAGGACGCGGAGATCGCGGAGTACGTGGCCCAGCTCGAGGAGGCCAAGGACACGGCGGACCTGCCGGAGGCGTCCGGCGAGGCGATCGCCCGCGAGTTCGAGCGCTACCTCCGGCGGCGCGACGGCGGGCCGGGCACCGGGGGCTGAGCCCCGCTCAGACGCGGATGCCCAGCAGGGCGTCCAGGGCGCGGGCCACGAGGCCGGGCGCCCCCTCGACGTCGCCGCCCACGCTGAGCGCGGCGTCGGCCCACGTGTCGACCGCCCGCAGCGCGCCCGGGGCGTCGAGGTCCCGCGCCAGGGAGGCTCGCATCGCCTCGAGGGTCGACGTCGCGTCCGGTCCCCCGTTGCCCGAGAGCGCGGTGCGCCAGCGCTCCAGGCGCGCCACGGCGGCGTGCAGGCCCTCGTCCGTCCAGTCCCAGTCCTCGCGGTAGTGGTGGGCCAGGACGGCGAGCCGCACCGCCATCGGGTCCACACCCTGCTCGCGCAGTCGCGAGACGAGGACGAGGTTGCCCAGGGACTTGCTCATCTTCTCGCCGTCGTACGCCACCATGCCGGTGTGGACGTGGACGCGGGCGCCCGCCCCGCCCAGCGCCCGCGCGTGGGCGGTGCTCATCTCGTGGTGCGGGAAGCACAGGTCCCGGCCGCCGCCCTGGACGTCGAACTCCGCGCCGAGGGCGCCCTGCGCGATGACGGTGCACTCGATGTGCCAGCCCGGCCGGCCCCGGCCCAGGGCCCCGGCGTCCCAGGCGGGCTCGCCCGGACGCTCGCGCCGCCACAGGGCCGGGTCGAGCGGGTCGCGCTTGCCGGGGCGCTGCGGGTCGCCGCCGCGCTCGGCGAACAGGGAGACGGTCTGGTCGTGGTCCAGGCCGGCGACGGAGCCGAAGTGCGGGTCCGCCTGGACGTCGGCGTAGACGTCCCCGAGGTCGGGCTCGTCGCCGCCCGCGCCGCCCTCCACCGCGACGCGGTAGGCCAGGCCCTGGTCGAGGAGCCGCTGGACCGCGTCCGCGATCGTGGGGATGGTCTCGACCGCACCGAGGTACGTCTGCGGCGGCAGGACGCCGAGCGCCGTCATGTCCTCGGCGAAGAGCGCCGTCTGCTCCTCCGCGAGCTTCTCCCAGTCGACGCCGGTCGCGGCCGCCCGCTCCAGGAGCGGGTCGTCGACGTCCGTGACGTTCGAGGCGTAGTGCACCTCGAGGCCGGCGTCGAGCCACGCCCGGTGCAGCAGGTCGAAGGCGATGTACGTGGCGGCGTGGCCGAGGTGCGTCGCGTCGTACGGCGTGATGCCGCACACGTAGAGCTCGGCGACGGGTCCGGACGCCGCGACGACGAGGTCGCCGGAGGTGCTGTCGACGACCCGGACCTCCGGTCCGCGGCCGGGCAGCTCGGGCACGTGGGGGGCGGGCCAGGTTCGCACGCTCGAAGCCTAAGCCAGTGGTCCCACGTCTCGTGACGGTCGCGGGGAGACGTCTCGGACGCAGCCGCAGGACTCCCGGTGCTGCACCGTCGCCGGGATCCGCACCGACCTCGGCGCCGTGGCCGTGCCGGCGATCCGTCGCAGGAGCAGCTTCACCGCCATGGCCCCGATCGCGCCGGCGTCCTGAGCCACGGTCGTCAGGCGCGGGGAGAACACGTCGGCCCACTCGAAGTCGTCGAAGCCGACGACGGCGACGTCACGGGGCACCGACAGCCCGCGAGCCTGGACGGCCCTCATCGTCGCGATCACCATCGTGTTCTGGGCGGCGACGATGGCCGTGGGGGGCTCCGGGAGGTCCAGCAGGCCGTCGACGGCGGCATGGGTGCGCACGGCGTCGGAGTCGCCCCGTACGAGGAGCTCCGGCATCTCGGGCAGGCCCGCGGCCGCGAGGCCCTTGCGGTATCCCGTCACGCGCTCCTCGCTCGTCGTCAGCCCCGGCATGCCCGCCACCATGGCGATCCGGCGGTGACCGCGCTGCGCGAGGTGCAGCACCAGCTGCGCCATGGGCTTGACGTTCTCGCTGCAGACCGAGTCGAAGCGAGGGTCGGGCGACCGGTCCACGAGAACGGTCGGCAGCCCGGTCCGCGCCAGCCGGTCGAGGACCGTCGCGGCGCCCGCGGACGGCGCCAGGATCAGCCCGTCGAGGCGCCGCTCGCGCAGGGCGGCGACCACCTTGGCCTCCGTGGCCGGGTCGTCGTGGGTGTCCGCGAGGACCAGCGTGTAGCCGACGGCACTCGTGGCCTCCTCGATCGCGTGGACCACCTCCCCGAAGTACAGGTTGGTCAGCGCGGACATGGCGACGCCGACCTGCTGGGTCTGCGACCGGACCAGGGACCGCGCCTGGTGGTTCGGCACGTAGTCCAGCGCGTCGATGGCCTCGAGCACCCGGTCCCGCGCGTCCTGGCTCACGAAGCGGGTGCTGTTCAGGACGTGCGACACGGTCGAGGCGGACACGCCGGCGCGCCGCGCCACATCGGTAATGGTGACCACCGCCACATCATCCCGTCCGGACAAGCGTTTGCGCAAACGCTTGCCCGCCCATTCTGTGATGTGTTTCACTCCGAATCCCCGCAAAGGTGCCAATGAACCGCACCGAGAACGCAAAGGAGCGCACTGTGAGAACGAACCGAGTGAGGACCAGCGGACGGGCACGGCGTCTGCGGACCCAGGTGGTCGCGGCGATCGCCGTGGCAGGACTCGTGGCGGCCTGCGGCTCCGACGGGGACGCTCCCACGGAGGAGGCCGGCGGCGAGGGGGCCGCCGGCGGCGACGTCAGCATCGGGCTCGTGACCAAGACCGAGACCAACCCGTTCTTCGTCACGATGCGCGAGGTGGCGTCGGAGTACGCCGAGGAGCAGGGCGTGGAGCTGACGGCGCTCGCCGGCGAGTTCGACGGGGACAACGAGGGCCAGGTCCGGGCCATCGAGGACCTCATCGCGCAGGGCGTCGACGGCATCATGATCACCCCGAGCAACTCCAGCGGTGTCCTCGGCGCCATCGAGCAGGCCCGGTCCCAGGGCATCGTCGTCGTGGCCCTCGACACGGCGACCGACCCGGAGGACGCGGTCGACGCGACCTTCGCCACGGACAACTTCGAGGCCGGCCGCCTCCAGGGCGCCTACGTCCGGGCCGCGCTCGGTGACGAGGAACCGCGACTGATCATGCTCGACGGCACCGCCGGCGGCACGGTCGACACCTTCCGGCACGACGGCTTCCTCGAGGGCTTCGGCCTGGAGGAGGGCGACCCCGCGATCGTCGGCATGGAGAACACCCAGGGCGACCAGAACACCGCCCAGACCGCGATGGAGAACCTCCTGCAGCGCAGCCCGGACGTCAACGCGGTCTACACGATCAACGAGCCGGCAGCGCGGGGCGCCTACGCCGCCATCGAGGCCCGAGGGCTCGCCGACCAGATCACCATCGGCTCGATCGACGGTGGCTGCGAGGGCGTCCAGGACGTCGCCGACGGCAAGTACGCCGCGACGGTCATGCAGTTCCCCGCCGAGATGGTGCGGCAGGGCATCGACGCGATCATCGAGGCCGCCGAGGGCGGCGAGCCGCCGTCGGGCTTCGTCGACACGGGGAGCGTCGTCATCACGGACGACCCCGTCGAGGGCATCGAGTCCGAGGACACCGAGTGGGGCCTGGAGAACTGCTGGGGCTGACCGCGCACGGACGCAGGCGTCCCCACCGCGGCGGGGGCCCGGCGGCCCGCGGTGGGGAGTGCGGCACAGCGCTCTCCCCGCCGCGGCGGCCCGGAGCTTCCCGCCGACCCGAGACGAGACGAGGACCGACCATGACCGACAGCACCACGACGGCCGCCGACCCGCCCCCGGGCAGCCCGGCGCCGGAGTCCTCCGAACGCCGTGAGGCGCTCGGACGAGCACTGCGGAACCCCCTCGTGGGTCCGCTCGCCGCACTCCTCTTCGCGATCGTGGTCTTCACGGTCACGACCGACACCTTCGCGACGGCCGGCAACGCGTCGCTGATCCTCCAGCAGTCGATCGTCATCGGCACGCTCGCGCTGGGGCAGACCCTCATCATCCTGACCGCCGGGATCGACCTGGCCAACGGTGCCATCGCGGTGCTGGGGACCATCGTCATGGCGAAGTGGGTCTTCGACGGTGGTGACCCCTTGCTGGCCCTCCTGCTCGGGATGACGGCCACCGTCGTCCTCGGCACCGTCAGCGGCCTGCTCGTCACGCGCCTCGGCCTCCCCCCGTTCATCGTCACGCTGGGCATGCTCACGGTCGTCTACGCCGTCGCGCGGCTGTACTCCGGCTCGCGCAGTTACGCGGTGGACGAGCCGCTGCTGCGGATCTGGGGCCAGGGGACGACGGTGGGCGGCGTCCGGATCACCTGGGGCACCCTCCTGCTGATCGTCGTCTTCGCGGCGTTCTGGTTCGCGCTCGCGAAGACCGCGTGGGGCCGCCACGTGTACGCCGTGGGCAACGCCCCGGAGTCGGCCCGGCTCGTCGGCATCAAGGTGAACCGCACGATCCTCTCGGTCTACGTCGCCGCGGGAGCTCTCTACGGGCTCGCGGCATGGCAGGCCCTGGGCCGGATCCCCAACGCCGACCCGAACGCCTACCAGACCGCCAACCTGGACAGCATCACGGCCGTCGTCATCGGCGGCACGAGCCTGTTCGGCGGCCGCGGCAGCGTCGTCGGCACGCTGATCGGGGCCCTGATCGTCGGTGTCCTGCGGTCGGGGCTCACCCAGGCCGGCATCGACAACCTGTACCAGGACCTCGCCACCGGGGTCCTCGTCATCGTCGCGGTCTCCCTGGACCAGGCGTCGCGCAGGAGGGCAGCACGATGAGCAGCACCACAGGCGCGGGCGACCGCGGCCCCACGACCACCACCACCACCACCGGCGGGGCGACCCCGGTCCTCGAGGGACGCCGGCTGTCGAAGTCCTACGGACACGTCCGCGCGATGGTCGACGCGGACTTCGCGCTCATGCCCGGGGAGATCCTGGCCGTCATCGGTGACAACGGCGCCGGCAAGTCCACCCTGGTCAAGACGCTGTCCGGCGCCGTCGTCCCGGACAGCGGCGAGCTGCTGCTCGACGGCAGGCCGGTGTCGTTCCGCTCCCCCATCGAGGCCCGCGCCCAGGGCATCGAGACCGTCTACCAGGACCTCGCGGTCGCCCCCGCGCTCGACATCGCCTCCAACCTCTTCCTCGGCCGCGAGGTGCGTCGGTCCGGACCGCTCGGAGGTCTCCTGCGGATGGTCGACGCACGGTCGATGCGGGAGGAGGCGCAGCACCAGCTCGACTCCCTCGGCGTCCGCATCCCGGACGTGCGCCAACCGGTGGAGAGCCTCTCCGGCGGGCAGCGGCAGAGCGTCGCGGTCGCCCGGGCGGCCGCCTTCGGCACCAAGCTGGTGATCATGGATGAGCCGACAGCGGCTCTCGGCGTGCGGGAGTCGGGGATGGTGCTCGACCTCATCCGCCGGATCAGCGCGCGGGGGCTGCCCGTCGTCCTCATCTCCCACAACATGCCCCACGTGTTCGACATCGCCGACCGCATCCACATCCACCGGCTCGGCCGGCGGATCGCGGTCATCAGCCCGCAGACGCACACCATGTCCGACGCCGTGGCGATCATGACCGGTGCCGTCGAGCCGGACGAGGTCGGCGGGCGCAGCCACTACGACGAGCGCGCGCACCGACGGGAGGCGGGCACGGCATGACCGGGACGGACCCCGGCACGGTCCTCGACCACGCTCTCCTGGAGCGGGCCCGGCGGCTCGCCGACTCCGGCGGGCGCCGCATCCTGGGGATCACGGGCCCGCCCGGTGCGGGGAAGTCCACCCTCGCCGAGGCGCTCGCCGCCGAGCTCGGCGACCGCGCCCGTCTCGTCGGCATGGACGGCTTCCACCTCGCGGAGGCCGAGCTGCGCCGGCTCGGGCGCCAGGACCGCAAAGGTGCCCCCGACACCTTCGACGCCCTGGGTTACGTGGCCCTCCTGCGGCGCCTGCGCGCGGCGGACGAGCCGGTGGTCTACGCCCCGTTCTTCGACCGCTCGATCGAGGAGGCCGTCGCCGGGTCCGTGCCCGTCCCGCGGGAGGTCCCGCTCGTCATCACCGAGGGGAACTACCTCCTCGTCGACGAGGGCGCCTGGGCGGCCGTGCGGCCGTACCTGGACGAGTGCTGGTACGTCGAGACGGACGAGGAGGATCGTCTCGAGCGACTCATCGCCCGGCACCAGCGGTTCGGTCGCTCCCCGGCAGAGGCGCGCGAGCGGTCGGTCGGGTCCGACCAGCGCAACGCGGAGGTCATCGCGGGCACCCGTCGGCGCGCGGACCTGCTGGTGCGCTGACCGACCCGACCGGCACTGCTCCGGCCGCCCCCGCCCCGGCGTCCCACCGGGCCGGGGGTGGTCAGGCGTCGGCGCCCGCGAACGGCTCCAGGACCCCGGCGAGGAGGAGGACGACGACGACGGCCGCGAGGACCAGGCGGTAGACGACGAACGGCATGTAGCTGTACGACGACACCACCTTGAGGAACCCGATGATCACCAGGTACCCCACGCCGAAGGCCACGAGGGTGGCCAGCGCCGTGAGCGCGAGGGACGGCGTCCCCGCCGTGCCGAACTCGTCCAGGCTCGTGAACAGCTGCTGGAAGCCCGAGCCCAGCACGGCCGGGATCGCGAGGAGGAACGAGTACCGCGCCGCCGCCTCCCGGGTGTAGCCCATGAGGAGACCCGCGGTGATCGTGCCCCCGGACCGGGAGACGCCCGGGACGAGCGCCATGGCCTGGGCGAAGCCGAACAGGACGGCGTGCTTCCAGGTGAGCCGGTCCAGCGTCCGGCGCTTGGCGCCGATGCGGTCGGCCAGCCCGAGGAACACGGCGAAGAGCGCGAGCATGCCCGCGACGACGTAGAGGTTGCGGAACGGGCCGACGATCTGCTCCTCGAAGAGCAGGCCCAGGACGACGATCGGCACCGTGCCCAGCGCGATCCACCACGCCAGCCGAGCGTCGGCGTCGTGCGCACCGAGGCGCTCGCGCCAGGTCGTCCCGTCCCGTCCGGAGACGGCGTGCCACCAGGCGCGCGCGATGCGGGCGATGTCCCGGCGGAAGTAGATCAGCACGGCCGCCTCGGTGCCGATCTGGGTCACCGCGGTGAATGCCGCACCCGGGTCGGAGCCGTGGGGCAGGAGCTGACCCACGATGCGCAGGTGCGCGCTGGAGGACACGGGGAGGAACTCGGTGAGCCCCTGCACGAGTCCGAGGACCACCGACTCCCACCACGTCACGCCGCGCAACGTTACCCGGCGGCAGATCATGCTGCGGTCCGCGACCGCGCGCGCTGCCGAGGACCAGGCGGCCACGCCGGTAGCCTGCACGACCATGGAGGAACGACTCGTCGGTGCCACCGGCCTGCGCGTCTCGGCCGTGGGCCTGGGGACGCTGACCTGGAGCCGGGACACGGACGAGCACGAGGCGGCCGAGCAGCTGCGCGACTTCGTCGACGCCGGCGGGACGCTCCTGGACACCGCGGCCTCCTACGCCGACGGCGCCGCGGAGGAGCTCATCGGCCACCTGCTGCGCACCACCGTCCCGCGCGACGACGTCGTGCTGTGCACCAAGGCGGGCGTCCGGCACGGTGCAGGCGGGCGGGTCGTCGACGCGTCCCGGGGCGCACTGCTCTCCTCCCTGGACGGGTCGCTCGAGCGCCTGGGCACCGACCACGTCGACCTGTGGCTCGTGCAGACCCCGGACCCCCGGACGCCGCTGGCCGAGACGGTCGGTGCGCTCGAGCACGCCCTCGGCTCCGGCCGCGCGCGGTACGTCGGGCTGTCCAACCACGCCGGCTGGCAGACGGCCCGGGCGGCGACGCTGCTCGGGCCCGGCCGCCTGGCGGCCGTGGAGGTGGAGTACTCGCTCCTCCAGCGCGGGGTCGAGCGCGAGGTGCTGCCGGCGGCGACCGACCTGGGTGTGGGCGTGCTGGCGTGGTCACCGCTGGGGCGCGGGGTCCTGACCGGCAAGTACCGCCGGAGCGTCCCGGCCGACTCCCGGGCGGCGTCGGCGCACCTCGCCGGGTTCGTCGAGCCGTACCTGGGGCGCGATGCGGGGCCCGTGGTCGAGGCGCTCGTGACGGCGGCCGAGGGGCTGCAGCGCACCCCGCTCGAGGTCGCCCTCGGGTGGGTGCTCGGCCGTCCGCAGGTCGCGTCGGCCGTCGTGGGTGCGCGGACCGCCGCGCAGCTCCGGGCGGCGCTCACGGCGCAGACGGCGCTGCCGGAGGCGATCACCGCGGCGCTGGACGAGGTGAGCGCCCCGGCGGTCGGCTACCCCGAGCGCCGCTGAGCGGGCCGGGCAGGCGCCGGCCGTCGACCTCGGCTCCCGCCGTCGGGCTCCTCGCGGTCGAGGTCAGCCCCGGTCGTCGAGGTCACTCCTCGTCGTCGAGCTCCGTGCCGTCGAGCTCGTCGTCCTCGTCGAGGTCGTCCTCGTCGAGGTCGTCGTCGTCCTCCGCCTCGTCGTCCGCGACGTAGAACGGCAGGGTCTCCCCGTGCACGCGGACCAGCGCGTCGTCGTAGACCTCGAAGGCGTCCGCGAGGACGTCGTACGCGTCGTCCACCGCCGGGTCGTCCTCGGTGCGCCGGGTGCTCACGGCGTGGAAGTGGGCCTCGAGCGCTGCCTGGAACCTGTCGAGCGCGGCGCGCGGGTCTACCGTCATGCCCTGACCGTAGCGCCGGGACGTGCACAATGACACTCGATCCTCGACACCACGGAGGTCCACGTGGAGACCAGCACGACGCGGCGTCCGGCCGTGCAGGGGTGGCGGGCCCGGGGCGAGTACGAGTACCGGGTCCTGACCCTGGACCGCGGCACCCGCGTCAACGACGCGCGCCGGCTGCTCACCGAGGAGGCCGAGTACGGCCGCTGGGAGCTGGCCCGGACGCTCGTCTACGCGGGCGGCGAGCGCAGGGTCTGGCTGCGCAGGAAGATCATCCGCGCGGTCAGCACGCTCTGACCCTCCTCCCCGCCCCGAGCCGACCTCCGGGCGGTGGGCTCAGCAGGTCTCGAGCAGCCGGTCCAGCACGCGGGTGCCGAAGCGCAGCGCGTCCACGGGGACGCGCTCGTCGACGCCGTGGAACATCGCCGAGAAGTCGAGCGAGCCGGGCAGCCGCAACGGCGCGAAGCCGTAGCCCGTGATCCCCAGGCGCGACAGCGACTTGTTGTCGGTGCCCCCGGACAGCATGTAGGGCAGCACGGTGGCCTCCGGGTCCTCCTGGTGCAGGGCCGCCACCATCGCGTCCACGAGGTCGCCGCCGAACGGCGCCTCGAGGGCGACGTCTCGGTGGATGTCCTCGAGCCGGACGTGCTCGCCCGCGAGCCGCTCCAGCGTCGCCCGGGCCTCGTCCTCGTGGCCGGGCAGGAACCGCGTGTCGAGGACCGCCTCGGCGCGACCCGGGATGACGTTCGCCTTGTAGCCCGCCGCCAGCTGGGTCGGGTTCGCCGTGTTGCGGACGGTCGCCCCGACGAAGCGCGCCGCGGGCCCCAGGGCGTCGACCAGACGCCCGACGCCGTCCTCGTCCTCCGGGTCGAACGGCAGGCCGGTGAGCTCGGCCACGCCGTCGAGGAGCGCACGCACCGTCGGGGTCAGCTGCTGCGGCCAGGAATAGGTGCCGATCCGCGCGACCGCGGCCGCGAGCTCGGTCACCGCGTTCTCGGTGTTGACCTGCGAGCCGTGACCCGCCCGGCCCTCCGCGACCAGGCGCAGCCACCCGATGCCCTTCTCGGCGGTCTGCAGCAGGTACGTGCGGTGCCCCCCGACGTCGACGGAGAACCCGCCGACCTCGCTGATCGCCTCCGTCGCGCCCTCGAAGAGCTCCGGGCGGTGCTCGACGGCCCACCCGGCGCCGAAACGACCCCCGGCCTCCTCGTCGGCGAACATCGCGACGACGACGTCGCGGGCCGGCCGCCGCCCCTCCCGGGCCATCTGCCGGACGACCGACAGGATCATGGCGTCCATGTCCTTCATGTCGACGGCGCCGCGGCCCCACAGGAGCCCGTCGCGCTCCTCGCCCGCGAAGGGGTCGACGGACCAGTCCTCGGCGGCGGCCGGCACGACGTCGAGGTGCCCGTGCAGGACCAGCGCCGGCCGCGCGGCGTCCGCCCCCGGCAGCCGCACGACGACGTTCGCCCGGCCCGGGGCGCTCTCGAAGAGCTCCGGCTCGAGCCCGACCTCGGTCAGGGCACCCATCACGTACTCGGCGGCGGCGCGCTCCCCCGGTCCCCGGCCGTCCCCGTAGTTGGACGTGTCGATCCGCAGCAGGTCCTGGCAGATGCCGACGACCTCGTCCTCGGCGGTCGGGTGGTGGACGGACCGGGCGGGAGCGTGCGACGTCATGCGCGGCACGCTACCCGCCGGACGGCCCCGGCTCAGGACGGGACGTCGAGACCCCGGCGGGCGAGCAGGGGCTCGATCCGCGGGTCGCGGCCACGCAGCTCCCGGAAGGTGTCCATGACGTCCAGGGAGCCACCGCGGGAGAGCAGCGCCTGCCGGAACCGGTCGCCGTTCTCCCGCCGCAGGCCGCCGTTCTCCGCGAACCACTCGACCGTGTCCGCGTCCAGGACCTCGGACCAGATGTAGGAGTAGTACGCCGCCGCGTAGCCGCCGCCGAAGACGTGGTTGAAGTACGTCGTGCGGTAGCGCGGCGGCACCGCGTGCACCGCGATCCCCGCCGCCTCCAGCGCCCGCGCCTCGAACCCGGTCACGTCCTCGACGTCCGTGGGCACCTCGTCGGCCTGGAGCTGGTGCCACGCCTGGTCCAGCAGGGCGGCGCCCAGGTACTCGGTGGTCGAGAAGCCCTCGTTGAACTGCCGCGACGCGATCATCGTCTCGACCCACTCGGCGGGCATCGGCTCGCCGGTCTCGTGGTGCACGGCGTACCGGCGCAGCACCGACGGCTCCCAGGCCCACATCTCGTTGACCTGCGAGGGGTACTCCACGAAGTCCCGCGGCACCTCGGTGCCGGACTGCGAGGGCAGGCGCACGGCCGAGAACAGCCCGTGCAGCGCGTGGCCGAACTCGTGGAACATCGTGATGACCTCGTCCCACGAGAGCAGGGTGGGCTCGTCCGCGGGCGGCTTGGGGATGTTGAGGTTGTTCATCACCACCGGCAGGTCCCCGAGCAGGCCGCTCTGGTCCACGAGGTTGTTCATCCAGGCCCCGCCCCGCTTGGAGGCACGGGTGTACCAGTCGGCGAGGAACAGCCCGATGCCGGTGCCGTCCGCGTCGTGCACCTCGTACACCTGGACCTCGTGGTGGTACCCGGCCAGGTCCTTGCGGCGGGTGAAGGTGAGGCCGTACAGCTCCGTCGCGGCGTGGAACACGCCGTCGTGCAGGACGCGGTCCAGCTCGAGGTAGGGACGCAGCAGCGCGTCGTCCAGGGCGTAGCGCTCCTGGCGCACGCGCTCGGCGTAGAAGGACCAGTCCCACGGCTCGAGGGTCGCGCCCGGCTCGTCCACCTGCAGGGCGCGCTCGAGGTCCGCCGCCTCCCGGCGGGCGTTCGCCGCGGCGGCCGGCGCGAGGCGGTGCAGCATGGCGTCGACGGCCGCCGTCGTGCCGGCGGTCGCGTCGTCGGCGACGTACGCGGCGTGGTGATCGAACCCGAGCAGGCGCGCCCGCTCGGCGCGCAGCCGTGCGAGCTCCAGCAGGATCGCCCGGGTGTCGTGCTCGCCGCCCCGGGCCCCGCGCCCGACGGACGCCTCGTGGATCCGGCGGCGGACGTCGCGGCGGCGCAGCGAGGCCAGCACGGGCTGCTGGCTGTAGAGCATGAGCTCGACGAGCCACCCGGTGACGTGCCCCCGGTCCTGGGCGGCCTGCCGGGCGGCCGCGACCGCGTCCTCGGGCAGGCCCTCGAGGTCGGACTCGTCCTCGACGAGCACCGCGGAGGCGTTGGTGTCGGCGAGGAGCTCCCGCCCGAAGGCGGTCTCCAGGGAGGTGATGCGGGCGTTGAGCTCCCGCAGCCGCGTCTTGGCGTCGTCGTCGAGCGCGACGCCGGCGCGGCGGACGTCCCGCCGCAGCGTGTGCAGGAGCCACGCGGCGTCGTCGGGCAGGGTGACCTCCCCCGCCTCGACCCGCGCCTGGAGCGCCTCGAGCCGGTCGTGGAGGCGCCGGTCGAGGTAGATGGCGTCGTGGTGCTCGGCGAGGCGGGGAGCCAGCTCCTCCTCGAGCGCGTCGAGCGCGTCCGTCGTGTCCGCGCTGGTGCGGCTGAAGAAGACGGTCGCGACGCGGTCCAGCAGCGCGCCGGAGCGCTCGAGCTCCAGCAGGAGGTTCTCCTCCGTCGGCGGCTCGGGGTTGGCGACGATCGCCTCGACCTCCGCACGCTCCTCCGCCATGCCCGCCTCGAACGCGGGCAGGTAGTGCTCGTCGCGGATCGCGGCGAAGTCCGGCAGGCCGTACGGCAGGTCGGACGGGGCGGCGAAGGGGTTGGCCGGGTCCAGCGGAGGGACGGTCGAGGTCGTCGAGGTCATGGGGTGGATCCTCTCGCGGTCGGGCCGCCGGCGCGTCCGGTCGGGACGCCGGCAGGGTCGTCAGGCAGGGTCGTCAGGCGGGTCGTCAGGCGGGTCGTCAGGCGGGCGGCGTGCCCAGGGGGTCGACGACCGTGCCGGGCCAGGGCAGGACGGGCTCCCTGGGGTCATCGCGCAGGAGGCCTCCGACCCAGTCGTCGCGGCGTGCGTCGCGGTGCACGCCGCCCCGGCGCAGGGCGCCCTCGAAGCGGAAGCCGTGGCGCCAGACGGCGCGCCAGGACCGCCAGTTGCCCGCGAACGCCTTCCACTCGACCCGCTCCAGATCCATGCCCCCGGGGTCGAACGCGTGGTCCAGGACGAGGCGCAGCGCGCGGTCCAGCAGGCCGCGCCCACGCGCGTCGGGCGCCATCCAGAAGCCGACCTCGGCGCACCGCAGGGGCCTGCGTCCCAGGCCCACCATGCCGACCAGCCGGCCGTCGACGCGCACCGCCCAGTTCCGTTCCCGGTCGTCCTCCCACCCGCTGCGGACGAGGTCCTCGACGAACCCCACCGCGTGCTCGCGCCGGTACGGGCTCGGGACGGTCGTCCACTCCTGGATCTCGGGGTCCTGGCAGATCGCGGTGATGGCGTCGACGTCCTCGACGGTGGGCACGGACAGCGTGACGACGTCGTCGCCGAGGGTCACGGGGTGCATCCGCGCAGCCTAGGACGACGACGGCGCCGCGACCGCCCGCTTTTCCGGGGGCCACGGCGCCGTCGTCGGGGCTCTCAGACCAGCACGGCCTCCGGCGCCTGGCTCGCCATGCCGTGCGCCTCGGCGACCCCCGCGTGCAGCAGGACGCCCTCATGCGTCGTCAGGCCCTTGGCCAGCACCGGGTCGGCCGCGAGCGCACCCCGCCAGCCGTGGCCGGCCAGCGCCGTGACGTACGGGAGCGTGACCGCCGTGAGCGCGTGCGTGGAGGTCACCGGGACGACGCCCGGCATGTTGGCGACGCAGTAGAAGATCGAGTCGTGCACGCGGAAGGTCGGCTCCGCGTGCGTCGTCGGGCGCGTGTCCTCGAAGCACCCGCCCTGGTCCACGGCGATGTCCACGAGCACCGACCCGGGCTTCATCCGGCTCACCAGCTCGTTGGACACGAGCATCGGGGTGCGCCGGCCCGGCACGAGCACGGCGCCGATGACGAGGTCGGCGTCGAGCACGGCCTCCTCGACGGCGTAGGGGCTCGACGCGATCGTCCGGACACGACCGCCGTACTCGACGTCGAGCTGACGCAGGCGCGGCATGCTCACGTCCAGGATCGTCACCTCGGCGCGGAGGCCGACCGCGATGTCCGCGGCATGCCGGCCGGACACCCCGCCACCGATGACGACGACGCGGGCCGGCGCGACGCCCGGTACCCCGCCGAGCAGCGTCCCGCGGCCGCCCTCGCTCTTCAGCAGGTGGTACGCGCCCACCCCTGTCGCCAGGCGCCCGGCGACCTCGCTCATGGGAGCCAGGAGCGGGAGCCCGCCGTCGGGCGTCTCGACCGTCTCATAGGCGATGGACGTCGTCCCGGCCGAGAGGAGGGCCTCCGTGCAGGGCCGGCTCGCGGCGAGGTGCAGGAAGGTGAAGAGGACCTGGTCCCGGCGCAGGTGGCCGTACTCGGACTCGATCGGCTCCTTCACCTTGCACACGAGCTCGGCCGCCCACGCGTCCGCAGCCGTCGGCACGATCCGCGCCCCGGCACCCTCGTACTCGGCATCCGTGATGCCTGAGCCTGTGCCGGCACCGGCCTGGACGAGCACCTCGTGCCCGTGGCCGACGAGCGTGTGGACGCCCGCGGGCGTCATGGCCACGCGGTACTCGTGGTTCTTCACCTCGGCAGGGATGCCGATCTGCATGGGGAGCCTCCTTGGTCGCCTGGTGCGAGAATGACACGTCGCGGCCCCTCGCAACAGTAGGAGTCAGCAGTTTTCCCGGCCACGAACGACGAAATCTGCACGAAGCGGCGCCTCTGGCCACCGAGAACGCATCCGAGTGTGGGGGTCCCCCGCACGGCGTCCGTGGTCGACTGACCGGATGACGACGTTCGTGAAGCAGCGCCGGGACGCCCCGGCGGGCTTCTTCGCCTGCGAGGCGGCCGGCCTGCGGTGGCTCGCCGTCCCGGGCGGTGCCCGTGTCGTCCGGGTCCGCGGCGTCTCCGACACGGCGCTGGAGCTGGAGCGTCTGGTTCCGGGGGACCCGTCCCACCAGGACGCCGAAGCCTTCGGCCAGGGGCTCGCCATCACGCACTCCGCCGGGGCGCCGGCCTTCGGGTCACCGGCCCCGGGGTGGGACGCGGACGGGTTCTTCGGTCCGCTCGCCGACCCGCGCCCGCTGCCGGCGGCCGAGGACCCGACGTGGGGCGCCTTCCATGCGCGCTGCCGGATCCGGTCCGTCCGGGACCAGCTCGCCGCGGCGGACGCGCTGCCGGACCGGCTGGCCGCCTCCCTCGAAGGCCTCGCCCGGCGCCTGGAGCAGGGTCACCACGACGACGACGCGCCGCCCGCCCGGGTCCACGGGGACCTCTGGTCCGGCAACGTGGTCTGGACGTCCGCGGGCGCCGTCCTGGTGGACCCCGCGGCGCACGGCGGCCACGCGCTCACCGACCTGGCCATGCTCGCGCTCTTCGGGCTGCCCCACCTCGGCCGGGTGCTCGACGCCTACGCGGAGGCCGCCGCCGACCGGCTCCCGGACGGCTGGCGGGACCTGCTCGCGCTCCACCAGGTGTACCCGGTGGGGATGCACGCCCTGCTCTTCGGCGGTGGGTACCGGCAGCAGCTCGAGGGGCTCGTCGGGCGCTACGCCTGACCCGTCCGCGCCACGATGGGCGGTCACGCCCGGATACGCGAGGAGCCAGGACCTCGACGGTCCTGGCTCCTCGGCGGGAACGGCGTGCGGCGTCGGCGGGTCAGCCGCGCGGGGCCACCGTGAGGGTGACGGTCTCGCCGCGCTCGAGCTGACCGTCGGCCGGGTCCTGGGAGACGACGAGGTAGGCCAGCGGGTCCTCGACCTCGACGGGGGCTCCGGCCTCGTCGGCCACCTCCGTCTCGAGGCCGGCGAGCGTGAGGTTGCCCTGCGCGGTCCCGAGGATCAGGCCCGAGACGTCGGGCACGTCGACGGGACCGGACTCGGCCTCCTGCTCGGCGGCGTCGTCGGCGGCCTCCGTCTCCTCCTGGGTCGCCGTGGCGGCGGGCTCCGCGGGCTCCTCCGGCGTGGAGCAGGCGGCGGTCATGAGGACGGTGGCAGCGGCGAACGCGGCGAGTGCCGGACGCACGGAAGAACGCTTCATCGGTGGGAGCCCTCCTGGGGCGGTCGGTGGTTCCTCGGGCGGCACGGTGTGTCCCGTCGCCCTGTGCCGGTCGGGCACTCCTGGCACCGTACGCCGCAGGAGGGAACGCTCCCACGCGTATTCGGGGTGACGAGACCGACGTCACACGCCCGCCGGCGGGACGCCGAGCGGGCGCCGGACGGGCGGGGCGCGCCACTGGGAGCGGATCTCGTGCATTCGTGGGATGTGTGGGACAGTGGTCGCAGTGGCTGCGCTCGACTGCGCGCCCTGCGTCGTGGAGATCCCCCCGGATTGTCTGGCGGCGGACCCCGACCCCTGAGCCCCGAGAGGCCCACCTGTGACATCTTTCGCCGACTTCGGCCTGCCCTCCCCTGCCGTCCGCGTCCTCGCGGAGCAGGGCATCACCAGCCCGTTCCCCATCCAGGTCGCCACCCTGCCCGACTCGCTGCGCGGCGCCGACGTCCTCGGCCGCGGCCGGACCGGCTCGGGCAAGACCCTCGCGTTCGCGCTGCCGCTCGTCGCCCGGCTCGCCGCCGGTGGCGACGTGGCCCAGCGCCGCCGGCCCCGCCGCCCGCGCGGCCTGGTGCTCTGCCCGACCCGCGAGCTGGCCAACCAGATCGAGGCCGTCGTCGCCCCGCTGGCCCAGTCCCTCGGGCTGCGGACGACGACGATCTTCGGTGGCGTCTCCCAGCACCGGCAGGTCACGGCGCTCGACGCCGGCGTCGACATCCTCGTCGCCTGCCCGGGCCGCCTCGAGGACCTCCTCAACCAGAAGCTGCTCTCGCTCGACGCCGTCGAGGTGACCGTCCTGGACGAGGCCGACCACATGGCCGACCTGGGCTTCCTTCCGGGCGTCCGCCGCATCATGGACCGCACCCCGAAGCAGGGTCAGCGGCTGCTCTTCTCGGCGACGCTCGACAACGGCGTCGACCAGCTGGTGCAGCGCTTCCTCACCAAGCCGGTGCAGCACTCGGTGGACCCCGCCGAGTCCCCGGTGGTCGAGATGACGCACCACGTGCTGGAGGTCGCCGACGCCGACTCGAAGCGGGACGTCGTGCACCACCTGGCGTCCGGTCGCGGCCGGCGTGTGCTGTTCACCCGGACCAAGCACCAGGCGAAGAAGCTCGCCAAGCAGCTGACCACGGCCGGCATCCCCGCCGTCGACCTGCACGGCAACCTCAGCCAGAACGCCCGCGAGCGCAACCTCGAGGCCTTCTCCGGGGGTGACGTGCGTGTCCTCGTGGCCACGGACATCGCGGCCCGCGGCATCCACGTCGACGAGATCGAGCTCGTCGTGCACGTGGACCCCCCGGCCGAGCACAAGGCGTACCTGCACCGGTCGGGTCGCACCGCCCGGGCCGGGTCCGGCGGCGACGTCGTCACGGTGATGCTCCCCGAGCAGCGTCAGGACGTCCGCGCCCTCACCCGCGCCGCCCGGATCGACGTCAAGCCGGTGGCCGTCTCCCCCGGGGACCCGCGCCTGGACGCGCTGGTCGGTGCCGTCGCCGCGATCGTGCGGCCGGCGCCTCCCACCACGGTCGCCCCGCCGGCCCGCCCGGCCGGGCGCGGCCGGG
>NZ_AXCW01000022.1 GCF_000603945.1 Actinotalea ferrariae CF5-4 | reverse complement strand
AGTGCTACCGGGGTCCGTGCGACCTCGCCCCAGCGCGTCGAGGTCTTGCTACCTGCCCGTGCGCCACGGGTCAGAGGGCGTAGATCCGAGGCTTGCCCTGGAGGAACTCGGCTGGGGAGGTGAGCTCTCCGTTGGGGAAGGTCTGTGTGATGAAGTACCCGATCCCGATGTCGTGGCCGGCGGGGTTCCACATGACCGGGATATCGAGCCAGGTGACGCCGTCGATCCGCACCCGGTACCGGCCGTCCTCGACGCCGGGGGTGTTGATGACGACCTCGATCTCGACGGCATAGTCGACGCCGAGGAGAGGCTCGAAGTGGGCAGCCCCGTTGCGGAGCATCTGCCTGATCCCGTACCCGCCCCAGGCGGAGCGAGGTGACCCGTTCGCCTGCTCGGCGTAGAGGTACGCGCCCATCGCCCAGCGCGGCGGGACGCGGTTGATGGTCGACAGGTAGTTCGCGGGAACGGCGGTCAGGCGCGCGGACCACGAGTTGTCGAACTTCGTCCCGCCGTAGCTGATCTGGTGCATGAAGGCGCCCGCCGGCGCCCCGGCCAGGCCGTACCCGAGCTTGGCGTCGAAGGCCTTCATGCTTCCGAACGCGTCGAAGCGCATGAGGTAGGTCAGCCGGGCGGACGAGCGCGGGAACCCGGGCGCGCGGCGGGTGAGCTCGGTCTGCCCGCGGTACCCGTGGAACGCACCGGTGGTGGGCAGGACGTTGCGGAACGACGCGCCCTCGGTGCCGATGCTGTCGACCGTGACCTCACCGAGGGCGGTGTACTTCGCGTCGACCTGGGTGAACGCGAACGCTGACGGCAACGGCTTGTCCAGGTCCGCCTCCCACAAGGTGGGCTCCGGCGGTGGCGGGGGGTCGCCGAGCTCGGCGCGGGTGTAGGACCGCCCGACGGCCAGCTGTCCGCCGGACCGGATGTTCGCGACCGGACGACCCGCGCGGGAGGTGACCGTGACGGTGTCCTCGGCGGACTTGATGCCGTCGGTGTCGGTGACGACCAGGCCCAAGGTGACGACCGTGTCGGCGTCACGGAACGCTGGCGGCGCGACGAACGTGGGGTTCTGCACCGCCCGCGAGGACAGCGTGACCGCCCCGGAGATCACCCGCCAGGAGTACCCGACGACCGACGTCTCGGTGTCGGTCCCGGACCCGGCCAGCTGCACCAGGGTCCCGGCGTCGACGACCTGGTCCGGGCCGGCGTCCGCGGTGGGCGGACCGGGCGGGATGTTGACGCTCGTGACGACGGCGCGCTGGGTCCCGCCGCCGCTGGCGTAGGTGAACACCCGCAGGTGGGAGGCGGTGAGCAGGAACGTCGCCGGCGTGCGGGCGAGCTCCACCCAGTCCGCGGCGGCCGGGTTCAGGACCAGGGAGTAGTAGAAGACGACGTCCGACCCGTCCAGGTCGATCCACAGCCACACCCCGCCGGCACCGGTGTAGGTCGCCTGGGCGACCTGCGCGTTGTCCTGGCGGGCGCGGATCGCCCCGTTGCGGATCTGCAGGGCCGCCTCGTTGGCCGGGTTGGCGGGGTTGCGTGCCTGCAGGGTCACCTCGGTGTTGGTCGTCGTCGGGTGCGCGACGACGTACAGCAGGGCGCCCTTGCCGGTCCAGTCCTGTGTCGTGGTGCTCTGCGCGTAGTGGGAGAAGGAGTCCGTGCACAGCAGGTCGAACGTCCCCGGGGGGCCTTCGTTCACGTCCCCGTTGGTGCCCAGCAGCGGGGAGATCAGCGTGGCGAGGGTCGGCACCGGGTTCGTCGGCGGCGGCGGCCCGCCGGTCGCGGTGCCCTGGAACACGATGAGCGCGCCGTTGGCCTGGTCGCTGTACGGCCAGGTGAACGTTCCCGAGACCGACGTGTCGTCGGCGATGGCGAGGATGTGCGCGATCGTTACCGGCGGGGTCGCGACGTTGGCGTCCTGCAGGAGGATCTCCGCCTCCTCGAACCCGACCGGCGCCTCGGCCACGGCCGTCGACAGGGGGCGGGAGTCGGTGGTCTGGAACGCGATCGCCAAGCCGGAGGGCACCGGGCCGAGCGGGCCCACGGCGAAGCTGCTCACGTTCGCGTCGGAGTAGGCCGGGGCATCGGCCAGGACCGTGCCGGCGAAGCCCGGGGGCGGGGTGTACTCCGCGAACCACAGCTGTGCCGCCTGCGTCGTCGTCCATGTGAAGGCGACGCTGGTCTCCCCCCCGACGGCGACCTTCCACACCAGGTAGAAGCTCACGCTCGCGCCGGGGCGATCGGCTGCGACCGTCCACCCCGCCGGGGGCGTGGTGGTGCCGGGGGACTTGTCGACGGCGAGTGCCGCGACGAGCAGGTTCCCCGCTGTCGCTGCGCCGGCGTCGAACGTCGCGGTCAGGCTTGTGCCACGGGCGGACTGCGGCAGGAAGTTCTTCCCGGTGCGGACCAGGCTCGCGGTCACTGTCACGCCACCTCGATCCAGTTGTCGCCGTCCGCCATGAGGCCGAGGGTCTCGGGGTTCGCCGGCCCGATGAACTCGTACCGTGCGCCCGACGGGCCGGTCTTGGACGGGTAGGTGCCGCCGGAGTACACCAGCCGGATCACGACTCCGGTCAGGTCGGGGGCGACCACGTCCTCGACGATGGACTCGACCTGCTCCTGGGCGAGCTGCGCAGCGTCGGCGGCGCGCTGAGCGGAGTCCTTCGCAGCGGCGAGCTCGGCCATGACCCCGTCGTTGGACAGGATGTCCTGGGTGTAGGGCCCGGACCTCCACACCACGCGCGGCTGGGACGCGACGGCGCGGAACGCCGGGACGATGCCCATGGACGACGACGTCAGGGCGGACAGCGGCGATCCGCTCGGGTCCGTGATGGGCAGGGGCGTGGTGAAGGTCGTATCGGCGACCTCGTAGACCTGGCCCTCCGCCTGGCGGGCCGGGCCCTCGCCCGTCTCGTCCAGCGCGGTCATGTGGGTGAAGAGGTACTCAGGCATGACGGGCGCTCCTCGGCGTGCTCAGGGGGTGGGCAGGTCGGGTCACGCCGCGAGCGCGAGCTCGTCGGTGTTCGGCAGGACGTAGACGCCGACACCGCCGATGGCGGCCAGGAAGACGGTGATCCAGGCGGAGGGGTGGACGTCGGCGAACCCGCCGGAGCCCAGGACGGTGACGAGGGCTGCGCCTGCGGCGCCGAGGAACGCGACGGCGGCCTTGAGGTACGCGCCAGGACCGGCGGGCAGGTTCGGCACGAGGTACACGCCGACGGCGGTGACGAGGGCGATCGCGACGTTGACGACCTCCAGGGTGGTGACGACGTCGTCGGTGATCGCGGCACCGAACACGACCAGGACCGCGGCGATGATGGCGACGACGGCCTTGGTGTAGCGGGACGCGAGGGGGCTGTCGGGCAGCTCGACCGGCTCGACGGTGGCCCAGCGGAGGTCGGCGGGGTTGGTGCTCATGGGAGTGCTCCGATCGTGGGGAGGGTGAAGCCGAGGAGGCCGCCGGCCACGGCGAGGAGTGTGGCGGCGAGCCCGGGCCGGACGACCCAGTGCTTGAGGTCGTCCGGCTCGAGGCGCATGAGTCAGACGGAGCGGAGGACGTTGCGGACGGCGATCTCAGCGGCGGCCGTGACCTGCTCGACTGTCAGCCCGGCGGACTCCGGGAGGGCGTCGAGGACGGCGGGGACGAGGGTCGCGGCTACGGCGGCGGCGACCTTCCCGGGGTCTTGCTCGCCCTGGATGGACTTGCGGAACCCGACGGCGGCCCGCAGGTTCCAGATCAGGCCGTCGGGCAGGGCGAGCGTCCCGGCGGGGCCGTCGTGGAGACGGACGGCGCCGGTGGCCTTGAGTGCCTCCAGCTCGTCGACGGAGGTGAGGGGCACGAAGGTGCCGTCGTCCCCGGCGAGGGCGATGGACCCGTTGGGGTGGCGCACGGCGACGGATGCGGGCATGTCGTCCTCCTGGGGGACCGGGGCGATGGGGTCGGGGGTGTCGAGGTCGCCGGGGACGGGGATGCCCTCGCCGGCGAGGAAGGTGCGGTAGTTGGACACGGGCACGGCGACGGCCTCGAAGTGCCACGGCTCGCGCATGTGCGGCCGGGCCGGGTCGTGCGCCCATGCCGGGTGGTGCCAGCCGAACCTGGGACCGTGCTCGCGCATCCACAGGTGCTCCGGACTGGTCAGGGAGAAGTTGACGCCGGAACCCAGGTCCAGGGCCGCGCCCTTCCCGTGCACCGACGTGCCGGGGATCGCCGCGGACGGGTAGCCGCGGCGGCGCCACCAGACCTGCCCGTTCCAGACGAGCCGGCCGATGCGCGCGGACGATGCGTAGTCGGTCGTGTTGTACCGCTTGAAGACGGCGACCTGCTCGGCGTAGGGCCGGTAGGAGTCGGTGATGAGCAGCGCCCGGCGGAACCGCGCCTCGAACGCGGCCAGCATCCCGGCCGTCTGCGCCACGAGCTCGACACGGACCTGCTGCCCGGTGCCGGGGATCGTGCCGAGTTCGTCGCGCTCGAGCATCCCGGTGAGTGCCATCGCGCCCCTCCTCAGTGGTCGGTCTGCTCGTGCCGTGCGGCGTGGTCGATCGCGAACCGTGCCGCTTCCTGTGCGACCTCGTCGCGGACCATCCCCGCGAGCTGGGTGATGGTGCCGACGAGCTCCTCGCGGGCCCGGTCGCACGCCGCACGGTCGGCGTCGCGCGCCCCTCGCTGCCGGGTGTTCACGTCCTCGAGCCGGTCGATCTCGGCGTAGAGGCGGGTGATGAGGCGGTCCTGCGAGGCGCGTTCGGCCTCGCTCTCCTCGAACTGTTGCTTGCGCTCGGCGAGCTTGAGCTCGGCGCGCTGCTTCGCCTCGGCGATGCGGTTCGCAGCGTCCTGCACCGACTCCTGCCGGCGGCGTCCTCTGCGGTCGGCCCAGACGGCTAGGGCCGCGCCGGTGAGCCCGATCAGGGCGACGACCACCTGTGTCGCGTCGATCTCCACCGCGTTACCCCCCGTCGCGGCCTTGCAGCTCCTCACGGATGAGCGCCTCGAAGGGATTCCTCAACGGGTCGGCGACCATCGTCAGGTCCTTCGCGACGAAGGTGCCGAGCGCGATCGCAGCGAGGGCGGACCAGTAGCCGTCCGTCGTGGCAGCGGCGACGAGGAAGGATCCGAACCAGACCGACGTCGCCGCGATGGACAGGAGTAGCCCTAGGCGAGCCTGACCGTCGCGCCCCGTCCTGAACGGCAGGGCCGCGATGAGGCCGACGACGAGGAACATCGCCCCCCAGATGGTGTGCACCGCGTCGTCGGTCGCGCCCCAGACCCACAGGTAGAAGATCCCCGTGAGCAGATGCCGGGCCGCGACGATCGCCATGTAGGCGCGGGCCCGGTGCGACATCCGCTCGGGCGGGGCGGCGCGGGCCGGCAGCACGGTCACTACGTCACCACCCGATGGCGGTGTAGACGATGCGGAACGGCTGGCCCGTGAACGGGGTGCCGTCCGGGCGGAGGACGCGACCGGAGAACCGTCCGCGCTGCGGGCGGTAGAACGTGTTCGCGGCCGCGGCGCTGTACATGACGAATGCCGCTGCCTGCGCGCTGCCATTCGCCAGGGTCACGTCCACGGAGAACAGCCCGGAGGGGAACGGCGTGGGCAACGCGACAGAGACGATCCCGTCCGCACCAGGCGTCAGCGACGGCGCGTCGGACTGGATCAGGAAGTCCTTGACGGACGAGTCAACCGTCCCACCCTGCAGCGGCTCGCCGCGACCGAACAGCCGCACCGCCTGGGTGTTATCCCGCAGCCACTCCGCGACGCCGGAGGCGTTCACGCGCCGCACCCACAGGGTGTCCCCTACCCACACCTCCGTGCCGGGTGCGGTCAAGTACTGCAGCGCCTGCTCGCGCGCCGCCGTGGCTCCCCCGTTCGCCTGCCACACCCGCAGGTCGACAACCTGCGTGGGCGCCGTCTGCCCGAACGTCAGCTGCACCAGAGCGAGCGGCTGGTCGTCCAGCACACCCGGGTTGTGCACGCGCGTCCCGGGCAGGTTGCCTGCTGCCGTCGCCGGCGCACTGTAGAGCGTCGTTGCGCCACCACCGCCGGACCACGAGCGCCGCGCGTACAGCACGTCCCACCGGATGCCCGAGCTGATCGGGTCGAAGGTGTGGGTGACCTCCTGGTCCAGGGTGTCGAACACACCGACGCCGAACGCTGTGCCCGGGGCGATCCTCACCCGCTTGTCGCCGGTGGTGTCGGCGGTCACCCGCCAGTCGCCCTCCCCGACGACCCCGTACTCGGCGCCCAGGTGCGGGGCGATCGCCGCCCACACAACCTCGTCGATATCGCCGCCGTATCCGGCACTCACCAGCGTGGGGAGGCTCGTCTCGGCCATGTCAGTCTCCTGCCAGGTCTCGGTACCGCCTGGCGAGGACCGCCAGAGCGCGGGTGAAGATCCGTTCGGTGTCGCCGTCGCGGTCCCCGACCGTCGGGGTCACGACCGCGCCGTCGCGACCCCATGTGAGGGTCGCCTCACGCAGCACGTCCGTGTGAAGCAGCGCGGCCGCGTCGTCCGTAGCGGGAGCGAGCTCGACGGTCACCCGGTCACCGACGTGCACCCCGTCGCCGCCGTACCGGAACGTGTCCGTCTCCGCCAGTCGCACCGCCAGGCCCGCCTTCGCCGCCCCCGCGGCGAGCGCCTCGGCCGCGCGGGCGGCGACGCGGGTCTCGAAGTCGAGCTCGGTTGACTTCAGGTCGCGGGCGTCGATCGCCCGCTCGATGACGTCGCGGTACGCGGTCTCGGCGTCGGTGTTGACGAACGGACCGCGCATGACCCGGGCCTCGCCCTCGCCGTCGGCCATCACGATGACGCGGGTGACCTCGGGGGCGGCGAGGGACCAGTCGCTGGCGATGAGGGAGCCGCCGTCCTCGGACAGGTTCAGCGGCCACTGGGTGGGTTCGTAGCAGTCGACGACCAGGCCGGTGGGGCCCTGGCGGACGGTCACGCCGATGCCGGCCTGGTCGATGGCCGGCAGGACGCGGTCGGCGAGGGGGTGCATGCGCATCTGTACGTCGATGCTGGCGCCGCGACCCTGGTCTGGTGCGATCGTGACGGGCAGGTGGTGCGTGCCGGCCCCGAGACGGGCGAGGTTCGCGGTGAGGAAGGCCTTCAGGACGGTCTCCGCGGCCCCGGAGCGGACATCGTAGGCGCCGTCGTCGCCCTGTTGGGTGATCGACCCGGTGGGGTTGGGCCAGCCGAGGAGACGGGTAAGAAGCCGCCAGTCGTCGGTGATCTCGAACGTCATCATCCGCGTGTCGCCGGCGCCCGTGGAGCGGACCAGGCGCACGGGACCTGACGTCGCGTGCTCGTCCTGGTGTCGGACCACCGCGCGGGTTCCCGGGGCCGCGAGCGCGCGGGCGTACCGATGGTCGGCGGGAACGGTGAGCCGGGCGGACGGCTGCTGGTTGTGGCGAGGGGTGACGTTCAGCAGCTCAGGGTCGCCGACCCACCCGATCGGGCTCAGGTCCTTGTCGAAGAGCTGGACGTCGAACGGCTCCACGTTGTCCACGGCGGTCACCACGCCCGGTAATGCTGGGGCAGGAGGGAAGCGCGCAGCGCGCCAGTGCCGACGGCGGCGACGGACAGGGGGACGGCGGTGCCCGCGGGGACCGCTCCCCACTTCGACGTGGCGCCGAGGTCCTTGGTCCTGTCGACTGCGGCGGTGCGGAGCCGCTCGGAGACCCAGGTGGTCTCCTGCTGCGGGGACAGGCCTGCCGGCGGGGTGTCGATCTCGCGGGCGCCGCGGACCGTCGGGGCGCTGTCCAGGACGAGCGTGCGACCCGGCGCCACCTCGAAGGGCACGTCGATGACTCGCCCGCCGACGCCGAACGTCCCGGTCGTGGGCCCGTGAAGCCACCAGCTGAGGTACGCCGGCTCGTCGCCGGGGTTGTCGATCGCGGCGGAGGTGCTGAGCGAGCCCTCAGAGATCCCGAACGGGGGGCCCGGGAAGAACGGAACAGTGGTCGATGGGACGAACTGTCGGGTGACCGGCTCGCCCGTCCAGAACGGCTCCTCTGCGACCAGCGTGATGCCGTAGACGACCCACCCCATGAGGGACGGGTCGATGTCCAGACCGTCCTGGAGCTCCTCGAACCGACAGCGCAGTGAACGCGACCGGCCGGACGGCTGGGTGACGGTCCACACCCCGGTGCGCCCGGGAGCGAGAGTGCGCCAGAACGCCGCGTCATGGTCGATCCAGTCCTGGGAGCTGGTGTCCTGGAACACCTTCACCGGCCAGAACACCGGCCGCTCGTCGGTGCTGTATCCGCGCGGCCGCGAGCCGGCGACCGCCGGGGACGACGTCGTGTGGCGGCGGAACGGGGGCATGAGCAGACCCCTCACACCGGCCTGCAAGGACACCCCGGACGCCTCCGGGTCGGTCAGGTCCCACTCCGACCCGTCCCACCCGGTCCAGGTCATCCGCATCCCCGGCCACGGGTTCGCCGGCGGGGCCGGCGGGCGGCCCGGGACGGCGTAGACGATGGCGCTCATCACACCTCCACCGCGATCGACGAGATGTTGTGGAGGGCTGCCGCGTCGCGCTGCCGCTCGGTGATGACCCGGGCCATCTCGCCGACGTCGGTGACGGTGACGTGCCCGATCGTCACGCCCGGCAGCTGCACCGTCCCGGTGCGAGCACCGGTCGCGGCACCCGGGACGACCGCGCCGTCGGCGTACCGGCCGACGTACATGCCGAACCTCGCCGCGACGTCCTCGAGGATCGCCTCGGACCGGCCCCGCTTGGACGGCGAGAGCGGGATGTAGGCCTCGCCGCCGGTCTCGGGCTCGGCCCACACCCGCCAGGCTCCGGCCGGGGCGATCTGCGCGACGTGATGCTCCGAGCCGTTCGCGAAGAACTGCAGCACCCCGCCGTCGGCCTCCATGACCGGAGCGCCTGCGGCTCGCTGCACCCGCTGGATCGCCGCGAGCGCGGCGGACGCGTTGAGGTTGGCCGTGATCGGGATGTTGTACCCGGACCACTTGTTGACGAACGCCTGCATGCGGGCCTCGGCCTCGACGGCCTCGAAGTGCGCCGTGGTCGTGGCCTCGTCCGGGACGGCCAAGACCGAGTCGACGTACTGCCATGCCGCTTCCTCAGTCATGCCCATCTGGATCGCGGCGTTGTACAAGGCCGTGCGGGACTGGTCCAGGGCGGCGCGGAACTGCTCCTCCGAGCCCGTCTGCTCGAGCACGGCCTGGGAGTGCCGGATCCCGTCGCGGGCGAGGCCGTCCAGGATCGCCTGGTTCTTGCGACCGGCCTCGGTGTTGATGTCGAGCATCTCCGCGTTGGAGAGGCCCTCCTCGGTGGCGGCAGCGGCGGCCGCGGCGACCTCGTCGATGGCCTCGCGGAACTGCCGCTCGGCATCCCGGGCGTCCAGCGACGCGCTGTTGAGGTCGTCCAGGGTCTGCGACAGCAGGCTGAGCGCCTCCTCTGCGATGGCCGCCTCGTCGCCGGTGCCGCGCAGCGCCTCCATCTGCTCGTCCAGGCCGGCCGTCGTCGTCGTGGTCTGGCCGGCCAGCCCGCCCTGGGACTCGGCGAGCTCGTCGTTGACCTCGGCGCTGGCGCGGGCCATCTCGGCGGCTTCCTCGAGCCGCTGCGCCTGGTCCTGGACGGCCTTGGAGACCTGGTACGCCTGGTTCTGGGCGTTGATCGACCAGGTGTTCTCGTCGCCGTACCGCTCGGCTGCGGCGACGACCTCGTCCACGGCGTCCTTGTTGCCTCGCCATGCGGCGGTGATCGTCTCGACGGACAGGCCCATCTCGCGCATCGCCTCGAGCCGGGTCTTCATGTTGCCGATCCCGGCCGGGCCGAACGACTGCTGCCGAGCCAGGTCCTCGGCGATCCACGCGTCGGTGTTGTTGGTCAGGGCACCGGTCTGCTGATCCAGCGTCGAGGAGAGCGCCTGGGTCACCTGCGCAGCCTCGCCCTGCGCCTTCATCCAGGCGCCGACCGCGATGGTGGCGCCCGCGAGCGCGAGCCCCCAGGGGCCGGTGAGGAAGGACGCGACGCCGCCGATGGCGCGGCCGGCACGGGAGGAGCCGCCGCTCATGGTGTCCAGCGTGGTGCGCAGCTCGTGGAGCTTGGGGATCGCGACGGCGGCGCCGCCGACGATGCCGGTCAGTCCCAGGGCCGCGCCGCCCAGGTTCGCGACCCACGTCTGGACGGGAGCGGGGAGCTGCCCGAACCCGACCGCGAGGGACCCTGTGGCCTCGGCGGCGGACGCGACGGCGGGCAGGAAGTTCCCGCCGATGTCGATCGCGGCGTCGTTGATCTGGTTGCGGGCGATCTGCAGGCGAGACTCGGCCGTCTCGTACCGCTTCGCGGCCTCCTCGGTGAGCGCGAGGTTCTCCTCCCACGCCTTGTTGCCGGTCGCGAGGGAGTCGGTGACGAGGTCGGAGGAGAGGGACGCGCGTCGCAGGGCGTCGGAGACGCGGACCTCGGCGAAGCCCATCTCGTCCAGCACGGCCGTGGTGTTCTCGCCGTCGGCGCGCATCTGCCCCAGGCCGCCGAGGAAGATCTGCAGGGCGCCGGCCGCGTCGTCGCGCCACTTCGTCGCGAACTCGTCGGCGGAGACCCCGGCGACGGCGGCGTACTGCTCGAGGCGGTCCGATCCGGTGGCGACGTCGTTGTCGATCTGGAGCATGACGCGGGAGATCGCCGTACCGCCGGCCTCCGCCTCGATGCCGACCGACGACAGCGCGGACGAGAACGCGAGGACCTGGTCGGCGGTCATGCCGACCGTGCGCCCGGCACCGGCGATCCGCAGGCCCATGGCGAGGATGTCCCGCTCGGTGGAGGCGCCGTTGTTGCCCAGGGCGACGATAGTCGAGCCGAGCTTCGACGCCTCGCCGGCGCTGATCCCCATGATGTTCGACAGCTGCGCCATGGAGGTGGCGGCCTCGTCGGCGGTGAGGTTCGTCGTCTCACCCATGTCGATCATCGTTCGGGTGAACGCGGCGACGTCCTGCCGCTTCACGCCGAGCTGCCCGGCGGCCTCGGCGACGCCGGCGATCTCCTCATGGGTCGCCGGCAGGGTCTTGGCCAGGCCGCGGAGCTCGGCCTCGAGCGCGGCCATCTGCTCCGGGGAGCCGTCGACGGTCTTGGTCACCCCAGCCCAGGCGGACTCCCAGTCCATCGCGGCCTTCGCCGACAGGCCCAGGCCGACCGCCACCGCGGCGGTGACCGCGAGCGTCCCGCGACCGAACGTCTCCATCGCGGCCAGCTGCCGGCTGTTCGCGGCGGCGACCTCGGAGGCGCGCTGCGCCTCGGAGGCGGCCATCTCCCGGTTGGCCGCCATCTGCATGGCCGCCAGGCGTCGGGTCGCGCGCTCGGCGGCCTTGGAGCCCTCCTCGTAGTACTCCGAGAGGATCCGGATCTTGACGTCGTTGTTGCGGCTCACCGGTCACCCCCTCGGTGTCGTGGTGGCCTGGTTCGCCTGCTGCTCTCGGGTGCACCGCTCGCACGCGTCGGCGGTGCCGGCCGCGAGGTGCGCGCGGCCGTGGGGCTCGTCCTGGTTGGCTTTCTCCGCGGCCGCGAGGCGAGCGCAGCCGGGGCACACGTCGATGTGCACGTGCTCGCGCCGCTCGTCCGGGTGCCACCCGCACCGCTGGCAGCGGCGCGCTTCGTACCCGGACCAGCCCAGGGCGGCGTCCTGATCGGCCCGGTCCCAGGACAGGAACTGCGACAGGGGGATGCCGCGGGGCCCGCAGTACGCCATCCGTGCGGCGAACAGGCGGTCGCGGCTCAGCCTTTTCCCACGGCCTCCGCGGGCACGAGGTAGTGCAGCTCGGTGTAGAGCCGGTAGTAGAGCTGGTCCCGCTCACCGGGGCCCCAGACGGGGCTGCGGGGGTCCAGCTGCTCGGCCCACCACTCCTCGTCGCGCAGGTCCTCGTCGACCGCGCACGCGGCCGCGAGCGCCGGCAGGAGGGTGGTCTGGTCGATGCCGTCGTTGCCGGTGTGCGCGGCGACGAGCGCCTCGAAGTCCTCGTCGGCGAGCTGGGCGAACTGCACCGGCACGAAGTGGGCCGCGAGCGCGGCCGCGGCGTCGGCCTCGGCGCGCTCGAGGTCGGGCAGCTCGCCAATGCGGGCCGGGTCGGCCTGCGCGGCGAGGAGCAGCACGCGGGCGGCAGCGGCACGCTGAGCGTCGTCGGTGTGGTCGGAGACCTGGACCGTGACGGTGACGTGCCGCCGCCGCTTCGCGGCGAGCTGGTCGCGGAGGGTCACGCCGCAGCCGGCAGCGGGACGTCCTCGGCCGGGACGCTCTTGATCGCGAAGTTGACCGTGATCGTGAGCGCGCCGTCCGCGTTCGTCCGGACCTTGCCGAGGGACGTGACCTCGGTGTCGAAGATGTCCGCCGGCAGACCGGCGACGTCGCCCTGGTCGGCGAACACGACCTTCACCTTGTCTCCGCGGGCGAGGATCGTGCGGATGTCCTGGCCCTCGAGGTCGGCGTAGAACGTGATCGACGACGCCTCGGCCGAGGTGCGGCCGCCGATCTGCCGGGTGAACCGCGACCCCCAGTCCGGGGTGACGATCATCGCCGAGGTGACGCTCCACCCGGTGACGCCCGCGATCTCCGCGGTGACGTCGGTCGACGCGTTGAGCTCGACGCGGGTCGGCTGCGTGTAGTCCGCCATGGTGGTGGCGATGTAGACCTTGCTGATCTCCGGGGCGAAGAACCGCTCGGTCGTGGGCATGGGCGTGGCGACCATGACTGCTCCTGTCGTCAGGACCGCGACCGGCGCGGCGCCGGGGACGGGTCGGTGTTGGGCTCGGCCGGCGACTCGGCGCCGGACTCCTTGTCCGCCGGCTCCCAGCCGGCGCGGGACCAGCCCGCGACGGCGTCGGGTCGCACGCGCGACGTCAGCTTGCTCTTGGGGTGGACGATCTCCACGAGACCGTCGTCGCGCCGGGGTCGGGTGGCCATGGGTTCCTCCAGGGGTCAGTGGTTCAGGCCGGATGCGGTGAGCGCGTCGTCGATCGCGCGGGAGACCTCGTCGACGACCTGCGCACCGGTGGAGCGCGCAGCGGGGCGCAGGAAGGGACGGGTCGCCTGGGTGACCCACGGGACGTCGTCCCGCCCGAACACGGGGTGCCGGAACGGGTCGCGGAGGATGCCCTCCAGCGGCCGTGCGTGCGGCGCCGAGGAGGCGTCAGCGACGATCGCGACGCCGGGGTTGCGGGCCGCGAAGGACACCTGCAGGGACAGGGCGCGGGGGATCCGCCGGGACCAGGACGCGTTGGCCTGGGCCTGGGCCAGGGTGATCTGACCGGCGGCTCGCAGCCGCGGCCGCAGTGCGCGGCGCAGCTCGGGGGAGATCCTGCGCAGCTTGTCGGTCGTGACGTTCAGGGACGCCGCGCCCTCGCCGTCGCGCAGGACGGTCCGGACGGTGCCGGTCACAGCAGGGCCGTCCCGACGACGTCGAACCGGACGTTGCAGATCGAGCCCTCGGGCAGGATCGCCGCGACCCACTCAGCCGCCCCGGACAGGCCCGCCCGCTCCCACACAGCCGCCCGGCCGCGCGCGGCCCGCAGGGCACCGTCTAGAGCCCCGAGGAGGGCCGTGGCGTCGTCGCGGAGGCGCTTCGTCGCGCCGTCGTCGTGGTCGCCGGTGGTCAGGGTCAGGAAGCACTGGATCGTGAAGTCCTCCTGCAGGCGGGCGCCGTAGCCCTCCTGCCGCTCCCACGACGTCGTGTACCCGGGGCGGTCGGGGGAGTCGGTGAACCCGATGCACAGCGCGCGGGACTGTGGCACCCCGACGGTGATGCCGTCGGCGACCTGCAGGTCCTCGTCGATCGTCCGGGCGAGCGCGACGACGGCGTCGACGACGGCGCCGATGCGGGACACGACGGGGGCGGTCACTGGAACTCCTCGAGGAGCTCCTCCGCGGCGCGGGGGATCGCGAACCCGCGCGGCGCCGGGGTGTCGGTCGGGGACTGCATGAACTGGGACGCGCCGCGGCCGCCGTCGGTGGAGCGCATGCCCCGCAGGTGCGCGGCGATGAGCTTGACGGCCTTCGCGACGGCCTTGCCGTGGTCGCGGGTCGTGACCGACACCAGGTACGGCCGGTCGCGGCGAGCCGGGCGGTGGGGGAGCGTGACGATCCCGGAGGTCGCGTTCACCTCGAGCGTGGCGACGTCGACCTCGGCGCCGTCGGGGTCCTGCACCGCGGTGATCGCCGTCAGGTGGGTGGCCGGCAGGACCAGGTGCGCGCCGGACGGGAAGACCCGGTAGGTGCGGCCGGCGGAGGCGAGGGGCCCGACGCGGTTCTCGGCGATCTCCAGGGCGGCGTCGAGGTCGTCCGACAGCTCCTGGCTCGTCGCGTCGGCGCCCGCCGTGAGGCGCAGGTAGGACGCCAGCTCCTGCAGGGTGACGAACCGCTCGTCAGCCGGGGTGGGCTCGCTCACCGTCGCTCACCACCGTTCGGCTCGTCCGGGCGGGTGATGGTCGCGGCGACCTCCCGGCCGTCCCGCTCCGGGCGCTGCGGACCCGTGGCCCGCGAGCGCGGGGGACGGTCGCCGCTGGGGCGCTCGGGCGGCGGGGCGGCCGGGTGGTCGCTCACGAGGTCAGGAGTCCTTGGCCTCGGCCTCGACGTCGGCGACGGACCGCTGCTCGCCGTCCTCGCCGACGACCAGGAACCCCTTGGTCTGGTCCGGGGTGCCGTCGGCGCGGCGCGAGGGCATCGCGACGACGTCGATCGTGGGCTCGGTCCGCAGGTCCTCGCGCTGCTCGGTCTGCGGCTGCGGGTCGCCCTTGCTGGTGGTGTTGCGTGCGGCCATGACCGCCTCCTTCGTGTGCTGGTGCGGACGTGCGGGGTGGGTGGTGGCGGGCCGGCTGGGCCCGCCACCACCGGTGTGTCAGGGCTCAGGCGGCCCGGACGGTGAGGACCGCGGCGGCGGAGGTGTCCTGGACCTTGCCGTCCAGGCGCTGGAAGCCGAGGAACCCGACCTGCAGGTAGTCGGCGTACCGCTCGTTGAGGCGCAGGGTCTGCGCGCCGGCCACGACGCGGACGACGTAGGCCGCCTCGATGTCGCCGTACACGATCGACTTGGACCCGTTGGCCTGGACCGGCAGGTCGTTGTCGATGATGTAGGGCCGGCCGTTGATGGTCGACGGCACGCCGCCGGCCATCCCCGCCACCCACAGCGGGCGGCCCTGGCTGTCCTTGAGCTTGCGCAGCTCGCGCAGCGCCGAGTCGGCCAGCACGTAGCTGGCGCGCGTCCGGTACGCGGCGTCGATGGAGTGCTCGAGCTCGACGAGGTCGTCGTAGCCGACCTTGCCGATCGTGCCGCTGGTGACGCCCTTGGTCAGGCCCGTGATCAGGCCCTGCGGCTGGCCGGTGCCGGTGCCGACGGCGAAGTGCTCGCCGGCGGCGCGGCCGATCCGCTCGCCGAGCTTGCGCGGCAGCCACACCGCGAGGTTGAAGGCGCTGTCCTGGAGCAGCTGCCGGGCGACCCGGACCATCTTCGAGGTGTACATGTGGGCGCCGAGGTTGGCCGAGCCGAACACGAAGTCCTGCTCGGTGACCTGGGTGTTCTCCGCGAGGATCGCGCCCTTGTTCGCCGTGTCGTCGTTGGTCGGCCACGACAGCGGCGCGCCGGTCGTGGTGTTGATGACGCTGGCGACGGACAGGATCCCGCCGAACGACTTGAGCGCCTCGATCATCCTGTCGAGGAACTCCTTGGGGACGGTGTAGCCGCCGGCGGCGTCGACGGAGGCACCGAGGGCGCGGAACTCCTCGCCCTCGACGTAGCCGCGCTCGAGGAGCTGCTGCTCCGTGCCGGAGAGCTGGCCCATGCCGCGACGGAGGTAGCCGTCGAAGGCGGAGCGGTACTCCTCGGCGACGTCGCGGCCGCCGCCGTCGCCGTCCTCGCCCGGGCGGGGCGTGGTGCCGCGCACCGAGGCGGGGTCGATGCCGAGCCCGGCGCCGAGGCGCGCGGCGCGCTCCTCGGTCTCGATCTCGTCGGACAGGCGCTGGACCTCGTCCAGAGCGCGGGTGAAGGCCTCGCCGTCCTCCGCGGTCGGCTCGAAGCCGTCCGCGGCCCGGCGGGCCTGGATGTCCTGGACCTGGGACCAGGCGGTCGCGCGCTGCTCCAGCAGCTTGCGCAGGCGTGCGTTCACGATGAACTCCTCGTGTGGGGGTCCGCCGAGGCGGAGGGGTGGATGGGGGAGCCGCGCTCAGCGGAGGCTGTAGCGGGCCGCGAGCGCGCGGGCGCGCTCGTCCTGCCTCTCCAGGCCCCGGGTGGCCGCTGCCGGCGCGGGGTCGGTGGTGGTGTCCCGGGTGGCGTCGGCCGGCGCGGGACGGGTCCCCTCCGAGGCAGAGGGGGAGTCGGTGGGGAGGCCGCGGGCGGAGCGGACCTCGTCGGCCATCTTGCGCAGGCCGGCGTCGGTGTCCTCGTAGGCGGGGAAGGTCACGGCGGACACCTCCAGGAGGCGGAGCTCCACGAGGGTGCGCAGGAGCGCGGTGGCGGTGTCGGTCCGGCCGTCGGCGGTGACGGTCTCGACCTCGACCTCTTCCCAGCGGTCGCGGACGACGTAGAACCCGAAGCTCATGCCGGTGATGCGGCGCTTCTCGAGGTTGCGGGTGAGGTCTCTGACGTAGGAGAGCTCCTGGTCCAGGTCGGAGTCGACGGCCAGGCCGATGTCGTCGGTGGACAGGCGCAGGTCGCCGGCGCTGACCCGGGCGCACAGCAGGCTGGTGTCGTGGTCGACGAGGAACCGGGCGTCGCCCTCGGTGAGGGTCTTGTCGAACGCGCCGGACTCGATCTCCTCGTACCAGCCCCACTTGAGCGGGTTGCCGATGGAGGTGCGGGAGTTGAAGACCGCGGCGTGCCCGACGAACCGCGGGTCGGGGTCGCCCTCGGCGCGGATCACCCGGGCGTCGGTGTCGGCGAGCGCGCGGGTGCGTCGCTCGAGGACCTCGCAGGTGCCGGCGGCCGCGCGGACGGGCCTACGCGTCAGCGTCGTCGTCATCGTCGTCTCCTGACGTGGTGTCGTCCGTGGCGGTGGCCGACTGCGTGTGGGGGCGGTAGGGCTCGTCGCCCCACGGGACGGGCTTCATGTCCTCGAGCGGGCGCACGTCGTTGGGGACCATCCACCCGTGGGTGATGCCGGAGGCGTAGAACGCCGCGCGGGCCTTGGAGTCCCCGCGCAGGAGCCCCTCGACCTTGAACTCGGCCTTCTCGGCGCGGGGGTCGGCGATCTCCCGGGTGACGCGCTGCTCGATGCGCTGGAAGTACGGCTTGAGGGTGATGACGACGAGCGCGACGAACTGCTGCTCCATGCCGGTGCCCCAGGAGGTGGACTTCTCCTGGTCGTTGATGATCCAGCCGGGCAGCCCGAACAGGCGGGCGATCTCGGTCGTCTGGAACTTGCGGGTCTCCAGGAACTGGGCGTCGGCGGGGCTCATCGACAGCTGGTGGAACTTCGTGCCGTTGTCCAGCACCGCGATCTCGTAGGCGTTGTCCAGGCCGGCGAGCTTCGCGCGCCACCGGTCCTTGAGGATGGCCGACCGCTCCTCGTTGAGCTCCTTGTCGGTGGACAGGAACCCCGACTGCAGCATGCCCCGCTCGTACATCCGCTCGGCGAGCTGCTCGGCGTTGGTCGCCAGGCCGAACATGCGACGCATCCGCCCGATGACGGAGACGCCCATGATCCCGTCGGTGCTGAAGTTCGGGATGTGCAGGATGTCGCGCTCGGTCAGCGGCACCTTGCCGTCGACGGTGAACTTCTTCGCGTAGGGCATCCCGATGGCCAGGCCGGCGTCGACGTCGACCTCGACGAGGACCCGGGACGGGTGGATCGGGACGAGCTCGACGATCCGGCCGTCGCGGGCGCGGACCTTGCGCAGGTACGCGTTGCCCCACAGGGCCAGGTGGGCGACGGTCGTCTCCCACAGCTCGAAGGGCGTCTGCCCGGCGCGCTCGGCCACCAGCACGGGGATCGTGACCGGGTCCATCGTCGCCCGGTCGTGCACCCGCAGCGGGCAGCCGGCGACGCCGGAGGCGAGCACCTGGACGCACCGCAGCACCGCGCCGATCTGGAGCGGGTCCCCGACCTTCCCGTTCGACCACAGCTCGTCCGGGGAGTCCAGCTGCGACAGCAGCCGGCCCGACGTCAGCGCCGTCGAAGGGTTCTCCAGGTTCCGAGAGACGAGCCCGGACAGGGCCGACAGGGCCCTCACGAGCGCCGCTCCCGAGCCAGCCGGGCCGTCGCCTCACGGCGGGCCCCGACGTCCGTCAGGACGCCCAGGGCGGCCAGCAGGAGCCCCGCGAGCAGCAGGCCCCACCAGGGGCCCGCGAGCGCCGCGACGGCGACGACGATGGCCACCAGGCCGGTGACGAAGAGGACGACTGCGAGCACCGCGTGCCTCCTCACCAGATGTTCGGTCCGCTGTTGCCGTTGGAGTGCCACCACTCCGCCCGGGCGACGCCCATGACCGCGCACACGGCGAGGTCGATCTTGCGGGGGGAGTCCGGCTTGTCCTTCGCGATCTGCGAGCCGCGGTAGGTGGTCTTCAGGACGGTGTTGCCGACGTGCCGGGTCAGGCGCGCGTCGCCGGGGTGGGTGAGCTCGCCGTCGATGACCCGCTCGTAGAACCGCTGGGTCGCCGGGCGCATGCGCTCGGGGGTCTGCGGGAAGTACTCGACGGGGATGTGCTCCTCGAGCAGCTCCTCGGCGGCGTCCTGCCACAGGAACTCGTCCCACGCGATCTCGGACACCTTGTACTTCCTGCAGGCGCGCCGCACGGCGTCCTTGACCTCCGCGCGCGGGACCCTCCACGTGGAGCCGTCGTCCGGCTTCTCCCACAGGCCCACGACGTGCAGCCGCGGCCGCGCCTCGATGCTGACCGCCAGGAGCGCGGTCGCGTCGTTCGAGCGGGACCCGTCGAAGGCGAGCACCACCGGGGTGCCGTCCTCGAGCACGCGCTGCTCGTCCTTGCAGGCCTCCCAGGCGCCGTCCGGCAGCCACGGGTTGGAGGAGGTGACCCAGATGTTCAGGCGCTTGGTCTTGAAGTCCGGCGCCTGCATCTTGCGGGAGACCGCGGCCATCTTCTCCAGGTGCAGGAAGTCACCCAGGGCCGGGTTCGGCCCGAACCACGCCTCCTCGGTGAGGTAGTCGTCGTGCTCGCCGAGCTGCGCGGCGTAGACGCGGCCGCCGAACCGCGGGTCGACGAGCTCGCCGGAACGGACCTTCTCGAAGTACTCGTGCTGGGCCTTGCACACCGACGTCTGGCCGGTGGAGTCCGTCATCACCCCGAACGTCGAGATCCCGACGACGAGCGGCTGCTCGCGGGTGTCCGAGCCCTGGTTCATGACGTTCCACAGCTCCCAGTTGGGCTGGGCGTGGAGCTCGTCGAACAGGACCCGGGAGGGGTTGAGGCCCTCCTTGGTGAACGCCTCCGCCGAGAGCGCCTTGTACACGGACCCCATCGCCGGGTACTCGATCGCGTCGCGGTAGACCTTGAAGATGCCGCCCTGGCTCGCGTCCAGGTCCGGGCTCATCTCGATCGAGGCCTTGACCTCCTTGAAGATGAGCTTCGCCTGGTCGCGGTCCGCGGCGCAGGAGTAGACCTCCGCGCCCGGCTCGTCGAGCAGGCCGTCCAGGGCCAGGCCGGCGCCCAGGAGGCTCTTGCTGTTCTTGCGCGGCAGGAGGACCAGGTAGGTCCAGTAGACGCGCATCCCGGTGCTGTCGGTGCGGAGGACGTCGCAGATCAGGTCGCCCTGCCACATCCGCAGCTGGACGACCTCCCCGCGTTGGGTGCCCTTCGTCAGCCGCAGGTAGGACTCGATCAGGTCGCACGCGAACAGTCCGTCGGTGTTCATCTCGGACCACCGGGTCCTGTCCGGGTCCCACAGCTCCGGGCCCCGCGGCAGGACGTCGGGGAAGCGAGGTGGGGACCAGCGCGGCAGCACGACGCCGCCGCCGATGTCAGTCGCCCGCGGCAGCCCGCTTCTTGGCGGCAGGACGCTGCGCCCGACGCGGGGCGCTACCCGACCCCGCCGCGCGCCGCCCGCTCGCGCGCCGCTCGAGGAGCTGCTCGAGCGTGGACTTCTCCCCGACCTTGCCGACCTTGACGCCGAGGCGACCGCCGTCGGAGGGGTTGAAGCCACAGAGTCCCTCCCACTTCGTGATCCGGTCCTGCAGGACCCGCAGCATCGTCACCGCGGGGTGTGCGACCAGACCGCCGCGCTGACCGGAGACCCAGGGGCCGTCCTCGTGGAGCGCGCGCTGCAGGTGTGCCTCCTCGTCATACGCCCGGCACAGCCGCTCGAGGATCCGCCCGTCACGCTGCAGCGACAGCCACGAGTGCCCGTTCGTCCACAGCGACCGCCAGGCCGCGAGCGCGAGCTCCTGCTCGCACAGGTCGCACCCGCCAACGTCGGCGTCGTCGTCCGCGGCCAGGAAGGGGCACTCGGCGGCGCGCTCGGCGGTGTGCAGGGTGCCCGGCGCGTCCGGCACGCCGGCGGCCTGGGGGAGCTCGACGACGACGTCGGGCAGCGGCCGGCCGCCGGAGTCCCGGCCCGGCGCGCGGCCGTTGCGCTCACGCTGCTCCAGCGGCTTCGGCGGTCGGCCCATGATCGGCGGCCCCTCCCGAAAAGCGCTGGTGACCTCGCAATGGTGATCTGATCGGAGTTCTGAGCGTGTGCGCAGACGCCTGGGCGCGGGTCATGGGGTGCCATTCCTTATGGACTTTCGACCCGCCCCCGGGGTGGTGTCACCGCAGGTCAGACGCCATGTGCCGCGCGCCCGCCTGCCGCGCGGTTGCATTCGCGAGAATGCTCTGGACCGTGATGGGAAAGGCGATCATCGGCATGGCCGAGGTCCCATTCATCACCGGGGCGAATGGGCTTTCCGCAGCGGGCACAGCGCACGTCCTCGCCACCGTCGATCCGCTCCTGCCACGCCGCGCGGGTGCGCTGGTGCTCGGCTCCGTAGCCGCGCTGTGCCGTGGTGCCTCGGGCCCGGTCCTGCGCCCGGGTGCAGCTGGTGCACCGACGGCGGGCGCCCGGTCGACCGCAAGAGATGCACGGCACGCTGGTCTCCCGTCGACGTCGGAGAGCGTCGCCCCGTCAGGCCGATCGAGTCGGCACGGTTGCGCGGGCGGTTCCAGGACGACGACGGGGACGATCGTTCGGGGGCCGGCGCCGCCGGGCCGCTCGGCGGTTCGACGCTCGAAGGACTGAGCCGCCGGACCCCAGCACCCGCGTCATCGCGGGACGGCCTGCAACCCCGGGCGGGCCTCTCCCAACCGACCCCGGGCAGCACAACGGCCAGCGAGGTGGATCTCTCTCACCTACTGCTGGCCGACTGTAGGGAAGATAGCATCCAGCACCCTGGGAGGGCTAGGGTCGCCGGTCCTTTGGAGCAGAGGTGCGCGTCCGAGAGCGGTGCTGGTGCGCCCGCCACAGGCTGGCGCGCTGCCACTCGAGGAAGGAGGGCGAGTAGCCCTCGCCGTACCGCCGCTGGCCTCGCCCCTCCACCAGCCGGCTGACCCAGACCCGGCCGCACTCCGGGCAGTCCCAGGTCGACCCAGCATCCGGCGGGGTCCGATTGCTCCACACGACTACTGCGTCGCCGTCGTCGTCTGCCGGGATCTTGTAGGTGCGCTGCACGAGCGGCAGGGGGCACTCGTGGCGATCGGGATCGGGGGGAGGCAGCAGCGGGCTCATGACGTCGTCCTCTCGGTGCGGTCCTCGCAGTCGGCGGCCAGGGACGGCACCGGGTGCGGGTGGTCCGGGTGGCAGCGGCAGTGCCACGGCGTGGGCCCGTGGCCGCGGCGCGGCTCAGGCGCCGGCACGGTGCTGGGTCCTGCTCTCGCGTCGGACGCGATCCGCGTTCACCTTGTCCAGCACGTCGCCGACCCGGTAGAGCGGGACCTCGCGGTGGCGGCCGTCCTGGATCCGGACGTGCCGCGAGCCGTGGGCGACCAGGAGCCCGCGGTCACGCCAGTTCCGGATCATCGACGGGGTGACGTAGACGCCCAGGCCGTCGATCGCCCGGGCCAGCTCCGTCGCCGGCAGGAGCATGTCCTCCACCTTCGACAGCAGCCACGACCGCCGCTCGGCCATCGGCCACCGTGCACCGCAGCCCCGGCACACACCGACCGGCTGGCCCGGCTGGGCGTACACGTCCTCACGGCACTCCGCCGCCAGGCCGTCGTCGTCGGTGACCGTCGTTCCGCAGGGGCCGGCGTACCGCAGGTCCGGCGGACGGTCGACGATCCTCTCGGCCGCGCCGATCGCCGCGGTCATCCGCTGCACCGCCTCGGGCCCCGCCGGCCACGACCGCATCCACGACACCTGCCGCGCGAGCCACGGGCCCAGCGCCGCCGCGGTGTTGAGGGGCCGGAACAGGGTGCGCTCCCCAGCGATGAGGTCGGCCCACTGCGTCAGCGCGGCGACGAGCTGCTCGAGCACCTCCGAGGCCCGGGGGTCGAACGGGACCGGCGACTCCTCCTCGAAGTCCTCACCGGGACGGCCGTGGAGCCGACCGGGCCGGCCGACGGAGAACCGGAGCGCCTTGCGGTGGGCCTCCTCCAGCGCGAGCACCAGGGTCGGCAGCATCAGGAGCCGCAGCGCGAGGGCGTCGGTGCAGTGACCGCAGACGAGCATCCCCGGGGGGACGGTCTCCCGGCACCAGGGCAGGTGGCAGGTCTGGCGGGCGAGGGGCGGGCTGGTCATGACTCTCCTTGGGAGCGGGGGGAGCGGCGGCCACGACGACGACGACGAGAACGGGACGGGGGAGGCGGGCCGGGCGGCGCGGCCGCCGTCCCTGCCCTACCCGTCCCTTCCAGACCAGGCCCGTCCCGACCCGTCCCGTCCCGTCCCGGTGTTTCTGTCCGCTGGATACCTCGGACCTGTCCGGACTTGACCGGATCTGCCGGAGCGCGCTCCCCACGGCGACGGGCCGACCGGGGTGGTCGGTCGCCGGGGTGGCGCTGCGGGGCGTCGGCGGGGGCGGGTCGCACGTCCTTGGCGGGTGCGGAGTCCGCGGGTCGCTGCGTCACGGGTCGCACGTCCTGGGCGGGTGCGGGGTCCGGGGCGGGTCGCACGTCCTTGGCGGGTGCGGGGTCCGTCACGGGTCGCACACCGCCGGCGGGTGCGGGGTCCGGCTGCTGCAGCTGGGTGCCGACGCGAAGGTCCTTGATCTCCTCAGTCTGGATGGGGGGCGGGGTGAGGCCGTGCTCGGCGAGCAGGGCGCCGTAGGCGTGGAGCCACTTGCGGGTGGTGCGGTGGTAGTACGGGTGCTCCGGGGCCGGCAGGAGCGGGAGGGTCGCGTCGGCGACCTCCAGGGGTGCGTTGCCGCGGCGGGCGTTGCACTCCGAGCACGCCACGACGGACCGCTCGGCGTCGGCCGGCTGCCCGGGCGGGCGGTGATCGTAGGTCCCGGCGAGCTTGCCCCGACGGGCCGTGAACCGGACGACCTTGCCGCAGTAGCGGCACGCGTCACCGTCGCGGTGCCGGACGAGCACCGTGATCGCGGGGTTGCCGTTGTCGGCCTTGCGCTGGTCCTCCCAGGCTTTCTCCTCGGCGGTCTTGAGGTGGACGAACTCGGGGTCGTCGAGCAGCTTCACCGCGCGCCGCCCCTCGAGGTCCACGGGCGACAGGAGCCCGGCGAACTGCGCCATGCCGATCAGCCGGTCCGCCCGGGCGCGGGTGCCGGAGACCTGGAGCACGACGGCGAACGTCACGACGTAGTCCGTCCAGTGCTGCGCGGACAGGATCGCCAGGCGGCACCACCAGCCGAACACCTCGTCGACGGACCGCTCGTCCGCGTCGTCGTGCTCGGCCACCGCCAGCAGCGCCGGGTACATCGCGGCGGTGTCGCTCACCTTGATCCAGGCCACGGGGTCTGGGTCCTCTCCTGTCGTGGGTTACCGCGAGCACCTGCACTCGCCGGTCTGCGGGTTGATCGGGCCACCGCAGGAGCCGCAACGCTCGGTCGTGGTCACGGGGGTCTCACCTCCTCTCGGGGGTCGCACTTGGGGTGGGTCGTGTAGGTCGGGTCGCGCTCGGCGAGGACCTGGTCCAGGGGCAGCCCGCACTCCCCGCACAGCGCCGCCCGCGAGCGCGAGCGGGGTCGGGGTGGGGCGGCGGGGCAGGAGGCGGTGTGCTGGCGGTACAGGGGCTGGTCGTCGGGGCGCTCGTCGTGGCCGGCGAGGACGCGGGCGCTCTTTCCGGAGCGCCTACCGGCGGGCGCGGCGACGGGCCAGACGGTCCCGGTCGCGTGGGGGTAGGGGTCGATCAGGAGGCGCTGGTCGTGCTCGGTGACGACCTGCAGGACGAACGCTCCGCAGGCGGTGCACTGGCGGGCGCCCGGCAGGCCGGCGGCGCGGGCCTCGAGGTAGCCGAGGGCGAGCATCCACGTCTCGACGGACGGGTCCCTGTCGAGACCGGCGGTGCGGCGGACGCGGCGGCGCTGCTCGGCCTCGACGGCGGTGGAGCCGATCACCTTGAGCTCGTAGGGCTGCAGGCCGAGGTTCGCCGCGGCGGCCGCGAGCGCGTTGGCCTTGCGCTGCCGGTTGGTCTCGGCGTGGCGGGTGTGCGCGAAGTCGGCGGTCGCGGTGCTCATGCCCGTCGCCCGTCGCGGGAGAGCATCCGGACGACGGCGTAGGTCACGGCGGCGTTGGCGAGGGTGGTGCGGCGGCCGCCGAGCATGAGGGCCGGCAGGACGACCGCGGGCGTGGCGAGCGCGGCGAGCCGGGCAGCGAGGCTCAGGGCACCGCGGACGGGGTGGTGGGCGGCGCTCATGGCTGCTCCTGGGTGGCGTAGCCGAGGTCGGTGAGCATCTGCCGCATGAGGTCGATCGAGACCATGACGACACCGCTGGTGGCCTCGACGACGACCGACCGGCCGTCGCGCTGCCACACCTCGGCCGTGTGCACGCCGCCGTCAGCCACGGTCCGCCTCCGCTACGAAGTCGACCAGGGCGGCGCGGAGCGCGTTCGCGGCCATGCCGGGTGCGATCTTCGTGCGGTCGCCACGCCGCGACCGGGCCTCCCACTCGTCGGCCTGGACCCGCACGGCCTCGACCACGGCTCGCAGCCACCGCACCTCCGCACGGTCGCCGTTGTGGTTCATGGCGAAGCATCGGTGCGCCGCCTCGGAAGCGGCGACGATCCCGTGGACCCACTGGGCCCGGGCGTCCTCGTCCTTGGCGTTCCACCGGGCCGCGAACTCCCCGGGTGTCGAGGGCCACGAGTTCTCCGGGCCGGGCACGGTCGCCCCGTCGAGCGTGCTGGGCGCCCGTGCGAGCAGGGCGAGGACGCCGTCGGCCAGGGGCCCATACAGGCGGTCCAGGATCAGCGGGAGGGAGCGCTGGTTCCCGTCTACAGCCGCGAGCGCCTGCACGAGCTCGCCCCGCGTGGGCAGGCTGCCCTCGCGCTGGCAGGTCACGCGCTCCCCGTCGACGCTGAGCCGGTCGGAGCGCGGCAACTCGAACGGCGGGCGGCCGCAGCACGACATGACGCCGGACCCGGGAGCCGGGCTCGCGTGCGTCACCTCCTGCCGCTGGGGGGAGTGCGCCTGGACCTGGCAGTCGGGGTCCGGGACGGAGACGGTCAGGCCGTCGAGGATGCACCGGCAGCGGGTTGCGGTCATCGTGCGGCCCTGCTTTCCCGCTCGGCGGTGAGGAGGTTGAGCAGGCTGCGGTTGGCGTACTGCTCGACGTCGGTGGGCTGGAGGCCGCGGGCGTGGGCGTACTGCCCGAACGCGAGCTGCAGCTCGAGGGTGGTGACAGGCACGGCGGAGTGCTGGAGGGCCGCGGCCCAGTCCTCGACGTGGCGGCGGGCCGCGAGCTCGAGCAGGACGTCGGCGTGGCACGGGCTGCCGGCGGTGCACCAGCAGGCGAGATCCTTGCCCGCGAGCGCGGGGAGCTTGTCGAGGGTCGCGCGGTGTCGCTGGTGGTCGAAGAGGACGGCGCGGGAGGGGAGGGTCAGCCACGTCCGGTAGAGCCAGACGGCGTGCTCGGCGTCGCGGACGGTGCCCCAGCCGAGGGGGTTGGGCTGGCCGGCGACGAACGGGTTCCCGAGGACGGTGGAGCGGTCGACCTTCACGGCGCCCGCGGGCAGGCGCCAGCCCTTCTTGCGGGACAGGCGGATCCGGTGCCCGGGCGCGGGTGGGGCGGCCGCGGGGGATGGGGTCTCACGCACGGCGTGCCTCCTCGTCGTGGAGGGGCGGGAGGAGGCAGTCGGCGATCGCCCGCTGTACGGCGGGAGCGGCGCCGAGGGGGATGACGTGCTCGGCGGCGTTCCGGTCGGCGAACCGGATCATGCGGTGGCCCGCGTGGCAGGTGCCGGCGCCGACCCACGTGGGCACGTGGCTGGTGGGGCCGGTCGGGATGATGCCGCCGGTGGCGCGCGGCGCCTGGGCGATGGCCGTCGCGGCGGTGAGGGTCGCGCGGATCGAGCCGGCGACGTCCTCGGTCACGCCGTTGCCGTGCTGGATGTGGACGCCGTCGAAGTGGTCGGCGAGGCTCAGCATCGCGGTCACCACGGGGTGGTCGCTGGGGGTGGGGTCAGCCACGGCGGGTCTCCTCTGCTGCTCGTGCTGCGCGGTACGTGGTCGGGGTGGAGCGGCGCTTGCCGGAGGCGATCGCCCGGTCGTCGAGGACCGTGGTCGCCGGCGGCCGGAACGCGTGACGGCGGCGGTCGGCGAGGGTGGTGCCTGCGGGCGGGTCCGGCTGGGGCGCCGGGGCGTGGTCGGGGCACAGGCGCCCGGCGAGGTACAGGCGGGCCGGGCCGGGGCACCCGTACCGGCAGCTGAGGGCCGTCACGTCGTCTCCTGGTCCAGGTCGTGGAGGCGGGCGGTGAGCCACCCGCGCGGGTCTGCGGTCGTGGGCATCTCGGCGAGGAGTGCCCGGATCAGGTCCGCGAGCCGGGCGTCGTCGACGCCGATGCCGTAGGCCAGGCGCACGAGTCGCTCGTCCCGGCCCGTCGCGCGGCCGTGGTCGATGACCAGGCGCTCGACGAGCGGGCAGGAGGACGCGCAGCGCGGGGCGGTCACGGCTCGTCGATGTCCTCGGGCAGGAGGTACGCGGCCCAGGTGATCGCGACGGTCGCGACCTGCACGAGCTCGGCGTAGAGGTTCGACGTCGAGCCCCGGTCATAGGACATCGCGGTGCCGACCTCCCCGACCTCCTCGACGAGCGCCGCGAGGCGGAGCACGTCGGAGGCGGCGGGCCCGTCGAGGGTCATCTCCCCGTGCTTGGCCTTCGCCCGTGCGTACTCCGCGACGACGTCGTTCAGGACCGCCAGCACGGGGCTGGGCGCCTGCGCCGGCTCCCGCAGCAGCTGGCCGGGCGCGCGGTCCTCGGACGGGACCAGGCCGATCGGCTCGGTGTACTCCCGCAGCGTCACGGGCTCGGTCGCCCACGCGGCCGCGAGCGCGAGGGTCGCGTGGGCCTGGGCGATGGCGATCCGCTGGGTCGGGGCGAGGCCGGCGGCGCGGGCTCGCTCGACGCTGGGGAGGTGGGAGAGGGCGGCGGCGTGCTGCCGCTCGTAGCGGTTGTCGGTGGTCATGATGCGGTGCTCCAGCTGGTCGTGGTGGTGCGGCGGTCCCGTTCGACCGTGCGTTCGGTGACGCCGAGGCGGTCGGCGATGGTGGCGGCGGGCACGCCGCGGATGGTGAGCTCGCGCACGACGACGGCGCGCTCGGTGGGGGTGAGGCGGCGCGGGAGGTCGCCAGCGAGTGCGCGGGCGAGCGCGGCGTGGTCCACGTCGACGTCGACGAGCGGCTCGTCGGGCGTGGGGCGGTAGGGGGCGACGGTGGGGTCGTCGATCGTGTCGTCGTCCCACGCCAGGGGCGGGACGTAGCCCTTCGCGAGCGCCCGGGTCCTGGTGATCCGGGACCTGCCCGGGGTCATCGAGAGCCGCTCGTAGGCGGCGACGACCGCGTGGTGCATGTCGCGGAACACCCACCGCTGTCGTGTCCCCATGACGTCGAGGGACTGGTGCGGGCCGGGCATCGCGGCCGTGATCGTGGCGTGGGAGTGGCCCAGCGCCAGGAGCGCCTGCACGCGGCGGACGGCGCCGGTCGCGGGGAGCCGGTCGCGGGGACGGTCCCGGTTCAGGAGGTCCTGGACCCGGACCCGCAGGAGTCGGGCGGCGAGCGGGCGCTTGACGCTGCTGGTCTGCCCGGCGGCGATCTGCCGGACCGTCGTCGGGGAGCAGCTCGCGGCCTCGCCGATCGCGCGGGCGGAGCCGCCGGCGGCCATGAGCGCGACCACGTGGGGGCGGACGTCGGTGATCGGGCGTGGGGAGCGGTCGATGCCGCGGGCGACATCGAGCCGGTACCGCTTGCAGTAGCCGGGGGAGTGGTGTGTCACCGGTCGCCTCCGTCGCGGACGACGTGGAGGGTGACCTTCGTCGCGCCGTCGCGGAGTGCCTCGGTGGCCTGGTCGCGCAGGTCGTCCATGACGGCCTCCGGGACGACGACCGGGACGGGCCGCTGGTGGGGCTCGAGGAGGGCGGTCCACCAGGTGGAGGTCTCGCGGACGGCGGCCTGGGCTCGGGCGAGGCCTTCGCGCTCGGCGTCGGCGGGCCACGTGGGGCACAGGCCGGTGAACCGGTGGCCCAGGCGGAGCAGGAGGTGGTCGCCGTCCAGGAGGGGGATGAGGTGGGCGAGGGACGCGTCACCGTTGAAGGCCTTGGCCGCGGCCGTGAACCGGGCCAGGGCGGTGAGGTTCGCGCGGGCGGTCCCCCCGGGCCGGGTGGTGGCGTGCTCGAGCGCGTCGACGAGCATGCGCGGGACGTCGGGGTACCGGTCGTCGCCGGCGGGGACGATGCGGGCGACGGTGAGGGACTGGCCGTCGACGATCTGCCCGACCTCGGTGAAGGTGACCCGCTCGGGGCGGACCTCGACGCGCATGAGCTCGTCGTTCCACATCGACCGGGCGTCGGGGTTGGACGGGCCCTGGAACACCGCGAGGACCTTCTTCACCGCCGCGGCGGGCATGTCCCACCCGGTCAGCTCGGGCGCGAGGTACTCGGGGCCGTCGAGGCGTGCCAGGCCGGTGGTGACGTGATCCGTCGCCCAGATCAGCAGATCCCCGGCGGTCGGGTAGAACCGGACCCGGCCCAGGTGCGGGGTGTCGTCGCTCTCCTTCCCGGCGTGCGGGACGACAGCGGACAGGGCGGCGCGGACCATGCCGCGGGGGACCTCCAGGACCGTCACGACGCCACCGCCTCGGTGCCGCCAGCCGCGGCCTGCCGCTCGTGGGCGCGGATGACCTCTTCCCAGCACTGTCCGCACCCGGCGCCGCCGACCATGCGGCGGGTCTCGATGTGCTCGCACCGCTCGACGACGGCCATCGCGAGCGGGTGCTTGGGTCCGAACCACGTGCCCTTGGGGCCGATGATCGCGGAGCCGGTGGCCTTGTCGCGCAGGTCTCGGGCCATGCGCTCGGCGTCGGCGACGGTGATCTCCTTGTGCCGGATCCGGTCCTGCGCCTCCGGCGGGAGGGTCAGCAGGAGCAGCCGGGAGGACACCGTCGTGGTGGAGTAGCCGGTACGGCGGGCGATGTCCGCGACCGACATCTGCCGGTTGCGCAGCGCCTTGAACGCGTTCGCGAGGTCCAGCGGGGACAACTGCTTGTGCAGGGCCGCGGCCAGCATCACCGTCACCTGGTGCTCCTCGTCGCCCGGGCGGGCCGCGAGGCACGGGAGGGCGCGGGCGCCGGCGATCTTCGCCGCGGCGAGCCGCCGGTTCCCGTCGAGGACCTCGTACCCGTCGCGCTTGCCGGTCAGCGGGGTGACCACCAGCGGCTGGAGGAGGCCGTGCGCGCGGATCGACGCCGCCAGCTCGGTCAGGTCGCCGAGGTCCCGGCGGATGTTCGAGTGGTGCGGGTGCAGGCGCTCGATCGCGACCTGCGCGATGACGGTGCTCATGCCGCCACCGCCCCTGGGTCGCCCGCGAGCGCGGTGCGCTCGGGGGTGGAGACGGGGTAGCCGAGCCGCTCGAGGAGGGCGTACCAGGTGGTGAGGCGGCGGTCGCGGCGGATCCAGTGGTGCGGGGCGGCGCCGAGCTCGGCCTCGACGGCGCACGCGATGGCGGCGAGGAGCCGGTTCGCGGTCGGCAGCTCGGCGGCCGCGGCGCGGACGGCCTGGTCCAGGGCGTCGCCGGCGTCGAGCTCGTCGTCCTCGGCCTGGGCGTTGACGGCGTCGGCGTCGACGCGCAGCCACGTCGCGACGTCGTCGCCGTCCTGGCCGTACCACCAGTCGTCGAGCCACAGGTTCGTGATGAGGTCCGTCGCGACGAAGTCGACGACGGCGGTGGTGTGGGCGGCGGTGAGCTTGCGGTCGTGGATCAGGGGCAGGAGGAAGTCCCGGCGGGTCGCGGCCGAGGTGGTGGCGACCTCCTCGACGGCGGCGCGCTGCTCGGCCTCGCGGCGCTGGGCCTCCGCCCGGGCGGCGCGCTCGGCCTCCCACTGCGCTTCCCGCTCGGCCTGGCGGGCCTCGGCCCCGGCGGCGCGCTCCGCCTCCTCCAGGGTGTGGGGCCGGTACACGGTGAGGGACCCGTAGGACTGGCAGAACGCCCACCCGCTGGTGGCGTCGGCGAGGACCTCCTCAAGGCGCTTGACGGAGACGCCCCAGTCGCCGGTGTCGTTGCCGCCGTGGAGCATGCGGGAGGTCTCGCACGCGCGGACGGTGCCCTCCGGGGCCCCGTACTGGGTGCGCTCGGTCGCGCCGGCGGCGAGGAGCCGCTCGGTGTAGGGCGCGAACACCTGCCGCAGCTCCTGCGCCTGGCGGGCGTTGCGGACCGTGTAGGCGAAGTCGGGGGTGCCGAGGGCGGCGAGGATCGCGTCGTGCTCGGGCTCGCCGGCGAACTCCTCCGCGGTGGCGGCGTCCTCCAGGGTCGCGCGGTGCTCGTGGACCGCGGCGCGGGCGGGCTCGGGCATCGCGGCCAGGCGCAGGCGGGTGCGGACGGTGGTGACGGACCGGCCGGTGCGCTCGGCGATCTGCTCCGGCTTCACCCCGAGGTCCAGGAGCCCCTGGTACCCGTCGGCCTCCTCCACCGGGGTCAGGTCGGTGCGCTGAATGTTCTCCAGGAGCATGAGCTCGCGCTGCCCGGCCTCGTCCAGGTCCTGGTCGATCGCGGCGGGCACGTGCGTCAGGTCGGCCTCCCGGGCCGCGGCCGCGCGGCGGTGCCCGATGACCAGGCGGTACCCGTCGCCGTCCGGGTTCGGGACGACCAGGAGGTTCTGCCGGATCCCGTGCGCGCGGATCGAGTCGGCCAGCTCGGTCAGGTCCCCGACGTCGCGGCGCGGGTTCGCCGGGTGCGGGTGGACCTCGTCGAGGGCGAGCATCACGAAGTCGGTCGCGGGCTGCCGGGTCAGCGCGTCCAGACCGGCGCCCGTCCCGGACGGTGCAGCGTCGACCGCCGGCACTGCGCGTCGGGCCCGGGTCGGCTTGTCCTTGGTGGTGGTCATGCTGGTCGTCCTTCCATGGCCGTCGACGGCCGGGTCCGAGCCGGGCACACCGCGAAGTGCGTGAGCGCGGGGTGCTCGTGCTGCTCGAGCGGGTGATCGGTGGTGATCGGGTGGCAGGTCGTGCGGCCCGCGGACAGGGCGTGCGAGGCCTCCAGGGGCCCGGCCGGGTCGAACGTGGGCTCCAGGGGGATGTAGGAGCGGGGCCGGCCGGTGCGGAGCCGGGTCGGGATGACCATCACCAGGACGATCGGGCGACCGCACTGGTCGCAGGTCGTCTCCCGGCGGCCCCCGACCCCCACGCCGCGCCTCACGGCGGGCCACCCAGGCGCAGGTACACCCGCACGCGGGCAGCGTTCGCGGTCGCGCCGGTCGACGCCCGCGTCTTGGGGACCCGCTCGCCGTCGACGTCCAGCACGACCGGGCGGATCAGCCCCGCCTTCACGGCCTTCGCGAACAGGCCACCGCGGGCCCGGTCCGGGATCTCCGCGTCGTCGAGCTCCTCGCGGACGTCGTTCACGGTGAACTCCGCACCCGGCCGCACCGCGACGCACTCCGCGACGCGCTCGAGCGTCGCGACGGACGCCGCAGCGACGCCCGGGGTGAGCTCGCCGACCGAACGCGACAGGCGCACGTCCTCCGCGAGCCGGTCCAGGTGCGCACCGACACGGTTGCGCTCGGCGGCCAGGATCGCCGGGGCGGCCGCTGCCACGAGCGGCGCGACGAAGGACCGCAGGGCGTGCTGGTCGATCGGCGTCAGCGCGTCGAAGGTGAACGGGCGGCCGTGCACGTCCAGGCGGCCGGCGTCCTTGCGCTGGGCCTGCATCGCGTCGAAGTGCCCGCGGGCCGCGGCGTCGACGGCGTCGGTGATGTCGGGCAGGTCGGTCACGACGCACCACCCGTCTCGTCCCGCACCGCGAACGCGACCGGGTGGCCGGCGCGGTCGGTGCTGACGGTCGTGCGGGCGAGCCGGGCGAACAGGCGGACCTGCAGGCGCGCCGCGCGCTGAGACAGGTGGTCGTGCAGCGGGTTACCGGTCCCGCCGAGCAGGGACCGCCCGGCCGTCCCGTCACCGGACACCAGGTCGGTCGTGTCGAGGCCCTTGAGCATCCCGGCGCCGGAGCTGATCAGCGCCAGGCGCGCGGCGTGCATCTCCGCGCGGGTGTCCGCCGCGGCGATCGACAGGAACGCCTCGACGGGCGTCAGGTCGGCGCTCACCGGCGACGCTCCCGGTCCCGGCGTGCCATCGCCACGCCGGCGAGCACGAAGCCACCCGCCAACGCGATCCAGGCGACGAGCTCGCCGACGACGGCGCCCGCACCGCGGGGGGTGTGGGCCGCGGGCAGTGCGGACGCGGGGGCAGCGGCGATCGTCGCGGCGATGAGGGACGCGAACGTCAGCACGACGAGGGCGAGCACGACCACCAGCAGCCACCGCAGGCCGCCGGCGCGCTGGTGCGCGGCCTCGCGCTCCTCGGCCCACCACGACGGCTCAGCGGCCGGCTTGGTCTCCGGGCCGACCATCTGGACGACCTGCAGCGTGGGCACCCGGTGCCGCCCGTCGCACGACGGCTTGCCGCACAGGACGCACAGGTGCTGGTCCTTTCGCCACAGGAGCTCGGGCTGGCAGACGGCGCACGCGTAGATCGCGGGCTCGACACCGTCGGCGGTCAGGCGCATCTGGGCGTGGGGGTGGCTGCTCACCGGACGTCACCGCCCAGGACGAACACGGACCACAGCGGGGCCGTGAGGAGGGCGACGCCGAGGGCCAGCGGGTGGCGGTCGGCCAGGCGCTCAAGCCGCGAGCGCGGGGCGGTGGTGGTGGGCATCGGGTGGGTCCTTCCAGTTCGTCGAAGAACGTGGTGAGGCTGGAGCGGGGGCCGGGCCTCCCCAGGGGGTGGGAGGCCCGGCCGGTCAGTGGGTGCGGCCGCGGCCGCGGTGGCGCGGCGCGGGGACGACGACGTCCGCGAGCGCGCGCTGGTAGGTGGTGACGGCGGACAGGAGGTCGCCGACGGCGCGGTCGACGTACTCCAGGGCGAGGTCGACGTCGCGGTCCCGGCCGCGGGTGAGGCTCACCGAGCGCTGGAGGTGCTCGGCCTCGCGGAGCAGCTCGTCGCGGGCGCGGGCGCGGCGCTGTGCCGGCTCGTCGGCGGAGCGGTCGGCGCCGTAGCTGCGAGCGAAGATCCGCTCGAGGAAGGGGCCGGCCGGGGACGACGACGAGGGGGGCGTCGTGTCCCCGGCCGGGGCCGGCACCGGCACGGCGTCAGGGCAGGGGGGGACCTGCGCCGTGCCGGTGGTCTGGGCCCCCGCGGCCGAGGGGGAGGCGGCCGCGGGGGAGATGAGGCGCGCGAGGTCGCGCGGGGTGGGAGTCACGACGCGCCGCCCGCTACGGTCCGACGCATGGACCTGTTGTCCCTCGCCGCCAGCCTGATCACGCTCGGGTTCGTCGTCCACGCGTTCGTCCTCGAACGCAGGCGGTGGCCGGAGGTGGAGTGGGCGTTCCAGCGGTACGGCCACCGGGATGACGAGGAGGGGCGGCGGGAGTACTTCTGCGAGCTGGTGCAGTACGGGCCCGGTACCGCGTACCTGCTCGCGCCGCCGTTGCTCGTCGGCGCCGAGTGGGTGCTGGATGAAGAGCGCCGGCCTCGGCAGTGGTTCGGCGCGTGCGACGTGCAACGGCTCGTGATCCGAGCGGACGACCCCGGGGACGTGTGGCTGTACATCATCGAGTCCCCCCGTCACGACCGCCGATGGCTGTACGCCCGGTGGTTGCCTCTTGCGCCGATCGGAGATCGGCTGCGCGTGGCGAGAGACCGAGACCTGGAGCGGAAGCTTCCGCGTGGGCCAGCACGGTGGTGGCAGCGTCTGCGAGATCGGTGGCGAGTCCCGCCAGCCGTCGGGCCCGGTGGTGCTCGAGGAGCACGCATCCGAACGCGAGGACCAGGGCTGTCGCGCCGGCTGCAGGCCGCACAGTCGCTGGCGAACCAGGAAGTGCAAGAGCGGCAACGAGGAGCACCGTCGCGGTGAGCGCAAGTCGCCCGCGGCCACTCGGGACGTCCGCGACCGTCGGAGCCTTGACGCGGATGACGATCGCGGCGATGTCGCCCGCGGTCACGATGCCGCCTCAGCACGCGCCGGAGCGCCCAGGAGGTCCGCGACTGGCACGTCGAGGACGAGGGCGATCGTGTGGAGGTCGTCGACCGTGATGGGCACGCGGCCGTTGACACGCAGGGAGACGGACTGCTGCGTCTTGCCGAGGGCCTCGGCGATGGTCGCCTGCGTGATCCGCTTGCGGGCCATCTCAGCGCGGATGTTCGCGGCGACGTCGGTCGACGGTGTCACCTTTGCCGAGTGCTGCACACTCTCCGTGTGTGTTGCCATGAGGCAATGTGTACACCTACAAGGTGTGGAGTTGCAAGCGTGTGATGTGCACTCGGCGTGTTCACCCCGTCGGACGCCTTGTGCGCTACGCGCTGGGCGCGTATCTTGGGCTCATGAGCACACAGATCCGGGCGCTTGTCCCCATCGCGAGCCGGCCGCTGCACGAGCGCGTCGCGGCCGTCGTCCGCGGGGAGATGGCGCGGTACGAGGTGACGCAGGCCCGCCTGGCCGGCGTACTGGGCATCACGCAGCAGTCCGTCTCCCGCAAGCGGGCGGGCACCTCGCCGTGGACGCTGGACGAGCTGGAGACGGTCGCCCCGCTGTTCGGCTCGACGGCGGACGAGCTCGTCCGCCAGGCGCGCGAGCTGCGCCCCGTCGACCCGGCCGGCGGGGACCAGTGGGCCCCGTGGGGCTCGAACCCACAACCTACGGATTAAAAGTCCGCAGCTCTGCCAATTGAGCTAGAGGCCCGGGACAAGCAGACATTCACTGAAACAACCCGAGACAGAACGATCGGGAGAACTCGGTGCCTGCCGCCCGGGTACAGGCTACGCGGACGGCAAGGGCCACGACCCACGTCCACGACCCGGGGGGCGGCGTCTCCCAACCACGCCCGGGGCGATCGAGGTCCGAGAGATCGTGCCGCGACCCGCGCGCTCATGCCGATGAGCGTGCTGCTAGGCGTGCACCTGTGGGCACAGCCCTACTCTGGCTTCATGCCGCCGCGCAGGGAGGACCAGACGACGCCTGAGCGCTCGACCGCCAGTCCCGGCGGCGCGCATGGATGGCGGGCCGGGCTGGCTCTCTGCTCCCGCTGGATTGTGCGCGTCGTCGCAGGATCCGTGGTGTCGGTCGCTCTGCTCGTGGTCGGATTCGCGCTCTTTCAGCCGAGTCAAGACTGGAGTGCGGTCGGTGGTCCGGGAAGGTTCGTCTCGGACTCCCTCGCTCTTCTCCTTTTCATCAGTCCGGTCCTTGCTGGGGTCGGCGTGACGCTGGCGGTTGCGATCTGGATTGCTCTCCGTGTTTCAAGAGGGTCGGCGAAGGCGGGCGCGACCACCGCGGGTCTTGCCGCCGCCGGGTTGTCGATGGCGTACGTCCTTCTGTACTCCGCACCGCGACTCCCCGACCTGCTCGGTTACCTGGCGCTCAGTGCAGGCATAGGCTCGATCGCAACCTATATGACGTTCCGGGACATCTCGCGAATCCGATCACTGACGCGCTGGCTTGCTCGTCTCCGACAGGGCCGGCGGGTGGACGCTGTGTAGACCAGCGGGAACGACGGCGTCGGTAGGCGCAGCGCGCGGCCGTGCCGCACTGAGGGCGGCTACGCTCGCCCGGATC
>NZ_AXCW01000021.1 GCF_000603945.1 Actinotalea ferrariae CF5-4 | reverse complement strand
CGCGCGCCGAGGCCGGCGTGGCCCAGCCGGTCGAGCCGCTCTACCTGCGGCGGCCCGACGTCATGCCCGCCGCCGCACGCAAGCGGGCGAGCGGGTGAGCGCGCCCGACGGCGCCTCCGGTCCTGCCGCCCGCCCTGCCCTGCGGCCCCTCACCGCGGCGGACCTGCCCCGGCTCGTGGAGCTCGAGGAGCTCCTCTTCGCGCCGTCGGCGTGGTCGGCCGGGATGCTCGCCGAGGAGCTCCAGGCCCCCGGGCGCTGGTACGTCGGCATCGACGCGTCCTCCCGCCTCGTCGCGTACGCCGGTCTGTGGTTCGACGGCGAGGTCGCGCAGGTGATGACGATCGGCGTCGACCCGGCCGCGCAGCGCCGCGGGCTCGGGAGCGTCCTGGTCGAGGCGCTCGTGGCGCGGGCCCGGGAGCTGGGCGCGAGGGGCGTGCTGCTCGAGGTCCGCGTGGACAACGAGCCCGCGCTGGCGCTCTACCGGCGGCACGGATTCGAGGTCGTCGGCCGACGGCGCCGGTACTACCAACCGGAGGACGTCGACGCCTTCACGATGGGTCTGCCGCTGCGCTGATCGCGGTCCCGCTGGCGCCGCCGACGGCGTGCCCGGCCCACCGTCGGACCGTCAGGGCAGGACGCGCCACACCCGCGAGGCGAGCGCGAACGCGACCCCCGCGACGGCCACGACGAGCAGGACGCCCGGCCAGGACACCGTCGACTCGAGGGAGAACGCGCCGTCGCTGGCGGTCAGCACGACCTCCCCGCCCAGCGGGTAGGTCGTGACGCTGCCACCACCCAGGGCCTCGAGCGTCTCGAGCGCCCCGGCGGCGTAGGCGAGACCCAGGTACAGGAGCGCCGCGGCGGCCAGCGTCGCGGCGACGGCGCCGGACGTCCAGCGGGGGAGCGGCCGGTCCAGCTGGGCGACGTAGCGCTCGGCCAGCGCCCTCGGGTGGCCGAGCTCGTCGATCGCGGTGGCCATGCCGACGTCGGCTGCGGCGGCCAGCGTGTCCTCCTGCACCTGGAGGACGGCCGCCCTGCGCTCGCGGCCCGGGTAGTCCTGCAGGGCCCAGGACAGGCGCTGCAGGTACCAGGCCAGCCGGAGCCGCTCGGTCCGGGTCGGTGCTGTGGTGCTGCGGTCGTTCATCGGTCCCCCTGGTCGGTGGTCGTGCGGTCGGTGGTGCTGTCGGTGGCCCAGTGGGTCAGACCCTGCGGTCCTCGGTACCGGCCCCGATGCGGTCGATGGCGCCGCTTGTCGGCTCTGGCGGCCCCGACGTCACCCGCGTGACGACGGCGGCCAGCTCCGCCCAGCCCGCCTCCGCGCGGGCGAGGTGCGCCGCGCCGTCGTCGGTCGGGCGGTAGTACTTGCGTGCGGGGCCGGAGGACGACGCCACGAGCCGGGAGGCGAGCAGGCCGTCCCGCTCCAGGCGGCCCAGCACCGGGTAGACGGTGCCCGTGGTGATCTGGGCGAGCCCGGCCTCCCGCAGGCGCGTGACGAGCTCGTACCCGTAGGACTCCGCCGTCGTCAGGAGCCGCAGGACCAGCAGCGGCAGCACGCCCTTGAGCAGCTGCGGGTCGCGGGTGTCGGGCACGGTGGCAGCCTACGCCCGCTAGTGGGTGATGCCAAGTAGCGGGCAAGACATTTCGATGGTCGGACGGTCCCGGCGGGCGCTCCTAGGCTGTGCCCATGCGTGACTCCGCCCTCGTCCTCGGCATCGAGACCTCGTGCGACGAGACGGGTGTGGCGCTGGTGCGAGCGACCCCTGAGGCCAGCGAGCTGCTCGTGGACGCCGTGGCGAGCTCCGTGGACGAGCACGCCCGGTTCGGCGGGATCATCCCGGAGATCGCGTCGCGGGCCCACCTGGAGTCGTTCGTGCCGACCCTGGAGCGCGCGCTCGCGGAGGCCGACGTGGCGCTCGCGGACGTCGACGCCATCGCAGTCACCGCTGGGCCTGGCCTCGTCGGGCCGCTCACGGTCGGGGCGGCCGCCGCCAAGGCCCTCGCCGTCGCGCTCGACCGGCCGCTGTACGGCGTCAACCACGTCATCGGGCACGCCGTCGTCGACGAGCTGGTCCACGGGCTCTTCCCGGACCGCTGCATGGCGCTCGTGGTCTCCGGGGGGCACACCTCGCTGCTGCTCGTCGAGGACGCCGTCACGGGGGTCACCGAGCTGGGCCACACGCTGGACGACGCCGCCGGCGAGGCGTTCGACAAGGTCGGGCGGCTGCTCGGGCTGCCGTACCCGGGCGGGCCGCACATCGACCGGCTCGCCCGCGAGGGCGACCCGACGGCGATCCGGTTCCCGCGCGGCCTCACGGCGGCCAAGGACCAGGCGCGGCACGCGGCCGACTTCTCCTTCTCCGGCCTCAAGACGGCGGTCGCCCGGTGGGTCGAGGCGCGGCAGGACGCGGGGGAGGAGCTCCCGCTGGCCGACGTCGCCGCGTCCTTCGCCGCATCCGTCGCCGACGTGCTCACCGCCAAGACGATCGCGGCCTGCCGGCGGCACGACGTCGGCACGCTCGTCGTCGGCGGGGGCTTCTCCGCGAACTCGCAGCTGCGCGACCTCCTGGCCCAGCGTTGCGCCGAGGCCGGGATCGAGCTGCGCATCCCGCCGATCCGCTACTGCACGGACAACGGCGCGATGATCGCGGCGCTGGGCGCGGCCGTCGTGCGGCGTGGGCTGCCGGCCTCGCCGCTGGACCTGGCGGTCGACTCCTCGATGCCGCTGACCCAGGTGCTCGTCTGACGTCTCGCCCCTGCGGGTTCAGCCGTCGCGTCCCACCCCGCGGTCGGGTGCGGCCATGTCGCCCGTCGCCGGCGTGCCCTCGACCAGCCCGTAGCGGAGGAGGACGACGCCCTTCGGGCCGGCGACCGGCGGTTCGAGGAGCGTGAGGTTCGTGGGCACCTCCCCGCCGTCGAAGACCCTCTTGCCGACGCCCAGCACGATCGGGTGCACCCAGAGGTCGAGACGGTCGAAGAGCTTCTCGCGCAGGAGCGTCTGCACCAGGTCCAGGCTGCCGACGACCTTGACCTGCTCGTGCCGGTCGCGGACCTCCCGCACCGCCGCGGGCAGATCGGGGGCGAGCAGGCTGGACCCGGCCCACGAGAGGTCGGGCCGCCCGCGGGACGCGACGTACTTCGGGACGCGGTTGAAGAGGCTCGCGATCGAGGCGTCGTCGCCGCCTTCCTGGTGCGGCCAGTACGAGGCGAAGATGTCGTAGGTCCGCCGGCCGAGGAGGAGCGCGTCGGTCCCCTCGTAGGCGGCGGCCACCTGCTCGCCGCTGACGTCGTCCAGCAGCGGCGCCTGCCACCCGCCGAACGGGAACCCGGCCGGGTCCTCGTCCGGTCCGCCGGGCGCCTGCCCGACCAGGTCCAGGGTCGCGAACAGCTCGATGTGGATCAGACCCATGTCCGGCTCCCGTCGGTTGCGCGTGTCATGAGGTAGACCTCCGGGCACCGGCGGACTCATCGGCCCGGCGGCGACGGCCGCGGCACCCGGCCGGGCGAGGGGTGTCCGGGGCGGCGGCCGACCACCCCCGGGGGAGCGCCCGCCCGCGACCGGTGGCAGTCTCGGCCGGATGAACGCACCGACCCCGTACCTCCTCCTGCCGGGCACCGCTCGGGACGCCCTCACGTTCTACGGCGCCGTCTTCGGCTGCGGCGTCCAGGTCCACACCCTCGAGGAGCTCGGCCGGACCGACGGCCCGGCGGATGCCGTCGCCCACGGGTACCTGGTGGACGGGCCGGTCTCGCTCTTCGCCGCGGACGCGGACGACGGCGCCCCGCTGCGCTGCGAGGGGCTGATGCTCGCCCTGCTGGGCGCCGCGGCCCCCGAGGTCCTCCGCTCGTGGTTCACCGGGCTCGCCGAGGGTGGTCGCGTCGTGGACGACCTGCAGTCGAGGCCATGGGGCGCGACGGACGGGCAGGTCGTCGACCGGTACGGCCTGCACTGGCTCATCGGGTTTGAGGCCGAGGGCTAACCGACCACGAGGTGCTGTCGGCCGTCGATCCGCTCGCGCGCCATGTCGAGGTGACCCGCGTGGGTCGCCGTCTCCACGAGGAGGCGCAGCACGCAGGCGCGCGCGTCCTCGAACGGCGGGAACGGGAAGACCTCCTGAGGCGGCCACCACCGCGGTGACGCGTCGAGGTCGACGTCGGCGAGCAGGCCGTCGACGTGGTGCGTCCACCGCCGGTACCCCTCCACCGCCTCCGCGCCGGTGGTCACCGGGACGGCCCAGCCGTCTCGAAGGAGCCCCCGGCACTCCTCGTCACCACCGACGATCGCACCGGCCCAGAAGATCTCGTCGTCGTACGTGAGGTGGTGGAGCAGCTCCGCGATCGACCAGCCCGACGGAGCGACAGGGCGCGTCAGCTCCTCCTCGCTCAGGCCCTCGACGGCGGCCAGCACGTGCCGCCGCTCGGCCTCGAGGTGGGCGAGCAGCTCGGTGCGTTCGCGGGTCATCTCCGCACCCTAGGCAGCCCCGGCGCAAGGTGCGTCCGCTCACGACGCGAGCAGGCGCACTCAGCTCCCGCAGGTGGGGGAGCGGTCGGTGCTGGTCAGCAGCGAGACGCGGGCGGTCTGGGGGAGGTCGAGGTCACGCGTCAGGCCGAGGGACCGGGCGCGCAGCGGGATGGGCCCGGGAGCGACGCCGTTGCCCGCGGTGTAGGTCGCGCCGCACGGGAAGCTCACGGTCTGCCAGACGCCCACGGACGCGCCGGGCGGCACGGTGATCTGGTCCACGCGCGGTTCCCCGCCGACGCCGCCCCGGGGATCCAGCACCACGAACTGCACCCGCTCGACCACGAGGTCGTCCCGTCCCCTGGTGAGGGTCACCGGCACTCACCCGGTGTTCCGGACCGACACCATGAACTCGGCCTCGTCACCGGGCGGGTCGGTCACCTCGTAGGTGCCCCACGGCGGGGCGTCCGGGGCGCCCGACGGGTCCTCCACCTCGACGAGCGGCGCGCCGAGCTGCGCGACGTACCCGTCGGCGAACCGGGGGTTCAGGCCGATGCCGATCCAGGCGACCAGGAGGAGGGCGACCACCCCGCCGGCCAAATGCCACCACCGCCCGCGCCGGCGGCTGGTGGTGGGCGGCGCTCCCGCCGTCCCCTCGACCTGGTCACGGGCAGGATCCTGCGGCGTGGTGACATCCCCCATGGCGGCACGCTGCCACGCCCTGGCGGGCCGTCGGCAGGGCCGACCGGCTGACGACGGCCGGATCGTGGTCCGGCATGTCACAGGGGCCGGCCGGCCCGCATCTCCTTGACCAGCGAGCTGACGACGGCGTCCAGCTCGCCGCTGTTGCGCCGGGCCACCGCGCGCTGGCGCTGGTAGGACGCGCCCTTGTGCAGGATGGTCCGCACGCCGTCGAGCTCGGCCTGGCAGCCGAGGCGCTCGGCCGTCGGCTCCAGGTCCACGAGCATGCGCTCCACCGCGTCCCCGACGAGCTCCTCGTCACCGCGGGCGCTCGTGATGATGATGGCGTCCATGCCGTAGCGGGCGGAGCGCCACTTGTTCTCCTGCGCGAACCACGGCTGGAGGTGGGGCGTCTCCTTGCCCTCGTCGAGCATCGTGGAGAAGTGCTCGACCAGGCACTGGATCATCGCGGCGAAGGCGGTGACCTCGGTGAGGTTGGACGCGCCGTCGCAGATGCGCATCTCCAGCGTGCCGAACCGCGGCGACGGCCGCAGGTCCCAGCGGATCTCGTCGAACTGGTCGATGACGCCGGTGTGGACCATGTCCCCGGTGTACGCCTCGAGCTGGGCCCAGTCGTCGAACTGGAACGGGAGACCCGCCGTCGGCAGCTGCTGGAACATCAGGGCGCGGTTCGAGGCGTAGCCCGTGTCCTTGCCGCCCCAGAACGGCGACGACGCCGACAGCGACTGCAGGTGCGGGAAGTAGGTGAGCATCGCCCGCAGGATCGGCAGGACCTTGTCCCGGTCCTCGATGCCGACGTGCACGTGCACGCCGTAGATGAGCATCTGCCGGCCCCACCACTGCGTGCGGTCGATGAGGGTGGCGTACCGCTGCTTGTCGGTGACCTTCTGGTTGCTCCACTGCGCGAAGGGGTGCGTGCCCGCGCACATGAGCTCCACCCGCAGGGGGTCCGTCACCGCCCGGATCTCGGCGATGCTGCGCTCCAGGTCCGCCGCCGCCTCGCCGACCGTGCGGCACACCCCCGTGACGATCTCGACGGTGTTGAGGAGCAGCTCCTGCTTGATCGTCGGGTGCTCGGCGCCGTCCTCCGGGGCGACGGCGTCCAGGACCGTCTGGGCGACCTGTCGCAGGTCACCGCTGTCCGCGTCGACGAGCGCGAGCTCCCACTCGACCCCGAGGGTCGACCGTGCTGACCGGGCGAAGGGGATCTGCATCAGGCACGCTCCACGAGCAGCACGGTCTGGGCTCCGGCGACGCGGGTGAGGACGATCGTCGCCTCGGCGTCGCCGCGCAGGTCGAGCTGCTTGCGCAGCTGCTCCGGGACGACGGCGGTCCCGCGCTTCTTGATCGTGACCCGGCCGACCCCGCGCTCGCGCAGCGCGGTCCGCAGGCGCTTGAGGCCGAACGGCATGGTGTCCAGGACGCGGTAGGACTGCGCGACGGGGCTGGTCACGAGGGTGTCCGAGGTCACGTAGGCAATCGTGGGGTCCACGAGCCGGCCGTGCACCTCCTGCGCGACGAGTGCGACGAGCCCCGCGCGGATGACGGCGCCGTCGGGCTCGTGCAGGTACGCGCCGACCGGGCCGACGTCGGGCTGCGGGACGCCGTCGGGCGGCGTGCGCACGGCCGTCGCCTCGCGGCCCCGCAGGACGAGGGCGCCGCGGCCGGGGCCGTCGGGAGCGAGCGGACCGAACCAGAGCCCGGCCTCGACGACGTCGCCGTCGACGCTGACCCACTGGGCCTCCGCGTCGTCCGGCACGAGGTCGTGCGGCAGGGCGGGCCCCACCTTGACCCCCAGGGCGGGCACCTGCGCGCGCACCGCCAGCACGCGGTCCAGCGGCGGGGAGTAGGCGGCGGGGTCGTGCCGCCGGCGACCACCCGTGGTGCGCCGGGCCGGGTCGGCGAAGACGCCGTCGACGCCCTCGGCCGCGAGGTCCAGGCCCAACCCGTCGGCGTGCCGGACCTCGGCGTCGGGGAAGTGCCGGAGGTTGACGGTGGCGAGGGCGGCCGTCAGCTCGTCGAGGTCCGTCGCGAGGACCGGGAGGCCCAGCGCCGCCATCGCCATGGCGTCGCCGCCGAGCCCGCAGGTCAGGTCGGCGACGCGGGTGCAGCCGGCGGCCGCGTACCGCTGCGCGTGGCGGGCGGCGACGGTCAGCCGGGTCGCCTGCTCCAGGCCCTCCTGGGTGAACAGCATGCCGTCCGCGAAGTCGTCGAACTTCTCGCGCGCCCGCGCGCGGAGCCGGGACTGGGTGAGGGCCGCGGCGACCAGCGGGGCCTCGACGCCGCGCTTGCGCAGCTGGTCCGACAGCACCATGGCCAGGCGCTCGTCGTACGGCGGGAGGGCACCCAGCAGGGCCCACCCGTCCGGGCTGAGCAGGCGCGAGAGCGCGTCCGGGTCCACGCGTCGATCCTTGCACGCACCGGTGTCCCGGGGCGCGGGCCCCGGACGCGCGCCGGTGACCATGGACCGCCGCGAGCCCCGTGCGACTGGCACTCGTGTTGACCGAGTGCTAACCGCGGCCTAGATTCTGAACTGGCACTCGACCTGGTCGAGTGCCGACGCAGACTCTGCGCGCCGCTCCGCCGGCACCCGCGACGACGGCGAGGCGCGCGCAGGCCTGCCACGAACAATCCGTCCGTTCCCACGAATGCGAAGGGGAGGTCCGCTGTGTCGGTCTCCATCAAGCCGCTCGAGGACCGCGTCGTCGTCAAGACGCTCGAGGCAGAGCAGACGACCGCCTCCGGTCTGGTCATCCCGGACACCGCGAAGGAGAAGCCCCAGGAGGGCGAGGTCCTCGCGGTGGGTCCCGGCCGGGTCGACGACAACGGCCAGCGGATCCCGCTGGACGTCCAGGTCGGCGACAAGGTCATCTACAGCAAGTACGGCGGCACCGAGGTGAAGTACGCCGGCGAGGAGTACCTCATCCTCTCGGCCCGCGACATCCTCGCGGTCGTCGAGCGCTGACCACCGGACGGCACGCACCGGCGCCTCGGCGCCGGGGCGCGCCGCCGGCCGGGGGTCTGCCCTCCAGCCGCTCGTGACAGACGAAGGCCCCGCATCCGGTCACCGGGTGCGGGGCCTTCGTCGTGCCGGGCCCGAGGGCCTGGCGACAGCTGGGTCAGGAGGCCTTGCGCAGGCGCTTCTGCAGCACCGCGGTGCGCTCCTCCTCGGAGAGCCCGCCCCACACGCCGTACGGCTCGCGCACGGCCAGGGAGTGCTCGCGGCAGGCGTCGATCACGGGGCAGGTGCCGCACACCGCCTTGGCCGCCTCGGCGCGGCGCCGGCGTGCGGAGCCCCGCTCGCCCTCGGGGTGGAAGAACAGCGTCGGGTCCGCCTCGCGGCACTTGCCCTCGTACTGCCACTCCCACAGGTCCATCACCGGGCCGGGAAGCCGCGAGATCTCCGTCATGTTCCCCTCCAAGGTCACCGCCAGCGGCGTCGGTGTAAGCGCCGCGAACTGATGCCTAACTTAGAACCGCGTCACAAGTTGGTCAACCCCCTCGTTCAGACTTCTTCGGCGGAAGTCCGGGCGACAGGAGCGCTGCGGGGGTCCGCCAGCCGGTGCTGGACGGGCGCCGGAGTCGGCTCCGGGCCGCGCCAGGGCGGATGTCCTCGCAGGTCAGAGGCCGCGACGACGCCGGAGGGCGTGTGCCGGCGGGGGGACGGTGCCCCGTCGGTCAGCGCGCCGCGCGCCGCCGAGACGGGGGGTGAATCTCGTGAGATCCGGGTCCCGTGGGGCCCACCTGAGCACCGTGGGCGCGGCGCGGTGGCGGATCGCTTCGTGAACCGGGCACAATCGAGCCATGGCCAGGTCAGGGTCCAGCCGCGCCGACGACGACGCTCCGGGTCACCGCGACCACGGTCCGACCCTGCGCACTGCATCCGCCACACCGACCCGAGGAGCCGACACGGACGTCGCCAGCACGGGCCCCTCGCTCACCGTCGCCGCGGTCGCCCGGCGGCTGGGTGTCGCCCCGGCGACCCTGCGCACCTGGGACCGCCGGTACGGGCTGGGCCCGTCCGAGCACCTCGCGGGGGCGCACCGCCGCTACTCCTCCGCCGACGTCGCCCGCCTGCTGGTCATGCGGCGTCTCACCCTCGAGGGGGTGGCCCCGGCGGAGGCCGCGCGTGCCGCCCTGGCCGCCGACCCGTCACCGGTGCAGGGCGGCGACGCGGTCGCGGCGCCGTCCATCACCGAGGTCGTCGACGCCTACGCCCACGCGACGCCCATGGCTCCGGACCCGCCCGCGCTCGTGGCGGCGGCCGGCCACTTCGACAACGCCGCCGTCCGCTGGATGCTCTCCCGGGTCCACCCGCGCGACCCGCTGGCCTGGTGGACGGACCTGGTCGACCCGGCACTGCGCACCCTCGAGGGCCGGGTGACGCTGGAGGGTCCCGGCGAGCACGCGGCGCCCGCCCTGATGGCCGCGGCGTTCGCGGAGCTGCGCAGCCGCGGCGCCGTCTCTGCCGCCCGCTCGGCCGACGGTGACGGTGCCCCGCCCGCCGTCGTCCTGGCGCTGACGACGGCGCGCTCCTCGGACCTCCTCGTGCACGTGGTGGCCACCGCGCTGCAGGAGCGCGGCGTCCGGGCGCGCGTGCTGTCCACCACCGCGCCCCGGGCGGCCGTGGAGGCGCTCACCCGGGTGCGCCCGGCGGCGGTCCTGGTGCACGTCGGCGGTCAGGACGCGGACCCGGTCCTGGCCGTGGAGGTCGTCCGCGTGCTCGTCGAGGCGGACGAGACCGTGCCGGTGTTCGTCCAGGGCGACGCCAGCAGCACCCTCGACCTGCCGGTGGCGGCCAACGTCCACCGCGTCCGGACGCTCCCGGGCACGCTCCACGAGGTCGTGGCGGCCGTGCGGTGAGGTTCACCCCCGTCCGACGCTCACGTCGGGGCCCTGTCCGGTCGATGACAACCGCGTACGGCGAACGTCGTGCCGTCGGCGCTGCCGGCGACTGACCGGAAGGAGGGCCGATGGCAGGCGTGATCGTGTGCCACGGCTCCTCGAGCGTGCGCGAGAGGGTCGTCGCGGCAGCCCACGGCATCCCCGCCCTCGCGCCCGCACGTGCAGCAGCCACCGCCGAAGAGCTCCTCGCCCTGGCCCGGCGCGCCGCCCCCGCCCTCGTGCTGCTCGACGCGCACCTGCCGGGCACGGGTCCGATCGAGGCCCTGCGGCGCCTGCGCGTGCTCGGCGTCAACCCCGTGGTCATCATGCTGGCCGTTCCGGGCGACGAGATCACCCTGGACCGTGCCATCGCCCTCGGCGCACGGGGCTACCTCGCCCCGGACGTCGACCGCAGCGAGCTCGCCGCGGTGGCCGCCCACAGCCTCTCCGCGTCCGTCGTCCCGCAGCAGGGCCCGCGGCCTGCCGGGGCCGAGGGCCTGTCGGCCGTCGGGCTCGGCGCCGCGCCTCCCGCCGGTTCACCCCCGGCCCGCAACGGCCTCGCCCAGGTCCCGGCGACCACCACCGTCGGCGAGCTCACCAAGCGCGAGCTCGAGGTGCTCTCCGGGATGAGCCACGGACGGTCCAACGCCCAGATCGGAGCGGACCTGTTCCTCTCCGAGGACACGGTGAAGACCCACGCCCGGCGCCTCTTCCGCAAGCTCGGTGCCGCGGACCGCGCCCAGGCCGTCGCCATCGGCCTGCGCCGGGGCATCATCCGCTGACCCGCCGCTGACCCACCGCGGACCCGCCGCCGGCCCGGTGCCGGGGCGACCGCTCCCCGGTCGCCGGGCACGGCCCTCACCGGACGGTGCGTACTATCGCCGGGTGAGCGCGCCCGAGCCCGTCACCACCCCCGCGACCGCCCTCGAGGACGGCCCCGCCGCAGACCCCTTCGGCTTCCTCGGCCTGACGTACGACGACGTCCTGCTGCTCCCCGGCGAGAGCGACGTGATCCCGTCCGAGGTGGACACCACGGGCCGGCTCACCAAGGACCTCTCGGTGGCCGTGCCGCTGCTGTCCGCGGCCATGGACACCGTCACCGAGTCCCGGATGGCGATCGCCATGGCCCGCCAGGGCGGCATCGGCGTGCTCCACCGGAACCTCTCGATCGAGGACCAGGCCCAGCAGGTGACGCTGGTCAAGCGGTCGGAGTCCGGCATGGTCACCGACCCGGTCACCATCCGCCCCGACGCCACCCTGGCCGAGCTGGACGAGCTGTGCGGCACGTACCGCGTGTCCGGCCTGCCCGTGGTCGGCGAGGACCGTCGTCTGCTCGGCATCATCACCAACCGGGACCTGCGCTTCGTCCCGCCGGCCGAGTTCGCCACCCGACGCGTCGCGGACGCGATGACGCCCATGCCGCTCGTCACCGGTCACGTCGGCATCACGCGGGAGGACGCCGCGGCGCTGCTGGCCAAGCACAAGGTCGAGAAGCTCCCGCTCGTCGACGACGACGGCCGTCTGGCCGGGCTGATCACGGTCAAGGACTTCGTCAAGACCGAGCAGTACCCGAACGCCACGAAGGACGAGAGCGGTCGCCTGCGGGTCGCCGCCGCCGTCGGGTTCTACGGCGACGCCTGGGAGCGGGCCATGGCGCTCGTCGAGTCCGGTGTCGACGTGCTCGTCGTCGACACCGCCCACGGCCACGCCCAGGCGATGCTCTCGATGATCCACCGGCTCAAGACCGACCCCGCCGCGCGCGGCGTCCAGGTCATCGGCGGGAACGTCGCGACCCGGGCCGGCGCCCAGGCGCTGGTCGACGCGGGCGCGGACGCGGTCAAGGTCGGGGTGGGCCCCGGCTCCATCTGCACGACCCGCGTCGTGGCCGGCGTGGGCGTACCCCAGGTCACCGCGATCCACGAGGCCGCCAAGGCCTGCCGCCCGGCCGGGGTCCCGGTCATCGGCGACGGCGGCCTGCAGTACTCCGGGGACATCGCCAAGGCCCTCGTGGCCGGCGCGGACACCGTCATGCTCGGCTCCCTGCTCGCCGGCTGCGACGAGAGCCCGGGCGACCTGGTGTTCGTCAACGGCAAGCAGTTCAAGCACTACCGCGGCATGGGCTCGCTGGGCGCGATGGCCTCCCGCGGGCGCGTCTCGTACTCCAAGGACCGGTACTTCCAGGCTGACGTCGCCAGCGACGAGAAGATCGTCCCCGAGGGCATCGAGGGCCAGGTGCCCTACCGCGGTCCGCTGCGCGCCGTGGCCCACCAGCTCGTCGGCGGGCTCCAGCAGTCGATGTTCTACGTCGGGGCGCGCACCATCGATGAGCTGCAGCAGCGGGGACGCTTCGTGCGGATCACCCCCGCCGGGCTGAAGGAGTCCCACCCGCACGACATCCAGATGACCGTGGAGGCTCCCAACTACTCGGGCCACTGAGGCGAGGCCCGGTGCGCGACGCCGTGGGCCGCAGGGGTGCGACGAGGACGGGGTCGTGGAGGGGGACACGATGAGCGGGATCGACGTGGACGCCGTGCGCGCGCTCGTGGAGCACGTGGCGGCGACGGTGGTGGCGCCGCGGTTCCGGGCGCTCGCCGCGGGAGACGTGCACGCCAAGGGCGCCGACGACGTCGTGACCGTCGTGGACCACGAGGCGGAGGTCCTCCTGACGCAGGGGCTGTCCGAGCTGGCGCCCGGGGTCCCGGTCGTCGGGGAGGAGGCCGTCGCGGCGGACCCGCGGGTGCTCGACGCCCTCGAGGGGGCGCCGCGCGCCTGGGTCGTGGACCCGCTGGACGGGACGCGCGCCTTCGTCGAGGGCTCGCCCGACCACGCCGTCATGGTGGCGCTCGTCGAGCACGGCGAGGCGGTCGCGGGGTGGATCTGCCTGCCCGCGCACGGACGGACCTTCGTCGCGGAGCGCGGCGCGGGCGCCTGGGTCGACGGGCGCCGGCTGGTGCGTGCCCCGGCGGACCCGGAGGCGCTGGCCGGCGCGGTCGCGGTGTGGGCGATGGACGCCGGCACGCGGCGGCGGGTCGAGGCCGGGTGCCCCGAGCTCGGTCTGGGCGCCGGCACCGCGCAGCGGCTCTGGTCCGGCTGGGAGTACTCCCGGCTGGTCACGGGGGAGCGGGACTACCTCGGGTACTGGCGGTCCTCGCCGTGGGACCACGCGCCGGGCGCCGTCCTCGTGCGGGAGGCGGGCGGCGTCTCGCGGTTCTTCGACGGGAACGAGTACACGGCGCTGCCCGTCGGCGGCCCGCTGCTCGCCGCGGCCGACGACGCCACCTGGCGCACGGTGCAGGGCGTCCTCGGCACCGCCGTCGGCACGTAGCTCCGGCGGCTCGCCGGCTCGCTCCGGCGGCTCGCTCCGGCGGGGCGGCGCCGCGGGCCCTCAGGGCACCGCGCGCACCACCAGCAGCGCGACGTCGTCCTCGTGACCGCCGTCCATCGCGGCGAGGACGCGGTCGCACACCTCGTCCGCCGGCACACCGTGGGCGGCGCCGGCCGCCGCGACGAGCCGGCTCAGCCCGTGCCGGATGCTCGAGCGCCGGTCCTCGACGAGCCCGTCGGTGTAGAGCACGAGGCAGTCACCAGGTGTGAGCCGTATCGCGTGGTCCGAGCGGGACGCCGAGGCGGAGAGCCCGAGGAGCATCTCCGCCGGCGCGGTGAGCAGCTCGGCGCCGCCGTCGGCGTGCAGGAGCACGGGCGGCAGGTGACCCGCGCTCGACCACTGCACGAGGCGGCTCCCGTCGTCCGCCGGTCGCTGGTCCACCTGCACCAGCACCGCGGTCGCCAGGCAGTCCAGCCCGACCCGTGCCATCGCGCGGTCCAGCCCGCTCAGCACGGCCGCGGGCGGCGTCCCGAGCGTCACGCTGACCCCCCGCAGCAGGTTGCGCACCTGCGCCATGGTCGCGGCCGCCTGCCGGTCGTGACCGGTGACGTCCCCGACGACGAGGTCGAGGTGCCGCGGGGTGCTCTCGAACGCGTCGTACCAGTCCCCGCCGATCCGCATGTGCGCCGACGCGGGCAGGTAGCGCACCGCCACCTCGAGCCCCTCGGGCTGCGCGGGCTCGGTGAGGAGGCTCAGCTGCAGCTCCGTCACGAGGGCGCGCTCCTCGGCGAGGCGCTCGAGGTCCCGCTCGGCACGGCGGACCCGCTGCAGCGCCTGGGCGAGCAGGGCGGTGAAGGCGTCCAGCAGCCGGATCTCGCGGTCGCCCAGCTCCTGCTCGACCCGCCAGCCGACCGTGAGCGAGCCGAGCAGCTCCGGTCCGACGACCAGGGGAAGGGAGGCCCAGGCGACCAGGCCGGTCGCGTCGAGGATCTCCGCCATCTCCGGTGACCAGGCCAGGCTGGCCGCCCGGGTGGGCAGGAGGACGGGCGCGCGGGTCGCGGCGGACACCGAGGACGGCAGCCGGCCGGTGAGCGGCGCCCGGTCGTGCTTGCGGCGCTGGTGGGGGTCCACCGCCGCGGTCGCGGTCAGGACGAGCACCTCACCGTCGAGCTCGGCGACCACCCCGCCCTCGGCGCCGAGCGCCTGCAGGCCGCGCCCGACGACGACGTCGAGGACCTCCTCGAGCGTCTGCGCCGCTCCCAGGCTCCGGGCCACCTCGACGAGCCCGTCGAGGCGCAGCGCCGCGACGGACTCCTGGGTGAGCGCGTCGCGCAGCTCGTGACCGCGCAGGTAGAGGTCCAGGACGGGGCGGCCCTTGGACCCGGCGTCCGCGCCGGGGTCGGGGGCGGGCCCGGAGCCGACGAGTGCCTCCGCGTAGGCGGTGACGTCCTCGACGCGGTGGGCCAGTAGTACGACGCGGCCCTCGGCGTCCAGCACCGGCACGTTGACCGGGCTCCACCACCGGCGCTCGAAGCCGTCGCCGGCCGGGATATTGTACCGCTGGACCGGCATCGTGTCCGGTCGACCGGTGCGCAGCGCCCGCAGGAGGGACTCCTGGAGGTTCGCGGTGGACCGCGCCTCCGGGTCGTCCGGGTCGTCGGGGAAGGCGTCGAAGATGTGCCGGCCGACGACGTCGTCGGCCGCCCGGCCCGTCGCGTGGAGGTACGAGCGGTTCGCGTCGACGATCGTCAGGTCCGGGTCGAGCAGGAGGTAGGGCGTGGGGAGCGCGTCGAAGACCGCCGCGTAGTCCACCCAGGGGGCGGTCCCCCTCGTCGGACCCATGACCGTCAGTGTCGTCCGTGATCGTCCAGGGCGCACGGCGACCGGTGTCAGGCGGCTGAGCGGCGGGCTCCGCAGGCGTCGGGCGGACGTCAGGCGTCGGGCGGACGTCAGGCGGGGGCCGGGACGTCGGGCCGGACCTCCTGCCGGGTCCGGGCGGGCCAGTGCGTCTCCGCGGCCGTGCCCGGGGCGCCGCGCGCGAGCCGCTCCGCGTTGAAGACGTCGGCCCACGCGCGGTGCTCCCCGGCCTGGAGTGCGTGCAGCTCCGCCGGGGTGCGCTCGGCGAGGACGGGGAAGCGCTCCACCATCCGCGCCAGGACGTCCAGGGTGGCCAGCACGTCGACGTCGGCGCGGTGCAGGGCCGCCGTCGCCGCGACGCGGTAGCGCTCGCAGAGGTCGCCCAGGCGCCGCGGACCCGGGCGGTACGGGTCCAGGACGCGGTCGAGGACGAACGGGTCCAGCACGGGCGCGACGTCGCGGCCCAGCCGGTCCGGGACGGTGGGGAGCCCGTGGCGCCGCAGCTCGACGTCGAGGAGCGTCAGGTCGAACGACGCGTTGTAGGCGACGACGGGCTCGCCCCGGCGCTGCGCCGCGACGAGCACCTCCGCGAGCTCGTCGAGCGCGACGCGGGCCGGCCGGCCGTGGCGACGCGCCTGCTCGGTGCTGATGCCGTGGATCTCCGTGGCCCCGGGCGGGATCTCGACCTCGGGGTGGATCAGCCACGTCCGGACCGTCGTGACGACGCCCTGGTGGGTGCCCTCGGGGGTGCCCGCCTCGCCGCCCGCCTGGTCGGCCTCGCCGACGGCCCCGGTGCGTGGAGCAGCCACGCGGTGCACGACCGCGGCGCTCACGACGCGGTCGTGGTCGACGTCCACGCCCGTGGTCTCCGTGTCGAAGCCCACGACGCCCGCCTCGAGCCAGCTCATCCGCTGCACCTCCTGGACCGCACCCTGCCAGCGGCCACCGACACGACGTCGTCGGCGCGCCGCGCTGCGGGTGCCCTGGGGCGCTCCCCGAGAGGCCCGGCGGAGGGGCCCGGCGGACGGGGCCGCGGACGGGCGCGCCGCGACGTGACGGGCCGCCGGTAGCCTGTGCCGGTGAGCAACGAGATCGAGATCGGCCGGGGCAAGCGCGGTCGCCGCGCCTTCTCCTTCGACGACGTCGCCGTGGTGCCCTCGCGCCGCACGCGCGACCCGGAGGAGGTCTCGACCTCCTGGCAGATCGACGCCTACCACTTCGACCTGCCGATCGTCGCGGCGCCCATGGACTCCGTCACCAGCCCTCGCACCGCGGTGGCGTTCGGCCGGCTGGGCGGTCTGGCGGTGCTGGACCTCGAGGGGCTGTGGACCCGCTACGAGGACCCGGAGCCGCTGCTGGACGAGATCGCGGACCTCGAGCCGGACCTCGCGACGGCCCGCATGCAGGAGATCTACGCGGAGCCGATCCGGCCCGAGCTCATCACCGCGCGGCTCAAGGAGGTGCGTGATGCGGGCGTGACCGTCGCGGGCGCGCTCTCGCCGCAGCGCACGCAGCAGTTCTGGCGGACCGTGGTCGACGCCGGCGTGGACCTCTTCGTCATCCGCGGCACGACCGTCTCCGCCGAGCACGTCTCCGGTGTGGCCGAGCCGCTCAACCTCAAGCGGTTCATCTACGAGCTCGACGTGCCGGTCATCGTCGGCGGCGCGTCGACGTACACCGCCGCGCTGCACCTCATGCGCACCGGTGCGGCCGGGGTGCTCGTGGGCTTCGGCGGCGGCGCCGCCCACACGACCCGCACCACCCTGGGGATCCACGCGCCGATGGCGAGCGCCGTCGCCGACGTCGCCGCGGCGCGCCGGGACTACCTCGACGAGTCGGGCGGCCGCTACGTGCACGTCATCGCCGACGGGGGCGTGGGCACCTCCGGGGACCTCGTCAAGGCGATCGCGTGCGGGGCGGACGCCGCCATGCTCGGCGCGGCCCTCGCCCGGGCGGCCGAGGCCCCCGGCCAGGGCTGGCACTGGGGACCGGAGGCCCACCACAGGCAGCTGCCGCGGGGGGAGCGCGTCGAGGTCGGCACCGCCGGCACGCTCGAGGAGATCCTCTTCGGCCCGGGCCGCCAGGCCGACGGGACGCTCAACCTCGTCGGCGCCCTGCGCCGTGCCATGGCGACCACGGGCTACTCCGACCTCAAGGAGTTCCAGCGCGTCGAGGTGGTCGTCTCCCCGTACCAGCCGCGGTGACGTGAGCGGCTGAGCCGCTCGCCCTGCTGCGGCGGGGCGTCACAGGACCCCGGTGAGCACCGCTCACCGGGGTCCTGTGCTGTCCGGGGCCTCTGCGAGCCCTGGTCGTTGCTGCCCGGGTCTGCCCGAACGGACGCCGGGGTGTTGACACCGGGCAGAAAACCAACTAGACAAAGACAAAGCAACATCCGATCGGACAGTGGAGTCAGCGGTGTACGCGACGGAGCGGCAGCAGCAGATCCTCGACGTGGCGCGCGCGAACGGGCGCGTCGAGGTCAAGGACCTGGCGGACCAGCTCGACGTGACCCCGGAGACGGTGCGGCGGGACCTCACCGTTCTCGAGCGCCACGGCCTCGTCCGCCGGGTCCACGGCGGGGCGATCCCCGTCGAGCGGCTCGGGTTCGAGCCCGGCATCTCGGACCGCGAGCAGGTGCTCGCCGGGGAGAAGGAGCGGATCGCGAAGCGCGCGCTGGACGAGCTGCCCGCGGGGGGTTCGGTCCTCATCGACGCCGGGACGACCACCGTGCGCCTCGCCGAGATGCTGCCCCAGGACCGCGAGCTCACCGTCATCACCCACGCGCTTCCCGTCGCGATGGTCCTGGCGACCCGGCCGGGGATCACCCTGCACCTGGTCGGCGGCACCGTCCGCGGCCGGACGCTCGCCGCCGTCGGCCCGTGGGCGCTGCGCGACCTGGCGGACATCCACGCCGACGTCGCGGTCCTCGGCACCAACGGCCTGACCGTCGAGCACGGCCTGACCACCCCCGACCTCGCGGAGGCCGCCGTGAAGCAGGCGATCATCGCCGCCTCGCACCGGGTCGTCGTCCTGGCGGACCACACCAAGCTCGGCCGGGTCGACCTCGCCCGCGTGGCGCCGCTCGCCGCGGTCGACACGCTCGTCACCGACTCGGGCGTGGACGCGGCCGTCGCCGCCGAGGTCGAGGAGGCCGGGGTCCGGGTGGTGCTCTCGTGATCGTGACCGTCACCCCCAACCCCAGCCTGGACCGCACCTTCGAGATCGCCCGGCTCGTCCCGGGGGAGGTCCTGCGGGCCACCGCCGTGCACCACCATGCCGGCGGGAAGGGGATCAACGTCTCCCGTGCCCTGGCCTGCCAGGGCATCCCGACCGTCGCCGTGCTGCCGGTCGGCGGCGCGGTCGGCGAGAGGCTCGCCGGGATGCTCGCGGACCTCGGCGTCGAGGCCGCCGGCGTCGAGATGGCCGGCGAGACGCGCACGAACGTCACGCTCGCCGACGCCGACGGGGTCACGACGAAGATCAACGCCCCCGGGCCGGACCTGACCCCGGCCGAGGTCGACGCGCTCGTCGCGACCGTCGAGACGCTCCTGGCGCGCGGGCCCCGCCACCTCGTGGCCGCGGGCAGCCTGCCCGGCGGCGCCGGTGACCTGTACGCGCGGCTCGCCGCCCTCGCGGCCCGGCACGACACCTCGTTCGTGCTCGACAGCTCCGGCGAGGCGCTCGCCTCCGCGCTGGAGCAGGGCGGCGTGGCGCTGCTCAAGCCCAACGACGAGGAGCTCGCCGAGCTCGTCGGTCGCGAGCTGGTGACCGTCGGGGACGTCGTCGACGCCGCCCACGAGGTCCGCCGCAGCGGCGTGCAGGAGCTGCTCGTGAGCCTCGGCGCGCACGGCGCGCTGCTCGTGACCGCCGACGACGTGTGGTGGGCCGGGGGGCCCGCCGTCGTCCCCCAGTCCACCGTGGGTGCGGGCGACACCGCGCTCGCGGGGTTTCTCTCCACCGATGCGTCACCCGACCGTCGGCTCCGCACCGCGGTCGCCTGGGGGCGAGCAGCAGTCCTGCTCCCCGGCAGCGCGGTGCCAGCGCCCGAGGACGTCCACGAGGACGTCGTCCGGGTCGTCCACCGGCCAGACCCCACCCTCGTGCTCAAGGAGCTGTGACATGCCCGACGCCCCTCTCATCACCCCGGACCTCGTCGCCGTCGACGTCGTCGCGGCGGACCGGGACGACGTGACCCGCCGCCTCGTCGACCTCCTCGTCGCCGCCGGTCGCGTGACCGACGCCGAGGGCTTCCTCGCCGACGTCCGCGCCCGCGAGGCCCAGATGGCCACGGGCATGCCCGGCGGCATCGGCCTGCCGCACGCCCGGTCCGAGCACGTCACCGTCCCGAGCCTCGCGGTCGCGAAGGTGCCCGCGGGCGTCGACTTCGGCGCCCCGGACGGTCCCGCGACCCTCGTCTTCCTCATCGCTGCGCCGTCCGGCGGCGACAGCGACCACCTCAAGATCCTCGCCGCCCTCGCCCGGCGGCTGGTGCACGAGTCCTTCCGCACGTCCCTGCACGAAGCCCCCGATGCCGGCGCCGTCGCCGACATCGTCACCCGAGAGGTGGTCCCCTCATGAAGTTCGTCGCCGTGTCGTCGTGCCCCACGGGCATCGCACACACCTACATGGCCGCCGAGGCCCTCGAGCAGGCCGGCCGAGCCGCCGGCCACGAGGTCGTCGTCGAGACCCAGGGCGCAGCCGGCTCCCAGCCGCTGGACCCCGCCGTCATCGCCGCCGCCGACGGAGTGATCTACGCCGCGGACCTCGAGGTCCAGGGGCGTGACCGGTTCGCCGGCAAGCCGTTCGTCGACGTCGGTGTCAAGAAGGCCGTCCACGACGCACCGGGCGTCGTCGCGGCCGCGGTCGCCGCGGTCGAGGCCGCCCCCGCGGCCGGGAGCTCCGCCTCCCCGACGGCGGCGGTCGCGACCGCCGCGCCGGCCACCCGCCAGGTCGGCACCGGCACGCGGATCCGCCAGTACCTCATGACCGGCGTGTCCTACATGATCCCGTTCGTCGCCGCGGGCGGCATCCTCATCGCCCTGGGCTTCATGCTCGCGTCGGTGGCGTGGGCCGAGAACGGTGCCATCGAGGTGACCGGGGTCGACGCCGCGGTGCTCTGGACGGCCTTCGAGTGGGGCAACCTCCAGCACTGGGCGGTCCTGCTGTTCCAGACCGGCGCCCTGGCGTTCGGCTTCCTCGTCCCGGCCCTGTCGGCGTACATCGCCTACGCGATCGCCGACCGGCCGGGCATCGCGCCCGGGTTCGTCGGCGGCTCGATCGCCGGCCTCGTCGGCGCGGGCTTCCTCGGCGGCATCGCGACCGGCTTCCTCGCGGGCTTCGTCGCCCTGTGGCTCGCTCGCCGCAACGTGCCCAAGGGCGGGCGCGGCGTCATGCCCGTCGTGGTCATCCCGCTGGTCACGACCCTCGTCGTCGGGTTCGCGACGTTCCTCATCATCGGCCCGCCCATGAAGGCGATCAACGACGCGCTCACGGCGTGGCTCAACGGCCTGTCCGGCGGCGCCCTCATCCCGCTCGGGATCCTGCTCGGCCTCATGATGTGCTTCGACCTCGGTGGCCCGGTCAACAAGGTCGCCTACGTCTTCGCCACGACCGGCCTCATCAACGCCGCGGGCGACATCGGCTCCACGGAGGCGCGCATCATGGCCGCGGTCATGGCGGCCGGCATGGTCCCCCCGCTGGCGATCGCCCTGGCCACGACCCTGCGGCCGCGCATCTTCACCGAGGCCGAGCGCGAGTCCGGCAAGTCGGCGTGGCTCCTGGGAGCCTCGTTCATCTCCGAGGGCGCCATCCCGTTCGCGGCCGCCGACCCGGTCCGGATGCTGCCGTCCTTCATGCTCGGCGGCGCCGTCACCGGTGGTCTGACGATGGCGGTCGGCAGCGGCCTGGTCGCCCCCCACGGCGGGATCTGGGTGACCCCGCTCATCAGCCTCCCGCTGCTGTTCCTCCTGGCGCTCGCCGTGGGTACGGTCGTGTCGGCGTTCGCGGTGCTGTTCGCCAAGAACATCGGACGCAACCCGCAGGAGGCCGTCCTGGACGACGCCGAGAGCCTCGCCGCCCTGAGCGGCGCGCGCTGACCGGCACGCCGTGACCCGACGGGTGCGCCGGTGCCTCCCCGCACCGGCGCACCCGTCGGCACACCCGTCGACCCATCCGTCGACACAACCGGCGGCACGACCGCCGGACCCGCCCGACCCGCACACCCCGCACGCAGCTCCCCGAAAGGACCTCCCGACATGGCACAGCGCACCGTGACCGTCGCGTCGCGGGTCGGCCTCCACGCCCGGCCGGCCTCGATCTTCACCCAGCGGGCGGCCGCGGCCGGCGTGCCGGTGACCGTGGCCCGGCCCGGCGGGATGCCGGTCGACGCGTCCAGCATCCTCATGGTCATGGCGCTCGGAGTGCCCCACGGCGAGGAGGTGACGCTGGCCGCGGAGGGCGAGGGCGCCGAGGAGGCGCTGGACGACCTCGTCGCGGTCCTCGCGACCGACCTGGACAGCGAGGAGCCGCCCGCGCCGCGCGGCGGGAGCGCGTCGTGACCGGTCGCGTCCTGCACGGCACGGGCGTCGGGCGCGGCGCCGTCATCGGCCCGGTCGTCCGGGTGCACTCCGCCCCGGCGGTCGACCCGGCCACGCGGGTGGGGACGGACGCCGCCGACGCCCACCGCCTCCTCGACGCGGCGTTCACGACGGTCGCGCAGCGGCTCCAGCAGCAGGCCGACGGCGCCTCGGGCACGCTCCGCGAGGTCCTCGCGGCCACCGCGCAGATGGCGGCCGACCCCGCGCTGCGCTCGCAGTCCCTGCAGCGCGTCGACGCCGGTGAGCCGGTCGTCGCGGCCGTCGACGGCGTCGTGGACACCTTCGCCACGATGTTCGAGCAGGCCGGCGGCTACCTCGCCGAGCGCGTGACCGACCTGCGCAGCGTCCGCGACCGGGTCGTCGCCGAGGTGCTCGGCGTCCCGGCGCCCGGCGTGCCGGTCCTGGACCGGCCGAGCGTCGTCGTCGCCGTCGACCTCGCCCCGGCCGACACCGCGACGCTCGACCTCGAGCGCACGCTCGCGCTCGTCACCTCCGAGGGCGGCCCCACCGGGCACACGGCGATCATCGCCGGTCAGCTCGGCATCCCCTGCCTGGTCCAGGTCACCGGTGCGACGGACCTGCCCGAGGGCACCGAGATCGCCGTCGACGCGGCGACCGGCACCGTGACCGTGGACCCCGACGACGACGTCCGGGCGGCCGTCGCGGAGCGCCGCGCCGTGCTGGCGACCCTGGCGGAGGACACGTCCGCCGGGGCGACGGCCGACGGCCACCAGGTCGCGCTGCTCGCCAACATCGGCACCGCGGAGGACGCGGAGCGGCTCACCGACGCGGCCGTCGAGGGCGTGGGTCTGTTCCGCACCGAGGTCCTGTTCCTCGGCCGTGACGAGGCGCCGTCGGAGGAGGAGCAGGCCGCGACGTACACCCGCGCCCTGCGCGCCCTGGGCGACCGCAAGCTCGTCCTGCGCACCCTCGACGCCGGGGCCGACAAGCCGCTGCCGTTCGTCACCCAGCCGGGCGAGGAGAACCCGGCGCTCGGCGTGCGCGGCTACCGGCTCGTCCGGCGTTCCCGGGAGCTCCTCGAGACGCAGCTGCGCGCCGCCGCGTCCGCGGCGCGCGAGGCGGGTGGGGAGCTGTGGGTCATGGCCCCCATGATCGCGACGGTCGACGAGGCGGCGGACTTCGCCGCGCTCGCGCGGGCGGCCGGCGTGACGCAGGTCGGCGTCATGGTCGAGGTGCCGTCGGCCGCGCTGCGCGCCCGCGACGTGCTGCACGAGGTGGACTTCGTCTCCCTCGGGACGAACGACCTCGCCCAGTACGCGATGGCGACGGACCGCCTGCGCGGGGAGCTGTCGGACCTGCTGGACCCGTGGCAGCCCGCGGTGCTGGACCTCGTGGCCCACACCGCCGAGGCGGGGACGGACCTCGGCAAGCCGGTCGGCGTCTGCGGGGAGTCCGCGTCGGACCCGCTCATGGCGCTGGTGCTCGTCGGTCTCGGCGTGAGCAGCCTGTCCATGGCCCCCTCGGCGGTCCCGGGCGTCCGGATGTCGCTGGCCCGCCACACGCTCGAGCAGTGCCGGCAGATCGCCGGTGCGGCGCGGGCGGCGCGGTCCGCGGCGGACGCGCGGGCGGCCTGCCTGGCACTCGTCGACCCCGAGGTGCGGCGGGTCCTCGCGCTCGGCTGAGGCTCGTACCCTGGCGGGCATGAGCGACACCGACGTCCGCGACCCGGAGACCGACCCCTCCGCGACCTGGGCGCTGGAGCCCGCGGAGGCCGCCCGCCTCCTGCGCACGCTGGAGCACGGCGGCGCCGGGGGGGAGCGCGTCGTGTCGACACCGCTCACCGGCGCGCCCCTGGTCGCCCTCCCGCTGTCCACGGCCGACGACGTCGCCGCGGCGGTCGGGCGGGCGCGCGCCGTCCAGCGTGCCTGGGCGGCCCGTCCGCTGGCCGAGCGGACGGCGCTCCTGCACCGGGTCCACGACCTGCTCCTGGCCCGCCAGAGCGAGGTGCTCGACCTCGTGCAGCTCGAGTCGGGCAAGGCGCGGGCGTCGGCGTACGAGGAGCTCGCCGACGTCGTGCTCGTGGCGAGCCACTACGCCCGCCGCGCGCGCACGTACCTGGCGCCGCGCCGGGTGCGCGGGCTCGTGCCGGGCCTGACGGGGACGACGGTGCACCGCCGCCCGGTCGGTGTCGTCGGCGTCGTCGCGCCGTGGAACTACCCGCTCACGCTCGTCCTGGGGGACGCCCTGCCGGCCCTGGCGGCCGGGAACGCCGTCGTCGTCAAGCCGGACGTGCAGACCTCGCTGACGGCCCTGTGGTGCGTGGAGCTCCTGCGCGCGGCCGGTGCGCCGGACGGGCTGCTCCAGGTGGTGACGGGGGACGGCCCGACCGTCGGCTCCGCGCTGGTCGACGCCGTCGACCACGTCCTCTTCACCGGCTCGACGCCGACGGGACGCCTGGTCGCCCAGCAGGCGGGCCGCCGACTCGTCGGCGCCTCCCTCGAGCTGGGCGGCAAGAACGCGCTCTACGTGGCCGAGGACGCGGACGTCGAGGTCGCCGCGGAGGGCGCGGTGCGCGCGTGCTTCGCCAACACGGGCCAGCTGTGCGTCTCCGTCGAGCGGCTCGTCCTGCACGAGGACGTCGCCGACGCGTTCCTCGCGGCCTTCCTGCCGCGGGTGCGGGCGCTGCGACTGGGGGCCGCGCTGGACTACTCCGCCGACGTCGGCTCCCTCACGTCGACCGCCCAGCTCGAGCGGGTGCAGCAGCACGTGCACGACGCGGTCGAGCGCGGCGCCTCCGTGCTCACCGGTGGCGTGCACCGCACGGACGTCGGCCCGTTCTTCTACGAGCCGACCGTCCTGGACGCCGTCCCGGCGGACGCCGTCGTCCGGGCCGAGGAGACGTTCGGGCCCGTGGTCACGGTGGACCGCGTGCCCGACGACGACGCCGCGGTGGCCCTGGTCAACGCCTCGGAGTACGGGCTCAACGCGAGCGTGTGGACCCGGGACGTGGCCCGCGGGCGCCGGATCGCCGCGCGGCTGGAGTGCGGGACCGTCAACGTCAACGAGGGCTACGTCGCGTCGTGGGGCTCCACGGCCGCGCCGATCGGCGGGGTCAAGGCGTCCGGGTCCGGGCGGCGGCACGGGGCCGAGGGCATCCGGGCGACCACGTGGACGCAGTCGGTCGCCGTCCAGCGCGGGACCCACCGGGGGCTGGGCCTCGGACGCCTCTTCGCGCTGCCGGGGGAGCGCTGGACGGCGCTGTTCACCCGCGCGCTGCACCTACGGCACCGCGCGCGCCTCTGACGCCGAGACCGTGCCTCGCACGCCACTCCGTGCCCCGAGAGGCACGGAGTCGGCGGCAGGGCACGGACTCGGCGCCCTGCGGGTCACGCTCCCTGGACGACCGCCACCGCCTGCTGGGCGATCTCGAGCTCCTCGTTGGTGGGGATGACGAGGACCGCCACCTCGGCGTCGTCGGGGGAGATGACCGTCTCGGCCTTCTTGCGCCCCTCGTTGCGCTCGGGATCCACGACGATCCCCAGGCGCTCCAGGCCGCTGAGGGCCTCGAGCCGCACGACGTCGTCGTTCTCGCCGACACCCGCCGTGAAGACGACCGCGTCGACCCGGCCGAGCTGCGCGTAGTACGCGCCGACGTAGTGCCGCAGGCGGTGGCAGTACACCTCGAGCGCGAGCGCGGCGTCGTCGTCCCCGGCCTCGATCGCGGCGTGGATGTCCCGCAGGTCGTTGACGCCGGCGAGGCCGAGGAGGCCCGACCGACGGTTGAGCAGGGTGTCGATCTCGTCGGTGCTCATGCCGGCGACGCGCTGCAGGTGGAAGATCACGGCCGGGTCGAGGTCGCCCGACCGCGTGCCCATGACCAGGCCCTCGAGCGGCGTCAGGCCCATGGATGTCTCGACCGAGCAGCCACCCTCGACCGCGGTGATCGAGGCACCGTTGCCGAGGTGGGCGACGACGAGGTTCACCTCCGCCGGGTCCTTGCCCAGCATCGCCGCCGCGCGGCGGGACACGTAGGCGTGCGACGTGCCGTGGAAGCCGTACCGGCGGATGCCGTAGGTGCGGGCCGTCTCCCGGTCGATGGCGTAGGTGTACGCCTCCGGCGGGAGCGTGTGGTGGAAGGCCGTGTCGAAGATCGCCACGTGGGGCAGGTCCGGGAAGGCGGTCCGTGCGGCCCGGATGCCCGCGAGGTTCGGCGGGTTGTGCAGGGGGGCCAGGGGCGACAGCTCCTCGATCGCCGCCTCGACGTCGTCGTCGACGAGCGTCGGCTCGGTGAAGCGGTCTCCGCCCTGCACCACGCGGTGCCCGACGGCGACCAGCTCGAGCTCGGTCAGCGACGGGCCCACCTCGTCGAAGAGGTCCAGGACGGCGCGCACACCCGCGGTGTGGTCGGGGACGACCTGGGTGCGCTCGGTGCGACCGGTCGGGCCGTCGTGGCGGAGCACACCCTCCGACTCCCCGATCCGCTCCACCAGGCCGCCCGCGGCGGCCTCGCCGGTGGACACGTCGACGAGCTGGTACTTGATCGACGACGAGCCGGAGTTGAGGACGAGGACGTGGTTCACCGGGCGGCTCCCTGGGTGTCGGCGGGGGTGGTGGTGTCTGCCGCGGCGGCGGCGTCGAGCGCCTGGGCCTGGATGGCCGTGATCGCCACGGTGTTGACGATGTCCTGCACCAGCGCACCGCGGGACAGGTCGTTGACGGGCTTGCGCAGACCCTGCAGGACCGGGCCGATCGCCACGGCGCCCGCGGACCGCTGCACGGCCTTGTAGGTGTTGTTGCCGGTGTTGAGGTCCGGGAAGATGAACACCGTCGCCCGGCCCGCCACGGTGGAGTCGGGCATCTTCGTCTTCGCGACCGAGGCGTCGACCGCCGCGTCGTACTGGATCGGGCCCTCGACGTCGAGGTCGGGCCGGCGCTCGCGGACCAGGGCCGTCGCGGCCCGCACCTTCTCCACGTCCGGGCCGGTGCCGGACTCGCCGGTCGAGTAGGACAGCATGGCGATGCGCGGCTCGATGCCGAACTGCGCGGCCGTCTCGGCCGAGGAGATCGCGATGTCCGCGAGCTGCTCGGCCGTCGGGTCCGGGTTGACCGCCGCGTCCCCGTACACGAGCACGCGGTCCTCCAGGCACATGAGGAAGACGCTGGAGACGATCGAGGTGTCCGGCACCGTCTTGATGATCTCGAAGGCCGGCTTGATGGTGTGCGCGGTGGTGTGGACCGCGCCCGAGACCATGCCGTCCGCCAGGCCGAGCTGGACCATCATCGTGCCGAAGTAGGACACCGAGCTGACGATCTCCCGGGCCCGCTCGACCGTCATGCCCTTGTGCTTGCGCAGCTCGGCGTACTCGGCGGCGAACCGGTCGTGCAGCTCGCCGTCGTGCGGGTCGATGATCGTCGCCTCGGCGATGTCCAGGCCCAGCTCGGTGGCGCGGGCGCGGATGGTCGTCTCGTTGCCGAGGATCGTCAGCTCCGCCACGCCGCGCTGCAGGAGCGTGCTGGCGGCCCGGAGGATCCGGTCGTCGTTGCCCTCCGGGAGCACGATGTGCTTGCGGTCGTTGCGGGCCCGGGCCAGGAGCTCGTACTCGAACATCAGCGGCGTGACGACGGACGGCCGGGCGACGTCGAGGCGCCCGAGCAGCTGCTCGCCGTCGACGTGCCGCTCGAACAGCGCGAGCGCGGTGTCGACCTTGCGCTGGGAGTCCGCGGTGAGGCGGCCGCGGGTCCCGGCGGCGGCGTTGGCCGACCGGAACGTTCCCAGGTCCGTACGGATGATCGGCAGCCGCTGGCCGAGCCCGCCGACGAGCCGCGCGATGACCGGCGGCGGGTAGAACCCGCCGTTGAGGACGATGCCCGCCAGGGAGGGGAAGCCCTCGGCGGCGTGCGCCATGAGCAGGCCCAGCAGCACGTCGGAGCGGTCGCCGGGGGTGATGATGACGGCGCCGTCGGTGAGCTTGTCCAGCAGGTGCTCCACCGACATCGCGCCGACGAGCAGGTCGAGCGCCTCGCGGGACAGCAGCTCCTCGTCGCCCGCCTCGAGCCGGCCGCCGACGGCCTCCATGATCGCCCGGACCGTCGGGGCGCTGAGCAGGGTGTCCTCGGGCAGGGCCCACGCGACGCGGTCGTGCCCGAGCAGCGCCTTGCGGACGTGGAGGACCTGCTCGGGGGCGCAGCGGTTGGCGATGACCCCCATGACCTCCGCGTGGTGGGTGCGCAGCTCGGAGACCATGACGTCGGCGACCTGCCGGATCTCCTCCGGGCTGCGGTCCACGCCGCGGACGACGGCGAGCACCGGGGCGCCGAGGTTGGCGGCGATCCGCGCGTTGTAGGACAGCTCGGTCGCGCCGGCCACGTCCGTGTAGTCCGTCCCGACGATGACGACGACGTCGCACCGCCGCTCGACCTCGTGGTAGCGGCTGACGATCTGGGAGAGGGCCGCCTCGGGGTCGGTGTGGACCGCCTCGTAGGTGGTGCCGACGCACTCCTCGTAGGTGAGGTCCACGCCGTCGTGCGCCAGCAGCAGCTCCAGGACGTAGTCGGACTGGGTGGTCGACCGGGCGACCGGCCGGAAGACGCCGACCCGCTGGACGGTGCGCGAGAGGAGGTCCAGCACCCCCAGGGCGATCGTCGACTTGCCGGTGTCGCCCTCGGCCGAGGTGATGTAGATGCTCCGCGCCACGCGTCCGCTCCTCGTTCTCGGTGTCTCAGACGATCTTCACAAGCCGGGGGTGCCGGGAGCCAGCCACAGGGGAGTGAGGCTCGCCACGCCGCCGGCGGGCCGGCCCCGGAGGGCCGGCCCGCCGACGACGCGGTCCGTCACTCGTTGTCCCCGCCGGTGGCTGAGGCGCCCGAGACCCGGCCGCCCTGCGGGCCGCCCACCTCGGTGCCCGTCTCGCCGACGTCGGGCCACACCCAGTCGCGGACCTCCGGGATGTCCTCGCCGTGCTCGCGCGTCCACTCCCGTGCGCGCAGCCGGGCGTCGACCATCTCCTGACGCAGCTCCGCCGCCCGGGTGCCCAGGTGCGGGACGCGGTCGATGACGTCCATGACGAGCCGGAACCGGTCGAGGTCGTTGAGCATGACCATGTCGAACGGCGTCGTCGTCGTGCCCTCCTCCTTGTAGCCGCGCACGTGCAGGTTGGCGTGGCCGGTGCGGCGGTAGGTGAGCCGGTGCACCAGCCACGGGTAGCCGTGGTAGGCGAAGAGGATCGGCTTGTCCGGGGTGAAGATCGTGTCGAACTCGCGGTCGCTGAGGCCGTGCGGGTGCTCCCGCTCGTCCTGCAGCCGCATGAGGTCGACGACGTTGACCACCCGGACGTTGAGGTCGGGCAGGTGCCGCCGCAGCAGGTCCGCCGCCGCCAGCACCTCGAGCGTCGGGACGTCTCCCGCGCACGCCAGGACGACGTCGGGGTCCTCGCCGCGCTCCTCGGTGCCGGCCCACTCCCAGATGCCCAGCCCGCGGGCGCAGTGCGCGACGGCCTGGTCCATCGTCAGGAAGGTGGGCGCGGGCTGCTTGCCGGCGACGACGACGTTGACGAGGTCCCGGCTGCGCAGGCAGTGGTCGTAGGTGACCAGCAGCGTGTTGGCGTCCGGCGGCAGGTACACCCGGACGATCTCGGCCTTCTTGTTGACCACGTGGTCGATGAAGCCGGGGTCCTGGTGGGAGAAGCCGTTGTGGTCCTGCCGCCACACGTGCGAGGTGAGCAGGTAGTTGAGCGAGGCGATGGGCCGGCGCCACGGGATCTCCCGCGTGACCTTCAGCCACTTGGCGTGCTGGTTGAACATCGAGTCGACGATGTGGATGAACGCCTCGTAGCAGCTGAACAGGCCGTGGCGGCCCGTCAGGAGGTAGCCCTCGAGCCAGCCCTGGCACTGGTGCTCCGAGAGCATCTCCAGCACCCGCCCGGCGCGGGCGAGGTTGTCGTCGCCGGGGCGCAGCTCGGCGTTCCAGACCTTGTCCGTGACGCCGAACACGGCCTGGAGACGGTTCGACGCCGTCTCGTCGGGGCCGACGATGCGGAAGTTGTCGGGGTTGCGTTCCACGACCCCGGCGAGCCACTCGCCGAGCACCTTGGTCGCCTCGGCCATGGTCGCCCCGGGGGTGGGGACGTCGACGGCGTGGTCCCGGAAGTCCGGGAGCTGGAGGTCCCGCAGGAGCAGGCCGCCGTTGGCGTGCGGCGTCGCGCTCATCCGCAGGTCGCCGATCGGTGCCAGCGACGCGATGTCGTCGTCGAGGCGGCCCGTCGCGTCGAACAGCTCCTCCGGACGGTAGGACCGCAGCCAGCCCTCGAGGACCTGCAGGTGCTCGTCGGTGTCGCGGGCGCTGGCCAGCGGCACCTGGTGGGAGCGCCAGGAGTCCTCGACCTGCTTGCCGTCGATGACCGGCGGGCACGTCCAGCCCTTCGGCGTGCGCAGGATGATCATCGGCCACTTGGGGCGCTCGGTGAGACGGCCCTCGCGGGCGGCCTGCTTGATCTCGGCGATCTGGTTGAGCACCTCGTCGAGCACCTCGGCCATGCGCCGGTGCACGACGTCCGCGTCCTCGTCGTCGAAGCCGCCGGACACGACGTACGGCGTGTGGCCGTAGCCGCGCATGAGGTCGAGCAGCTCGTCCTCCGGGATGCGCGCGAGGACCGTCGGGTTGGCGATCTTGTAGCCGTTGAGGTGCAGGATCGGCAGGACGACGCCGTCGCTCAGCGGGTCCACGAACTTGTTCGAGTGCCAGCTGGTCGCCAGGGGCCCGGTCTCGGCCTCGCCGTCCCCGACGACGGCCGCCACGAGGAGGTCCGGGTTGTCGAAGGCCGCGCCGTACGCGTGCGAGAGCGCGTAGCCGAGCTCGCCGCCCTCGTGGATCGACCCGGGCGTCTCCGGGGCCACGTGGCTGGGGATGCCGCCGGGGAAGGAGAACTGGCGGAAGAGCTTCCGCATGCCCTCGGAGTCCTGCGTGATGCCCGTGTAGACCTCGGAGTAGGTGCCGTCGAGGTAGGCGGCGGCGACCAGGCCGGGACCGCCGTGACCGGGGCCGGTGACGTAGAGGGTCGACTGGGCGCGCTCCGCGATGGCGCGGTTGAGGTGCGCGTAGAGGAAGGTCAGCCCGGGCGTGGTGCCCCAGTGGCCCAGCAGGCGCGGCTTGACGTGGTCGCGGTGGAGCGGCTCCGCGAGGAGGGGGTTGTCCAGCAGGTAGATCTGGCCGACCGCCAGGTAGTTCGCCGCCCGCCACCAGGCGTCGACGCGGCGCAGCGTCGCGTCGTCCAGGGGGGTCACCTCGCGGGCGGGCCAGCTCGTCGGGTGGTCGACGACGGCGCGATCTGACGACATCCGTTCCTCCAGCGCTCGAGGTCACGGCGACCGGGGCCGCCGCAGGTGCAGCGTCCCGCCCGTCGCAGCACAGACATGGGACGATTGTCCGCGTCGGTGCTGCGCCTCGTGTGCTCGCCCGGGGGTCGCACGCGCGGTGTGACGAGCGTCGCTACGCCCATGCCACCACATCCGCGTCGTGGGCGCGATGGTTCGACGTCGCTGTTCCGGGCGCTCGTCCCCGTCGGGTCCTCCGTCGGGCGGCTGGCCGTGCGGACCCGCGCTGCGGGTAGCGTGGAGGCGTGTCGGAGCAGGTGCACCAGCGCGCGGGCGAGGCCTCCGCCGTGCCCGCCGCCGACCGCGCGACGCAGCCCGGGCCCGACGTCGGGCCGGTGCCCACCGAGGCCCTCGAGCCCGAGCCGATCCGCGTCACCGGGACCATGTTCCGCCGTGCCGCCCTGACCCCCCGGATGCTCGGCCTCCTCCTCGTGTTCCTCGCCATCGCCGCGGTCTGCGCCCGGCTCGGCGTGTGGCAGCTCGACCGGGCGGTGCAGCGCGCGGAGATCAACGAGGCGGCGCGCGTCGCCCAGCAGCAGGACGCGCCCGCGACCCCGCTCGGCGACGTCCTGGCCCCGCGCGCGACCTTCCCCGGCGACCTCGTCGGCACGAAGGTGGAGGTGACCGGCCGCTTCGACGGGGAGACCCTGCTGGTGCCCGGCCGCATCGGCCCGGAGGGGGACGTCGGGTTCCTCGTCCTGGACCGCTTCGTCGCGAGCGACGGGACGGGGGTCCTGCCCGTCGTCCGCGGCTGGGTCGCGGAGCCGGCGGCGCCGGACCCCGCGGCCGGTGAGGTCACCCTGCAGGGCTTCCTCCAGGCGGGGGAGTCGTTCGAGCGTGCGGACCTCCCCGAGGGGCAGGTCGGTGCCATCGCGCCCGGGCAGCTCGTCAACCTGTGGGGCGGGCCGATGTACACCGGCTACCTGGTGGTCGACGAGCCGGTGGACGCGGGTCTGGACCGGCTGCCGCCGCCGACCCTCCCCGGTGGGGGCCTCAACCTGCAGAACCTCGCCTACGCCCTGCAGTGGTGGATCTTCGGCGGGTTCGCCGTCCTGCTGTGGAGCCGGCTGGTCCGCGACGAGGCCCGCGCCGACGCGGAGGAGCGGACCGGCGACGCCGGGCCCTGACCCCGACCTCCACCGGCCGTGCCGACGCGCGGCGCGGTGCCTCGACGGCTCAGTCGCGCTGCCAGGAGTGCCACAGTGCGGCGTAGTCGCCGCCCGCCGCGACGAGCTCGTCGTGCGAGCCGATCTCCGTGATCCGTCCGCCGTCGACGACGGCGACCCGGTCGGCGTCGTGCGCCGTGTGCAGGCGGTGGGCGATCGCCACCACGGTCCGCCCTGCCAGCACGGCCGACAGCGACCGCTCCAGGTGCCGGGCCGCGCGCGGGTCCAGCAACGACGTCGCCTCGTCCAGCACGAGCGTGTGCGGGTCGAGGAGCACGAGCCGCGCCAGCGCGACCTGCTGCGCCTGCGCGGGCGTGAGCGCGACACCGCCCGACCCGACCTCGGTCGCCAGGCCGTCCGGCAGCGCCGCGACCCACTCCCAGGCGTCGACGGCCTCGAGGGCGCGGCGCAGGTCCTCCGGCGCGGCGTCCGTGCGGGCGAGCCGCAGGTTCTGCTCGATCGTCCCCACGAAGACGTGGTGCTCCTGGGTGACCAGCGCGACGTGGCCGCGCAGGTCCTCCAGCGGCAGGTCCACGAGGGGCACCCCGCCGACGCTCACCCGTCCACCCGTGGGCGGGTGGATGCCCGCGAGCATCCGCCCGAGCGTCGACTTCCCGGCTCCCGACGGCCCGACGACGGCCAGGCGCTCACCGACGGCGAGGTCCAGGTCGATGCCGTGCAGCACGTCGTGCCCCTCGCGGTACGCGTACCGCACCTTCTCGGCGACCACGTGCTCGTCGGACGGCTCCGCGTCGCCGGCCCGACGGTCCGGCGCGACGTCGGCGACCCCGACGATCCGGGCGAGCGCGGTCGAGCCCACCTGGACCTCGTCGAGCCAGAAGATCAGCTCGCCGATCGGCTGCATGAGCTGCACCGCGTACAGCGCGATCGTCGTGACGGACCCGACCGTGGTGTGCCCGGACGCGATGAGCCACGCGCCCCACACGAGCACGCCGACGATCGGCAGCACGAACGACAGGTCGACACCCGGGAACAGGACGGTGCGCAGCCGCAGCGTGTACTGCTCGGCCGAATAGGCCACGCGCAGGTCGGCGTCCGTGCGGGCCCGCCGGCGGGCGCCCAGGCCGAGGGCGTCCACCGTGCGGGCGCCCTCGACGGACTCGGTGATCGTGCCGTTGAGTCGGGCGTAGGACGCGGACTCGCGCAGGTACCCGGCGGCGGCGCGGCGCAGGTACCACCGCACCGTCGGCACGAGCAGCGGCGTCCCCACGAGGAGCGCCACCGCCACCCGCCAGTCGACGACGAAGGCCGCGACCACGGTGAGCGTGATCGTCGCCGACGTGACGAGCACGCGGGGCACGCCGAACCGGACCGTGTGCTGGACCCGGTCGATGTCGGTCGTCGTGCGGGAGACCAGGTCGCCGGTGCCGGCCCGCTCGACGACGGACAGCGGCAGGCGGGTGACGGTCGCGACGAACTCCTCCCGGAGCTCGGCGAACACCGTCTCCCCGAGGACCATCGACGCCCGCTGCGCGGCCCGGACGAGGCCGGCCTGGAGGACGACCGCGACGACGAGGAAGAGCACGGCCTGGTCCACGAAGGAGCCGTCCGCGCCGCGGCGCACCGCGTCGACCATGAGCCCGAGCAGCCAGGGCCCGGCGAGCCCCGCGACCGCCGCCGAGACGTGCAGACCCAGGACGCGACCCAGCCCCCGGCGGTGCCGGCGCAGCAGCCGACCGGTGTGCGCGCGCAGCGCGGCGGCGTCAGCGACGGGCAGCTTCACGGTGGGCCTCCTCTCGGGTCGTGGGGGTGCCGGTGGTGGTGTCGGTCCCGGTGGCAGCGGCGGTGCCGGCGGTGCCCTCGTCCGCGGCCGCGCGGCTGACGACGGCGCGGTAGCGCGCCGCCGCCTCGGGACCGGCCGCGCCGTCCAGCAGGCCGCGGTGCGTCCCGCGGGCCCGCGCGACGCCGTCGGCGACGAGGACGACCTCGTCCACCCGGTCCAGCACGAGCGGGCTGGCGCTGACGACGACGGTCGTCCGCCCCGCCCGGACCTGTGCCAGCCGGGCCGCGATCCGCGCCTCGGTGTGGGCGTCGACCGCGCTGGTGGGCTCGACCAGGACGAGGACCTCGGCCTCGGTCAGCAGGGCCCGGGCCAGGGCGAGCCGCTGCCGCTGTCCGCCCGACAGCGACCGGCCCTTCTCGGCCACCTCCCCGTCCAGGCCGTCCGGTACCGAGTCCAGGACGTCCTGGCCGTCCGCGGCGAGCAGCGCGTCCAGGAGCCGTGCCTCGACCTCCTCGCGCGCCCGCACCAGGCCGTCGGGGACGCCGTCGGCCGCGCGGGGGTCCAGCTCCTCGCGGAGCAGCCCCGTGAACAGCTGCGGCGTGGACTCCGCGACGACGACACGCCGGCGCACCTCGGCCAGGCCGAGGTCCGCCAGGGCCACGCCGCCGAGGGTGACCCGGGCGGCGTCGTCGGCGTGCTCCCGGCCCAGCAGGCCCAAGCGCGTGGCGACGCGGGCCGTCTCGTCCGGGTCCGCGCTGACCAGCGCGGTGACGGTGCCGTGCCGCACGAGGACCTGGGACACCGCGTCGACGAGGTCCCCGCCGAGCCCCGCGGACGACGCACCGTCCGGTCGCGGCAGCTCCGCACCGGTGACGGGCACGCGCAGCACCCGCAGGATCTTCCGCACGCCGACCAGGGCGCGCGTGAGGACGTGGACCGCCTGGGTCGCGGCCGTGAGGGGCTCGGTGAGGAACGCCGCGTAGCCGTAGAACGTGACCAGCTGGCCCGCCGTGATCTCCCCGTCCAGCGCGAGGCGCGCGCCCACCCACACGACCCCCGCCAGGAACAGGCCCGGCAGCAGGGTCTGGAGGCCGTCGAGGAGCGACTGCGTGCCGGCGACCCGCACCCCGGCGTGCCGGACGCGCTGGGACTGCTCGCGGTAGCGCGCGGTGAAGACGTCCTCGCCACCGATGCCGCGCAGGATCCGCAGGCCCGAGACGGTGTCGGACCCGAGGGTCGTCAGGCGTCCGGCGGCCTCGCGCTGCTCCGCCTGCCGGCGCTGGAGCGGCCGGACGACGAGCGCCAGCGCCCCGGCGACGGTGGGCAGCCCCACGAGGACCGCGACGCCCAGCACGACCGAGCTGTCCAGCAGCAGCGCGGCGACGACGAGGTAGGCGACGAGCCCGCCGATGAACCGGGCCGTCACGTAGAACACCTCGCCCACGCGGAGCGCGTCGCTCGCGACCGTGGCCACGACCTCGCCGGTCGGCAGCTCGGCCGTCACCGCGTCGCCCGTGCGCGTGACGTGGTGCCCGACGAGCTGGCTGGTGCGGAAGGCGCCCCGCAGCCAGTTGTGCACGTCGAGGACGTGCCCGACGACGTTGCCCAGCGCGAGCACGAGCCCGGCGCCGAGGATGAGCAGGCAGCCGACGAGCAGGTCGCGGGACAGCCCGCCGTCCAGACCTGTGTCCACGACGCGGCCCAGCAGGAACGGCAGGGCGGCGAGGGAGACCGCGCTCGCGACGGCGAGCAGCGAGCTGCCGAGCAGCAGCCAGCCCTGGCGTCGCGCGACCCACCACAGGTAGGCGGGCGCAGACGTCAGCGGGGGAGTCCCCGGGTCGGTCTCAGGAAGTGGACGCACTCTGAGAACGGTACGACGCCCCTCCGGCACGGTCGACGCCATTTCCGGCGCCCGTCCCTGTGACGCGACTGGCACGGCGTCCCGCCCCGTGCGGACCTGCCGGGGCGTAGGGGACAATCGCAGGGGCTCCGCGCGCCGAGGGCGGTGCGGGACGGGCCCACGAGAGGGAGGACGGCCGTGGCCGCACCGGGAACGACCACCACGACGGCCCCGCGCGGGCGCACCGCCTGGCCGACGCGCGCGACGGCGTCGCTGCGCCGCTACCGCGTGCTCGCGCTCGTCACCGGTGTGACGCTGCTGATCTTCACCGTCGAGCTCGTCGCGAAGTACGGCTTCCAGGCCGGCGGGCCGCTCATGGAGTGGGCCGACGAGTGGTTCGCCCAGATCCACGGCCTCGTCTACATCGTGTACCTCGTCACGGTCGTCGACCTGTGGTCGACCATGCGCTGGGGCTTCGGCCGGCTCACGGCCATGGTGCTGGCCGGCGTCGTCCCCTTCCTGTCCTTCGTCGTCGAGCGACGGATCCACGCGAGCGGCGAGGCGCAGGTGGCCACCGGCCGCCCGGCCTCGCGGACCGCCGCGCGCCCGCCGGCCGCGCCGGCGCGCTGAGAGGGCGGACGGATGAGCCCCCGCGAGCTCCTCGCCCGGCTGCTGGTCGCCTGGGGTGTGGGCGCGGCGGCCGGCTCCCTCCTGCTGTTCCTCGCAGGCGTCGTCGTGCTGGTCCTGGCGCTCGACCCGGGCGGGGCGGGCTTCGCCGTCTGGACCGCCTACCTCCTGCTCACCCCCACGGCGCTGCTCGGCGCCCTGGGCGCCGCCGTCGTGCTCTGGGGCACCGGGCCGACGGCGGGCCTCGCCCACGTCCCGCACGGCCTCGTCGCCGTCCCGGGTGCCGTGCTGGCCGTCCTGCTCGTGCGCCTCGTGCTCTCGCCCGGCGCGGTGATGGGCGTGCCGGTGCTCGTCGAGGTGCTCGCGTGCGCGGCGGTGGCCGTGGCGACCATCCCCGCCGTCGCCGCGACCGTCGCCTGGGCCCGCGCCCGGCG
>NZ_AXCW01000020.1 GCF_000603945.1 Actinotalea ferrariae CF5-4 | reverse complement strand
CGGCGCGCACCACGGCACGGTGGCCCTGCCGGTCGGCCCGCTCCGCGCGGCACCCGCACCCGGCGACCCGGCCGCGGGGACGTCCGAGGGCACCGACGACGACGCCGACCCCGCCCTGCGACGCTGGCGGCGGCGGGTCGCGGTCGTGCTCACCCTCATCGCGCTCGGAGCGGTCTCCGGCCTCGTCGGCCTCTGGTACGCCACGGCGGGACCCGGCGCCTACACGACGGTGCCGGGAGGGCTCGTCGGGGCGGACCGCGCGGCCGCCGAGGAGGCGCTCGCCACCGCGGGCCTCGGCGTCTCGGCCGTGACCGAGGTCTTCGACGCGCAGGCACCTGTCCAGACGGTCGTCGCCGTCGAGCCGGGCGAGGGCGGCCGGATCCTCAAGGAGGGCGACGTCGAGCTGACGGTCTCCAAGGGACCGGACCTGCGGGTGGTGCCCGAGGGCCTCGTGGGCGCGACCGTCGAGGACGCGACCGCCGCGCTCCAGGCGGTGGGCCTCGTGGCCGTCGAGGGCGAGCGGACGTTCGACGACGTCGCGCCGGCCGGCACCGTCCTGACCGCGACCGCGGAGCCGGGCACGAGCCTGGCGGTCGGGTCCGAGGTGGGCCTGCGGGTCTCGGACGGCCCGGCCCCGGTGACGGTCCTGTCCGTCGTCGGCGTCGAGGCGGGCGCCGCCCGCCAGCAGCTGGAGGCCGACGGCCTCGTCGTCGAGGAGGCCACGGCCTTCAGCGAGCAGTACGGCGCCGGCGTCGTCATGGCGCAGGACCCCGCCCCGGGGACGGCCGGCTTCCGGGGGGACACGGTGACGATCACCGTCTCCCAGGGTCCCCCGCTCGTCGAGGTGCCGAACCTCGTGGGGCAGCAGTTCGCCGACGCCCGAGCGGCGCTCGAGCGCCTCGGCTTCGCGGTCGTCCGGGAGGACGTCCTCGGCGGGTTCTTCGGCACGGTGCGCAGCCAGGACGCGACGCCCGGGTCGACCCTGCCGAAGGGGTCGACGATCACGCTCGCCGTCGTCTGAGCGACCTGGCGGCCCGGAGACGCCGACGGCGGGGCGGGTCGCCCCACCCCGCCGTCGGCACGGTCCTCAGGAGCTGCGGATCATCTCCGCGACGAGGAAGGCCATCTCCAACGACTGCTGGTGGTTCAGCCGCGGGTCGACGAGGGTCTCGTAGCGGCGGGCGAGCCCGTCGTCGTCGATCGCCTCGCTGCCGCCGAGCACCTCGGTGACGTCGTCGCCGGTCAGCTCCACGTGCAGGCCGGCGGGGACGGAGCCCACCGAGCGGTGCGCCTCGAAGAACCCGCGCACCTCGTCGAGCACGTCGTCGAAGCGGCGCGTCTTGAACCCGCTCGCCGACGTGATCGTGTTGCCGTGCATCGGGTCGCACACCCAGGTCACGGGACGACCGGATGCGGTGACCTTCTCCAGCAGCGGCGGGAGCGTCTCGCGGATCCGACCGGCACCCATGCGGGTGATGAAGGTCAGGCGCCCCGGGACGTCGTTCGGGTTCAGCTTGTCCATGAGGGCCAGGGCGTCGTCCGCCGTCGTCGTGGGGCCGAGCTTGACGCCCACCGGGTTGCGGACCCGGGAGAGGAAGTCCACGTGGGCCCCGTCGATCTGCCGCGTGCGCTCCCCGATCCACAGGAAGTGCGCGGAGCAGTCGTAGGCCGTCCCGGTCCGGGAGTCGATCCGCGTCAGGGGTCGCTCGTAGTCCAGCAGCAGGGCCTCGTGGCTGGCGAAGAACTCGACGGTGCGCAGGGCGTCGAAATCCGCGCCGCACGCCGCCATGAACCGCATGGCCCGGTCGATCTCCCCGGCCACCTCCTCGTACCGGGCGTAGGCCGGGTTGGCGGTGAAGCCCCGGTTCCACTCGTGCACCCGCCGCAGGTCGGCGAAGCCACCCGTGGTGAACGCGCGGATGAGGTTGAGCGTCGCGGCGGACCGGTGGTACGCCTCGACGAGCCGACGGGGGTCGGGCACGCGGCAGTCGGACGTGAAGTCGTACGCGTTGACCGCGTCGCCCCGGTACGCCGGGAGCGTGACACCGTCCCGCGTCTCCTCGTCGCTGCTGCGCGGCTTGGCGTACTGGCCGGCCATCCGGCCCATCTTGATGACGGGCAGGCTCCCGCCGTAGGTGAGCACGACGGCCATCTGCAGGATCGTCTTGATCTTGTTGCGGATGTTGTCGGCCGTGGCCTCCGCGAAGGTCTCGGCGCAGTCACCGCCCTGCAGGAGGAACGCCTCACCCCGTCCGGCCGCGCCCAGGCGGGCCGTCAGGACGTCCGCCTCCCCGGCGAAGACGAGCGGCGGGAGGGACGCGAGCTCGGTCCCGACCCGCCCGAGCGCCTCGTCGTCCGGCCAGGTCGGCTGGTGTCGGCGGGGAAGGTCCCGCCACGCCTCCAGCCCCGCGAGGACCCCGGGCTCCGGCGCGGTGCTCACGAGGTGCTCGCGGGGACGGCGGACTGGCCGAGGTCCTCCAGCATGGCGACGAACCACGGCTGGCTCACGTCGAAGGCCTTGCCGCCCGCGATGCGGGGGAAGGCGATCGCCTTGAGCCGGTCGCCGTCCTCCTCGTCGTGCCCGATGACGCCGGACTCCCCGCGCAGCGCGCACTCGACCGCCAGGTCCGTCATGGACTTGATGAGGCGCAGGTCCTCGGCGTTCGCCGCCGCGGCGCGGGAGTAGTAGCCGGACTTCTGGACCATGACCTTCTCGGCGCCCAGCTTCTCGGCGAACTGCTTGGCGAACCACTGCCCCGGGTTGATCGTGTCGAGCTTCACGTGACCGAAGGGATCGCGCTCGACCGTCTCGCCCGACGCCTCGACCTGGGCGACGATCTCGTGCATGCCGGCGCCCTCGGACAGGAAGATGGTGACGTTGCCCTGCTCGTCCATGATCGTCCTCAGGCGCGCGGCCTCGGCGTCGATGTCGAGCGCCAGCTCCGGGACGAAGACGGCGTGCACGTCCCAGCGCTCGCGCGTGAGGCCGAGCGAGGGCACCCACTCCTGGCGGTCGAGCCACTTGCGGTACTCGGCGGCGGCCGCGGCCGTGAGCCACCCGCAGTGCCGACCCATGACCTCGTGGACGATGAGCATCCGCGGCCCGGACCGGTGCTCGCCGACGATGTTCGCCGCGAAGCCGGCCGCCTCCTCGGCGGCGGTCCAGGCCCCGAGCGACTGCTTGATCGGCACGACGTCGTTGTCGATCGTCTTGGGCAGGCCGACGACGGTCAGCTCGTACCCGTTCTCGTGCAGGTACGCCGCCAGGTCGGCCGCGGTCGTGTTGGTGTCGTCCCCGCCGATGGTGTGCAGGACGTCGACGCCGTCGGCCTTGAGCTGCTCCGCCGCGACGTGCAGCGGGTCCTGGCCCTCCTGCACGAGGCCCCGCTTGACGCAGTCCTTCGCGTTCGTGAGCTTGACGCGCGAGTTGCCGATCGGGCTGCCGCCGAACCGGTGCAGCACGCCCGCCTTGGCGCGCGCCTCCGCGTCGACGACGACCTTGTCCCCGCGCAGCAGGCCGTGGTAGCCGTGCTGATAGGCGATGATCTCGATCTCGGGCGCGATCTCCGTGTACCGCTCGATCAGGCCACCCACGGCGGACGACAGGCAGGGGGCGAAGCCTCCGGCGGTCAGCAGGGCGACGCGACGAACCGACATGGGGAAGCACCTTCCGTTGATGCTGCTGGTCAGCACACCGGCCCGGCGCGGGGCCGCGCACGGGTCCGAGTCCGGGAGGAGTCCCGGCGTCGGCCGGCCGCGCGGCGCGGGCACGGGAGGCGCACGACCGCCACGACCGCCCGGAACCCCGTCGTCCGGTGTGGCAGGTCACCTGGCGGTGACGCTCGTCATCCTACTGACGACTCGCCTGGGACCGTCGGAGGTCCCGGTACCTGGACGTCGGGCGCCCGGCGACCGCCCGGCGCCGACGGGCTCCCCGCTCCCGGACCGACCTCCCCCGGGCTGTGGCCGGCGGCGATCCGCGCCTTGGCGGTCGCCGCGTACATGTCGACGTACTCCTGCCCGGACAGGCTCATCAGGGCGTACATGATCTCGTCCGTGACCGAGCGGAGGATGAACCGGTCGTTCTCCATGCCCTTGTAGCGGCTGAAGTCCAGCGGCTCGCCGATGACGACGCCCAGCTGGACGGGCTTGGGGATCACCTGGCCGATGGGCTGGGCGACGTCCGTGCCGATCATCGCGACCGGGATGACGGGGACGCCGGACTCGAGCGCCAGCCGCGCCACGCCCGTCTTCCCCCGGTAGAGCCGCCCGTCCGGGCTCCGGGTGCCCTCCGGGTAGATGCCGAACAGGTTGCCCGAACGCAGGACCTCCAGACCGGTCCGCAGGGCGGCCTCGCTGGCCTTGCCGCCACCGCGGTCGACGGGGATGGTGCCCACGCCCCGGAAGAAGCCCGCCTTGAGCCGGCCCTTCACGCCGGTCCCGGTGAAGTACTCCGACTTGCCGATGAAGCGGATCTTGCGCGACAGGACGAGGGGCAGCACGAACGAGTCGATCACCGCGAGGTGGTTGCTCGCGAGGATCGCCCCACCCTCGGCGGGCACGTGGGAGGCCCCCCGCACCCAGGGGCGGAACATCCCCCGCAGCAGCGGGCCCGCAAGGACCCGCTTCATCACCCAGTAGAACAACGCGCCGTCCCTCCGCTGCGCCGACGGATCGAGGTCCGCCCGGCGTCGTGCCGACTCTAGAGTGCTGTGCATGGCCGCCAGTCCGAGTTCCCCCGACGACGGGCCCGACGACGGCCCGCGCGACGAGGAGCAGGGTACGGCCAGCGACGCCGACGTGGATCGCGAGTGGCAGCGCATCGTCGCCCGTCTGACCGAGGACGGCGGGACGCCGGGCGTGCCCTCGGAGGACGCCGCTGCACCCGGGACCGCCCCTCCGCCCGCGGCCGGCGCGACCCCGCGAACCCCGTCCGCCGGCATCCTGGGCTCCCCCGCCGGTGCGCCGTCCCCCTCGGACCCTCGCGCCTGGTCCACCGACCCGGAGGCGGACGAGCGGGAGACGCACTTCGAGCCGCCCGACCCCGGGCCCGTCCTGGGCGGTGACCCGCTCCTCACCATGGCGTGGGCCGCCGTCTGCGGCGCCCCGCTGCTGTTCCTGCTGTCCGTGACCGTGTGGCGGTCGGCGCCCCAGGTCCTCGTCCAGGTCGCCGCGGTGCTCTTCCTGGCGGGCCTGGGCACCCTCCTGTGGCGGATGCCGCACCGCCGCGACGACGACGCGGGGCCCGGCGCCGTCGTGTGACGTCCGGCGCCGGGCCGACGGCAGGACGTCAGAGACGAGCCAGGTCGGCCGCTCCCACGATGCCGGCCTCGTTGCCCATCGCCGCGAGCTCGATCCGCGCCTCGGGGTGGTAGCCCCGGGCGGACATGTGGGCGGAGAACGCCTCGCGGGCCGGCGCCACGAGCAGGTCGCGCGCCTCCCCCACGCCCCCGCCGACGACGACGAGCGCCGGGTCGAGGAGCGCGGCGACGCTGGCGGCCCCGGCACCGATCCACCGCCCCAGGTCGGCCAGCAGGGCGATGGACAGGGGGTCGCCCTCGGACGCGGCGAGCGTCACCGACGGCCCGCTCACCTGTGCGGGGTCGCCGCCCGCGAGCTCGAGCAGCCGGGCGGCGCGATCGGGCTGCGTCGCCGCCACCGCGCGGGCCTCACGCACGAGCGCCGAGCCGGAGGCGTACTGCTCCCAGCACCCCCGCTGGCCGCAGCCGCAGAGGTGACCCTCCGGGACCACGCGCACGTGGCCGACCTCGGCGGCGACCCCCCACGCCCCACGGACCAGGCGCCCGTCCACGACGACGGCCCCGCCGAGGCCGGTCCCGACCGTCAGCATGAGCATGTCGTCCACGTCGCGGCCGACGCCGAACCGGAACTCCGCCCAGCCGGCGGCGTTCGCGTCGTTCTCGACGACGATCTTCAGGTCGGGGCGTCCGACGAGCTCCGCCACCCGGTCGCGCAGGGGGTACGCGCGCCATGCGACGTTCGGCCCGAAGAGCGCCGTGCGCCGGTCGGAGCTCATGAACCCCGCCGCTGCGATCCCGAGCGCACCCACCTCGTGGTCCGCGGAGAGCTCCAGGAAGAGGTCGGCGACGGCCCGGTCGATCTCCGCGGGGTCACCCGGGACGGTGTCGCGCTTGGCCTGCGCCAGGATCTGCCCGTCCTCGTCCACCACACCCGCAGCGATCTTCGTGCCGCCGATGTCCACACCGATCGTGTCCATGCCCGTCCTCGTGCCCGATCTCCTGGCGAGTGCTTCGCCGCACGAGGAGGCTACCGACCGGCCCGCGGCGGGACGCGGGACGACCGGGTCGTGGCGCGCCCGTCGACCGGACCGGGAGCGGGTGGCCGGACGGACGGGCGGCACCCTGCGCCCGCGTGCAGCCCTCGCCGGGGCCACGGCAGAAGACCGACGCCGACACCGCTGACGTGGGAAGGTGGGCTCAGGAGACCGACCGGCCGGACTTTCGTCCCGGTCCTCGCCTGTCGGTAGGGTTCCCCCACCATCCACCTGCCACTGGAGTCAGCATGGACGAGTTCCGCACACCCCTCCTCGTCGAGGTCGACCCCTCCGAGAACCTCAACACCCTGCTGGCCGCCCGCGTCGCGAGCCAGGGCGACGGGACGATGCTCGAACGCAAGGGTGGGCTCGGGGCCGTGTGGACACCCGTGAGCGCCCGGGAGTTCGACCGCGAGGTGGTCGCCGTCGCCAAGGGCCTCGTCGCCAAGGGCATCGAGCCGGGCCAGTCCGTCGGCATCATGAGCCGCACGCGGTACGAGTGGACCCTCCTGGACTTCGCCATCTGGTCCGCCGGCGGCGTCACCGTCCCGATCTACGAGACCTCGTCCGGCGAGCAGGTCGAGTGGATCGTCACCGACGCGGACGTCCGGCTGCTCGTCGTGGAGTCCTCCGCCCACGCCGCCGTCGTCGACGACGCGCGGCCGAGCGCCCCGAACCTCGGCGAGGTCCTCGTGCTGGACCACGACGCGATCGGCCACCTCGTGGACGCCGGCCGGGGCGTCCCGGACGAGGAGATCGCCCGCCGCCGGGCCCTCGCGACGCTGGACGACCTGGCCACGATCATCTACACCTCGGGCACGACGGGCCGGCCCAAGGGCGTCGAGCTCACCCACGGCAACTTCGTCGTCCTCACACGCAACGCGGTCGCGAAGCTCGGCAAGGAGGTCTGCCCGCCAGGGTCGCGGACCCTGCTCTTCATGCCGCTGGCGCACGTCTTCGCCCGGTTCATCGAGGTCCTCGTCGTCGCGGCCGGGGCCACGCTGGGCCACAGCCCGGACACCAAGACGCTCGTCGCGGACCTCGGCGAGTTCCGCCCGACGTTCATCCTCTCGGTGCCCCGCGTGTTCGAGAAGGTCTACAACTCCTCCGAGCAGAAGGCGGCGGCGGGCGGCAAGCGGGCGATCTTCCAGCGGGCCGCGAAGACGGCGATCGTCTACTCGCGGGCGCTGGACGAGCCGAAGGGCCCCAGCCCCTGGCTTCGGCTTCAGCACAAGGTCGCCGACGTCCTGGTCCTGTCGAAGATCCGGGCCGCGCTCGGCGGTCAGGCCCAGTGGGCCATCTCGGGTGGTGCGCCGCTGGGTGAGCGGCTGGGCCACTTCTACCGCGGCGTGGGCCTCAACGTGCTCGAGGGCTACGGGCTCACCGAGACGACCGCGCCGACCACGGTGAACCTGCCGGACGCCACGAAGATCGGCTCGGTCGGGCCGCCGCTGCCGGGCGCCGCGGTCCGCGTGGCGGACGACGGCGAGATCCTGATGACCGGCCCGCACGTCTTCCGTCGCTACCACAACAACGACGAGGCGACCGCCGAGGCGTTCGACGGCGAGTGGTTCCGCAGCGGTGACCTGGGCTCGCTCGATGCGGACGGGTTCGTCCGCATCACGGGCCGCAAGAAGGAGATCATCGTCACCGCGGCCGGCAAGAACGTCGCCCCGGCCGTGCTCGAGGACCGGCTCCGCGGTCACCCGCTGGTCAGCCAGGTGGTCGTCGTCGGGGACCAGAAGCCGTTCATCGGGGCCCTCATCACCCTCGACGCCGAGGCCCTGCCCGGCTGGCTCTCCACGCACGACCTGCCCGCCATGGACGTCGCGGCGGCGGGGCGCCACCCGCAGGTCCGGGCGGCGCTCGACCGGGCGGTGGAGCGCACCAACCAAGCGGTCTCGCGGGCCGAGTCGATCCGGAAGTACGCGGTGCTGGACACCGACTTCACGATCGAGAACGACTACCTGACCCCGTCCATGAAGGTGAAGCGCTCGCTCGTCCTCAAGGACTTCGCCGGGGACGTCGAGGCGCTGTACACCGGCAACGGCAACGACTGACGCACCACGGAGCGACGCACACCGACTGAGGCACCAAGGCCGGACACCCCGGGGGCGCGCACGACCGCAGCACTACGACCGTGCGCGCCCCCGTCCGGTCATCGGCACCCGGCACCGGCGTCGCTCACTGCGCGCGGGCGAGCCGTAACGGCGGCACGAGGCCGGAGCCGGCGAGGACCGCGATCGCGTCCTGCTCGGCGGGGTCGAGGTCCACGGGCGTGCGAGCCCGCACCGGGATGGTCAGGAACGTGACGACGCAGTCGGTGCAGGCGTCGCCGCGGGCGGTGCAGGAGTCGCAGTCGATCATCATGCGGCCGACGCTAGGCCCGACCACCGACACGACCCGGCGCCGACCCACGACGCCCGTGCACACAGCGACGCCCGTGCGACCCGCCGACGTGAGATGGCGCGCCCCGGGTCCCGGCGCCCCGGCGTGAGGTGCCGCGTCCCGTGACCCGGCCCCTCGCGTGTCCGTCGGCCGCGTGTCGGTGGGGCGCCCTACGGTCGGCGCCATGCCCACCGCACCCTCCGTGCAGCCGACGTCCGCCGTGCAGCCGACGTTCGAGGCGTTCGACGACGCGGCGACGCCGCTGTCCGAGGTGACATTCGTCGTGGTGGACCTCGAGACGACCGGCGGGAGCCCGGACACCTGCGGGATCACCGAGATCGGGGCCGTGCGGGTGCGGGGCGGCGAGATCCTGGGTGAGCTGCAGACGCTCGTCGACCCGGGCACCCCGGTGCCCGCCATGATCGCGACGCTCACCGGGATCACCACCTCCATGGTCCGCGGCGCACCGACGATCGCCGAGGTGCTCCCCACGTTCCTCGAGTTCGCCCGCGGCGCGGTGCTCGTCGCCCACAACGCCCCGTTCGACGTCGGCTTCCTCCGGGCGGCGGCGGCCCGGTCCGGGCACGCGTGGCCGGCCCCGCCCGTCGTCGACACCGTGGCCCTGGCCCGCCGCGCGCTCACGCGCGACGAGGTCCCGAACAACAAGCTCGCCACCCTGGCGGGCTTCTTCCGCGCGTCGACGACCCCTGTCCACCGTGCCCTGGACGACGCGCGCGCCACCGTCGACGTGCTGCACGGCCTGCTCGACCGCCTCGGCGTCCTGGGCGTCACGACGCTGGAGGACCTCGCGACCGCGTCGGACCCCGTCCCTCCCGCGCGTCGTCAGCGGCGCCACCTCGCGGACGGCCTGCCGGACGCACCGGGGGTCTACCAGTTCGTCGACGGCGGCGGCGAGGTGCTCTACGTGGGGACGTCGACGAACATCCGCACCCGGGTGCGCTCCTACTTCACCGCGGCGGAGACGCGCCGGCGGATGACCGAGATGGTGATGCTGGCGGAGCGGGTGGTGCCCGTGGTGTGCGGCACCGTGCTCGAGGCGCGGGTGCGAGAGCTGCGCCTCATCGCCGAGCACCGTCCCCGGTACAACCGCCGGTCCCGGTTCCCGGAGCGTCAGCCGTGGGTGCGACTCACGGTCGAGCCGTTCCCCCGGCTCTCCGTGGTCCGTGAGGTGGGCGGCCCCGGTGGTCCTGGTGGGGCGACGCACATCGGGCCCTTCGGGTCCCGGGCCACGGCCCAGCTCGCGGTCGAGGCGCTCCACGAGGCCTTCGCCCTGCGTCGGTGCACCGGCCGCCTGCCGCTCGTCCCCTCGCCGCGGGCCTCCGCCTGCGCCCTGGCCGGCATGGGGCGCTGCGGCGCGCCCTGCACCGGAGCCCAGGGTCCCGACGACTACGCCGTGGTGGCCTCGAAGGTGCGCGCCGCGCTGCTGGGCGACCCGGAACCGGTCGTCGCCGCGCACGCCCGGCGGATCGCCGGCCTCGTCACGGAGGAGAGGTTCGAGGAGGCCGCGGCGGTGCGGGACCGGCTCGAGGCGTTCCTGCGGGGCGCCGCCCGCGCTCAGCGCTCCCGCCGGTTGGCGGCGATCCCCCAGCTCGTGGCCGCCCGCCGCGCGGACACCGGCGGGTGGGAGGTCGTCGTCGTCCGCCACGGGCGCCTGTGCGCGACGGCGACCACGCCCCCGCGGACGGACCCCCGCTCGACGATCGAGGCCCTGGTCGCCACGGCCGAGCAGGTGGAGCCCCCTGACCTGCCGGCGGGCCGCGCCCACCCGGAGGAGATCGACCTCGTCCTCGCCTGGCTCGAGGACGAGGGGGTGCGGCTGGTCGACGTCGGGCCGGGGTGGGCGTGCCCCGTGCGCGGCGCGGAGGCCTACCGCGTCCGAGGTGCGTCGCCCGCCGTCGTCGCCGTCGCGGCGGGCCGGGCCGAGGACGCGGCGGGTACGTCCACGGCATGATGAGCGCCACGACCACCAGGAGGAACACCATGATCACGGCCATCGTCCTCATCGACACGGACCCGGCGCGCATCCCCGAGATCGCGGCGGAGGTGGCGGCGATCCAGGGGGTCAGCGAGGTCTACTCCGTGACCGGTGAGGTCGACCTGGTGGCGATGGTGCGGGTACGCGAGCACGAGAAGCTGGCCGACGTCATCGCGGACCGGCTCAGCAAGGTGGACGGGGTGCTGCGGACCCAGACCTACATCGCGTTCCGCGCGTACTCCGACCACGACCTGGAGGAGGCCTTCGACCTCGGCCTCGGCGACTAGCACCGCCTGCGAGCCAGCTCTGCGCCGCTCCCTCAGGACGCGGAGGCAGCCACCCACCGCTCGAGGACCGCAGCGGCCCGTCCGTCGTCCACGGCGCTCGCGGCGACGGCCAGGGCCGCGCGCAGCCGGTCGACCAGGTCGCCCTCACCGACGCCCGGCGCCGAGCCCTCGGCGACCAGCGCCGCCGCGGCGTTGAGCAGCACCGTCTCCCGGACGGGTCCGGGCGTGCCGGCCAGCAGCGCGCGGACGACGTCGGCGTTCTCCTGCGGTGACCCGCCCCGGAGGTCCGCGATGTCGATCGGCGGAAGGCCGAGGTCCTCGGCCGGGTCCAGGTCGTGCTCGCTCACGCGCCCGTCCTGCACCCACCAGATCCGCGCCGGGCCCGTCGCGGCCAGCTCGTCGAGGCCTCCGTGCCCGCGGAACACCAGCGCCGACGTGCCCCTGGCCGCCAGGACGCCGGCCATGAGGGCCGCCATCCGTGCGTCCGGCACGCCGAGCGCGGCGGCTGCGGGCTGAGCAGGGTTGGTGAGCGGTCCCAGGATGTTGAACGCCGTCGGGACGCCCAGCTCCCGTCGGGTGGGGGCGGCGTGCCGCATCGCGGGATGGAAGACCTGGGCGAAGCAGAAGGTGATGCCGACCTCCCCGGCGAGCTCGGCCACGCGCTGCGGTGGGTGGTCCAGCCGCAGGCCCAGCGCCTCGAGGACGTCCGCCGTGCCGCTCGACGAGGAGGCCGCCCGGCCCCCGTGCTTGACGACCTGCACGCCGGCGCCCGCGACGACCAGAGACGCCATGGTCGAGATGTTCACCGTGTGGTGCATGTCGCCGCCCGTGCCGACGACGTCGACGGCCCGCCCGGGCACGTCGATCCGGTGTGCGTGCGCCAGCATCTCCTCGACGAGGCCGGTCACCTCGTGCACCGTCTCGCCCTTCGCGCGCAGCGCGACGAGGAAGGCAGCCAGCTGCACCGGTGAGGCCTCGCCGGCCATCACCTGCCCCATCGCCCACGCGCTGTCCGCGGACGAGAGGTCCTCGCGGGCGAGCAGCCGGGCCAGGAGCCCGCTCCAGGACCGGGCGTCGTCGACCATCACACCGCGTGCGACGCGCGCAGGACCCCCGCCACGGCGTCCTGGACCGCGATGGGGTCCAGCGGCCGGGCGACGACGGCGTCCGCCTGCGACCAGGACGCGAGCCACGCGTCCTGCGGGCGGCCCACGAGGAGCAGCACGGGCGGGCAGCGGAAGATCTCGTCCTTGAGCTGGCGGCACAGACCCATGCCGCCGTTCTTGGCCGCCTCGCCGTCCAGCACGAGCAGGTCCAGGCCCCCGGCGTCCACGGTGGAGATGACGACCTCGGCCGTCGCCACCTCCACCCACTCGATCGGCGGCAGGTCCCGTGCGACGCGACGGCCCACAGCCATGCGGACGGCCTCCCGGGTGGTCGGGTCGGAGCTGTAGAGCAGCACGCGCAGGGATGCCGGCGGGGCGTCCGCGGTCTCGTCCCACTCGTCGTGCGCGTCCGTCGTGGCCATCCTCGCCTCACTCGTCGTCGACCGGTGCGGTGGCTGCTCCACCAGCGCATCATCTTGGCACGGTCGCGCGGCCGGGGACCTCACCGTTCGCGACGCCGGGACACGTCGAGCCGGCGGGCGGGCCGAGCGGGCGCCCATCAGCCACGACGCGCTGAGCCGGGACTGAGACCTCCAGGACGCGCGGTCGGGCCCTTGGTCCCACTCGGGACGCTCGTCCGCCATAATGACGGGGTGTCAACTTCGACGGCTGCGATCTCCGCCCCACCGCACCTGAGCGTCAACCGGCCCAACCCCGTGTCGGTCGGCACGATCGTGTGGCTGGCGAGCGAGCTGATGTTCTTCGCCGGGCTCTTCGCCATGTACTTCACGCTGCGCTCCACGGTCCCCGAGGTGTGGGCGGCCGAGACGCCGGCGCTCAACCTGACCTTCGCGTCGGTGAACACCCTCGTCCTGGTGCTCAGCTCGATCACCTGCCAGATGGGCGTGTGGGCGGCCGAGCGCTTCCAGCCCCACCGGACGGGCAGGCTGCTCGAGATCAACCGCTGGGGCATGACCGAGTGGATGACCCTGACCTTCATCATGGGCTCGGTCTTCATCGGCGGCCAGGTCTTCGAGTACGCGGAGCTCGTCGAGCACGGCCTGACCATCTCGTCCAGCCCGTACGGCTCGGTCTTCTACCTCACGACCGGGTTCCACGGGCTCCATGTGGTCGGAGGCCTGATCGCGTTCCTGTTCGTGCTCGGGCGGGCGTTCGCCGCCCGGCGCTTCGGGCACCACGAGGCGACGACCGCGATCGTCACGTCGTACTACTGGCACTTCGTCGACGTCGTGTGGATCGCGCTCTTCTTCGCGATCTACATCATCCGCTGACCGGCCGATGAGCCGGCCGCACCGGGGCGACACCGCCGCAGCAGACCGTCGTGGCGCGCACCGCCCGCCACGCAGGACCGACCGTCCGGGCACGCAGGACGGCAGCAACGAGATGAGGACCGCTTCGTGAAGGCCATCGCCGCCCGCAGGCACCACCGGTTCGCCCCGGTCGTGCTCCTCGCGCTGGCGCTCGTCCTGACCGGAGGGCTGTACGCGGCCCTCGCACCGAGCGCGGAGGGCGCCGCCGCGCCGACCACCGACGACGTCGAGGCGGGCCGAGCCCTCTTCGTCGCGAACTGCGCGACGTGCCACGGTGTCAACGCCGAGGGGCGTGACGGCAACCCCACGCTGATCGGTGTCGGGGCGGCGTCCGTCGACTTCCAGGTGAGCACCGGACGCATGCCGATGCAGCTCGAGGGCCCCCAGGCGGCCGCGAAGCCGCCGCAGTTCGACCGCGAGGAGATCGACCAGCTGGCCGCCTACGTCGCCAGCCTGGGCCCCGGCCCGGCCGTGCCCAGCGCCGAGCAGGTGGACCCCGCCCTCGGCGACCCGGCCAACGGCGGCGCGATCTTCCGCACCAACTGCGCGATGTGCCACGGCGCGATCGGTGCCGGCGGTGCGCTGTCCGAGGGCAAGTACGCCCCGGCCCTCGCCCAGTCGACGCCCACCGAGATCTACACGGCGATGCTCACCGGCCCGCAGTCCATGCCGGTGTTCAACGACGCGAACATCACGCCGGAGGAGAAGCGCGACGTCATCGCCTACCTCGAGGAGCAGAAGAACGGGTCGCCCGGCGGCACGTCCCTCGGCTCCATCGGGCCCGTCGGCGAGGGCATCTGGATCTGGGTGGTCGGCATGGGCCTGCTGATCGCCTCCGCCGTCTGGATCGGAGCGAAGTCCTCATGAGCCACGAGCAGACCCCCCAGATCCACGGGGCGACGGCCGGCGGCCAGGACCTCGACCGCGCCGACGCCGCGCTCCCGGCACGCTTCGAGGACCCGGGCCTCCCCGAGCACCGGCTCCGCCAGGCCGACATCGACCCCGCCGCCGACAAGCGCGCGGAGCGGCAGGTCGTCGCGATGTTCGCGCTGTCGGTCATCGGCACCGTCGGCTTCCTGATCGCGTACTTCGCCCTGCCGCCCGGGGAGACGGTCGCCAGCATGCGGCTGTCCAACATCGCCCTCGGTCTGAGCCTGTTCCTGGCCATGTTCGGGATCGGCGCGGCCGCCGTGCACTGGGCCAAGACCCTGATGTCCGACCACGAGCGCCAGGAGGCCCGGCACCCGCAGCGCAGCGACGCGGCGACCCGCGAGGCCGCGCTCGCCACGCTTCGGGAAGGTGCCGAGGACTCGGGCATCGGTCGGCGCGGTGTGCTCAAGGGGGCCGTCGTCTCCGCCGTCGCGCTCGCTCCGCTCACCGTGGCCGTCCCGCTGATCGGTGAGGTCGGCGGCGACTGGAACGTCAGCAAGTTCCGCCACACGCTGTGGGAGCGGGGCAAGCGGCTGGCGCGCGACCCCTCCGGGGAGCCGATCCGCGCCGCGGACGTCACCATCGGCTCCGTCTTCCACGTCATCCCGGAGAACCTCCGGGAGGCGGACCACTGGATCGAGGAGAAGGCCAAGGCCGTCGTCCTCATGGTCCGGATGGACCCGCGCGACCTCAAGGAGCCGACGGAGCGGGCCGGCTGGTCGTACGACGGCATCGTGGCCTACTCCAAGATCTGCACCCACGTCGGCTGCCCCGTCGCCCTGTACGAGCAGCAGACGCACCACCTCCTGTGCCCGTGCCACCAGTCGACCTTCGACATGTCGGACGGCGCGAAGGTCGTCTTCGGCCCCGCGAGCCGGCCGCTGCCGCAGCTGCCGATCACGGTGGACGACGAGGGCTACCTCATCGCACAGGACGACTTCGACGAACCGATCGGTCCGAGCTACTGGGAGCGGCTGAGATGAGCACTGTGAACCGCGCCGCGGGGGGAACGGCTGACTACCTCGACCAGCGGACCGGTGTCGGTCTGGCGGTCAAGAGCTTCGCCAGGAAGATCTTCCCGGACCACTGGTCCTTCCTCCTCGGCGAGATCGCGCTCTACTCCTTCGTGGTGCTGCTCATCAGCGGCGTCTTCCTCACCATGTTCTTCGTGCCGAGCATGACGCTCGTCACCTACGACGGCCCCTTCGCCGCCATGAACGGCGTCGAGATGTCCGAGGCCTTCGCCTCGACGCTCGCGCTGTCGTTCGAGGTCACCGGTGGGCTGCTCATGCGGCAGATCCACCACTGGGCAGCCCTGCTCTTCATGGCGTCGATCGTGACGCACATGATGCGGGTGTTCTTCACCGGGGCGTTCCGCAAGCCGCGCGAGATCAACTGGCTCGTGGGCTTCGTGCTCATGATCCTCGGTCTCGCCGCGGGCTTCAGCGGCTACTCCCTGCCGGACGACGTCCTGTCCGGCAACGGCCTGCGCATCACCGACGGCGTCGTGAAGTCGATCCCGGTCGTCGGCAGCTACATGTCCTACATGATCTTCGGCGGGGAGTTCCCCGGGGAGCACATCATCCCCCGGCTCTTCACGCTGCACATCCTCGTGATCCCCGGGCTGATCCTGGCGCTCATCGGGCTGCACCTGTTCCTGGTGGTCCTGCACAAGCACACCCAGTACCCGGGTCCGGGCCGCACCGACCGCAACGTCGTGGGCTACCCCCTCTTCCCCGTGTACGTCGCGAAGGCCGGCGGCTTCTTCTTCATCGTCTTCGGTGTCATCGCCCTCATGGCCGGCACCATGACCATCAACCCGGTCTGGAACTACGGGCCGTACGACCCGTCACCGGTCGGCGCCGGCGCCCAGCCGGACTGGTACATGCTCTTCCTCGAAGGTGCCCTGCGCCTCATGCCCGGCACGGGGACGGAATGGGTGATCGCCGGCTACACGCTCTCCCTGAACGTGCTGATCCCGGCCGTCATCGTGCCCGGGCTGCTCTTCACCGCCCTGGCGCTGTACCCGTTCATCGAGGCCTGGGCCTCGGGCGACAAGCGGGAGCACCACGTGCTGGACCGCCCGCGCAACGCGCCCGTGCGCACCGCGAGCGGCGTGGCCATCCTCACGGCGTTCTTCGTGCTGCTGGTCGCGGGCGCCAACGACCTCGTCGCGACCCACTTCGCGCTGTCGCTCAACGACCTGTCCCGGCTGTTCCGGGTGCTGTTCTTCGTGGCACCGGTCATCGCCTTCGTCGTCACGAAGCGGATCTGCCTGGGCCTGCAACGCAAGGACCGCGAGCTGGTCCTCCACGGTCACGAGACCGGGCGGATCGTCCGGTTCGCGAACGGCGAGTACGTCGAGGTGCACAAGCCGCTCGACCAGTACGAGCGGTGGCTGCGGGTCAACTACGACGCCCACCGGCCGCTGGAGCTGCTCCCCGCCGAGGACGAGCGTGGGGTCCGGCGCAAGGGCTACCGGCGTGACGCCCTGCGGGCGCGCGTGTCGCGGTTCTTCTACGAGGACCGCGTCGAGCCGGTCACGCCCGCCGAGCTCGCGGCCGCGCAGTCGCACGGCGAGCACGACGCCCTGGGGGGCGCCGAGCACGGCGACCCGACGCTGCTCCAGGCCGCCGCGAACATCAAGCCGGAGCATGGCGGCAACCCGGCCGGAGAGGTCGTCGCGGGTCCGCGGACGCCGCGGCACTGATCACCGCTTCGTGCTGGAATAGCAGGACGGGACCACCCTGGAGGTGGTCGGGGCCGGAGGGCGTCTCGCCTTCCGGCCCTTTCCGCAGAACCGAGGAGACGTCGCCTGGCGGCGACCCGACCGGAGGAGCACCACATGGCTGACTACACCCTTCCCGACCTCCCCTACGACTACGCAGCACTCGAGCCGCACATCTCCGGCCGCATCATGGAGCTGCACCACGACAAGCACCACGCGGCCTACGTGACCGGCGCGAACACGGCCCTCGAGAAGCTGGCGGAGGCCCGGGAGTCCGGGTCGTTCGACGCCGTCAACCTCCTCGAGAAGAACCTCGCGTTCAACCTCGGAGGCCACGTCAACCACAGCGCGTTCTGGGCGAACCTCTCCCCCGACGGCGGCGACAAGCCCACCGGCGAGCTCGCCGCGGCCATCGACGAGTTCTTCGGCTCCTTCGAGGGCTTCCAGAAGCACTTCGCGGCCACCGCGCTCGGCATCCAGGGATCGGGATGGGCCATCCTGGCCTGGGACTCGGTGGGGCAGAAGCTGGGCATCTTCCAGCTCTACGACCAGCAGGGCAACATCCCTCTCGGCATCGTGCCGATCGTGCTCCTGGACATGTGGGAGCACGCGTTCTACCTGGACTACGTCAACGTCAAGGCGGACTACGTCAAGGCGTGGTGGAACATCGTCAACTGGGCCGATGCCGCGCAGCGGTTCGAGCGCGCCCGGTCCCAGACGGCCGGCCTCATCGTCCCGGGCCACTGATCGCGGGTCACCGCCCGGTCGCCTGACCAGGCCACAGCTCGTTCGCCGACGGCGCCGCCCCCCGGGGCGGCGCCGTCGTCGTCTGCCCGCCCAGGCGCGGCCGGGCGCGGCCCAGGAGGCCGCTCCCAGGCCTCGGGGACCGCGCTGGAGGCCTGTCGCACGACGCCGCGCACGTGGGGGCCGCGACGGGCCCGGTACGCACGACGCCGCGCACCTAGGGCCGCCGACGGGCCCGGTACGCATGACGATGGGGCCGAGCTTCTGCTCGGCCCCATCGGTGATGATCGGGCGGCTCAGCGGCTGCCGCCTGCCGCCTCAGTGGGCGTGCTGCCCCCGTGAGAACTCGAAGACCCAGCCGATCAGGGCGATGACCGAGACCGCAAGGCCGATGTAGAAGAGCCACCAGCCCACCGCGAGGGCGGCGAAACAGATGGCCGCCGCAACGCCGACGACGAACGGCCACCAGCTCCATGGCGCGTACACGCCCTGCTCCCCCGCGCCCTGCTCGACCTCGGCGTACGGGTCGTCCTCCGGGCGGGGGTCGATCCGCCGCGCCACCAGCGCGAGGTAGAACCCGATCATGCCCGCCAGACCCGCCGTCAGGAGCAGGGCGGCCGTACCGACCGGCTCCCAGCTGCTCCAGAACCCGTACACCAGCCAGATGAAGAGGAAGAACGCCGTGAGGAGGACGAAGAGCCTCGTCTCAGGCTTCATCGGGCGTCCTCCTCGTCGTCGGTGGCCGGACGGTCCTCAGGTCGCGGCCCGTCATCGATGATCGTCGCGGAGGACTGCTCCGGGTGTCCCCCACCCGTCGCCATGCGTTCCCGACCGAGCGCGGTCTGCCCGCGGCGGTCTGCCTCCCAGTCGAACGGCCCGTCGGCCTCCGGCTCGACGTGGTCCATCGCGGCGACCTCGGGGTGGTGCAGGTCGAAGGCGGGACGCTCCGACCGGATCCGGGGCAGCGACGTGAAGTTGTGGCGCGGCGGCGGGCAGCTCGTGGCCCACTCCAGGGAGTTGCCGTAGCCCCAGGGGTCGTCGACGACGACACGGGGCGCGTTGCGCCACGTGACGTACACGTTCCACAGGAACGGCAGCGTCGAGGCGGCGAGGACGAACGAGCCGACGGTCGAGAGCTGGTTCATCCAGGTGAACCCGTCCTCCGGCATGTAGTCCGGGTACCGGCGGGGCATGCCCACCACACCGAGCCAGTGCTGCACGAGGAAGGTCGCGTGGAACCCGAAGAACAGCAGCCAGAAGTGGATCTTGCCCAGCCGCTCGTCGAGCATCCGCCCGGTGAACTTGGGCCACCAGAAGTAGAAGCCCGCGAACATCGCAAACACGACGGTGCCGAAAACCACGTAGTGGAAGTGCGCGACCACGAAGTACGTGTCGGTCACGTGGAGGTCCAGGGCAGGCGACGCGAGGATGACCCCGGTCAGACCGCCGAAGAGGAACGTGACCATGAAGCCGATCGACCAGAGCATCGGCGTCTCGAACGTGAGCTTGCCGCGCCACATCGTGCCGATCCAGTTGAAGAACTTCACACCGGTCGGGACCGCGATGAGCATCGTCATGAGCGCGAAGAACGGCAGCAGCACAGCGCCCGTCGCGTACATGTGGTGCGCCCACACCGTCACCGACAGTGCGGCGATCGCGATGGTCGCGTAGACGAGGCCCTTGTAGCCGAACAGGGGCTTGCGGCTGAAGACCGGGATGATCTCCGACACGATGCCGAAGAACGGCAGCGCGATGATGTAGACCTCCGGGTGCCCGAAGAACCAGAACAGGTGCTGCCACAGCATGGCGCCCCCGTTCTCCGGGTTGAACACCTGCGAGCCCAGCCGTCGGTCGGCGCCCAGCGCGAAGAGCGCGGCAGCCAGGGGCGGGAACGCCATGATCACCAAAAGGCCGGTGACCAGGGTGTTCCAGGTGAAGATCGGCATCCGGAACATCGTCATGCCGGGCGCGCGCATGGTGATGATCGTGGTGATGAAGTTCACCGCGCCGAGGATCGTGCCGAATCCACCGAGCGCCAGGCCGAAGACCCACAGGTCCCCGCCGAGGCCCGGGGAGAAGGTCGTGCTCGACAGCGGCGCGTAGGCGAACCAGCCGAACGAGGCAGCACCCTGCGGCGTGAAGAAGCCGGCCACAGCGATGAGGCCGCCCCAGAAGTACAGCCAGTACGCCAGCATGTTGAGCCGCGGGAAGGCGACGTCGGGAGCCCCGATCTGCAGCGGCATGATGACGTTCGCGAACCCCGCGAACAGCGGGGTCGCGAACAGCAGCAGCATGATCGTGCCGTGCATCGTGAAGAGCTGGTTGTACTGCTCCTTGCTCTGCAGCACCTGCATGCCGGGGACGAAGAGCTCCGCCCGGATGACGAGCGCCATCAGCCCGCCGATGGCGAAGAAGAAGAACGAGGAGATCAGGTACAGGTACCCGATCGTCTTGTGGTCGGTGGAGGTGATCCACTTGATCACCGTGCGGCCCAGGGTCTGGCGACGCGGCGCCAGCCCGGGAACGTGCTCGATCTGCGCGACCATCAGTCCTCGGTCCCTTCGACGGCGCCGCCCTCTGCGGACGGGATCGCGTTGTCGTCGCCACCGCTCTGGTCGCGGTCGAGCTCCGGGCCCAGACGACCCGTCTGGCCCGCGTCGCGCAGCGACTCGATGTGCGCGTCGTACTCCTCCTGGGAGACGACCGCGACGTTGAAGAGCATCCCGGAGTGGTGCTCGCCGCAGAACTCCGCGCACTTGCCGGCGTACACGCCCTCCGCGGTCGGTACGACCTGGAACACCCGGATGTCCTGCGGGAACATGTCCTTCTTGTAGAGGAAGGCCGGCACCCAGAACGAGTGGATCACGTCACGGGAGCGCAGGTGGAACTCCACGCGCTCGCCGACGGGCAGGTACAGCGTCGGGAGCGTCTCGGGGTTGCCCGGGGCACCGATGTCGTCGACATGGACCCCGGTGTCCCAGACCTCCTCGTCGAGGTAGTTGAAGTCCCAGCTCCACTGCTTCGCGTAGACCTCGACGGTGAGGTCGGGCTCGGCGCTCGTGTCCTCCAGCGCCGACATGTCGCGCGCGGTGTAGGCGAAGAAGACGCCGATCATGAGGACAGGGATGACCGTGTACATGATCTCGAGCGGCACGTGGTACCGGAGCTGGACCGGCAGGACGTCGTCGTCCTTGCGCTTCCGGTACACCGCGACGCACCAGAGGATCAGGCCCCAGACCAGGACGCCGACCAGCAGGGCGGCGATCCACGAGCCGACCCAGAGGTTCGTCACGCGCTCGGTCTGGTTGGTGACCTGCGTACCGTCGTCGTTGCCGGGGAGCCAGCCTCGCTGAGCCTCGGCGGAGCATCCGGTCGCGGCGATCGCCACCGCGGCGGCCAGGACCGAGGTCCTGGCTGCGCCCCAGCGGCGGCGTCGGGGGTGTTGCACGTCCACACGCGCCTCTCTGTCGCTCGTCCCGAGCACGAACACCCGGATCCCGGTCCCGCATCGACCTGCCGCGCGGGGTGGCGGGGCTCCGGACGGCAGAGCCGCACCCGGGACCTACGTCCTCATCGGGGGCAGCGTATCGCGGTCGCGGCACGGAACCCTCCGGCGCCCGACGGCTGGCGCGTCGGTCGCGGCGGACACCTCTCAGGCGCACCTCAGGGGCGATGCCGCCGCGGTGACCAGCGGCCTCACCCCTGCGCCCGCCTAGGGTGATCTCGTGGACGGACCTCGCGTGTACCTGGACGCCGCCGGCCCGGCCCCTCGTCATCCGGCCGCGACCCAGGCCTGGCTGGCGGCGGAGGCCGAGGGGTGGGCGGACCCGCGCGGCCTGCATGCGGAGGGCCGGCGCGCGCGGTTGCTGCTCGAGAGCGCCCGGGAGTCCCTCGCCGGGTCCCTGGGCTGCCGGACCGAGGAGGTGCACCTCGTCGCGTCCCACACCGCCGCCCTGCACGCCGGGGTCCTCGGCCTGGCCCGGGCACGACGGCGCACCGGCCACCGTGTGGTCGCCTCGGCGGTCGAGCGCGCCGCGGTGCACGAGGCGGCCCGCTCGCTCGAGCCCGACGCCCTGACGACCGTGCCCGTCGACGCGCTGGCGCGCGTGGACCTCGCGGCGTGGGACGCGGCGGTCCGCTCACCGGGTGTGGCGGTCGCGGCGCTCCAGCACGCGAACGGCGAGGTCGGCACGCTGCAGCCCGTCCCGGCGGCGCACGCCACGGCGCAGACGGCAGGCGTGCCGCTCCTCGTCGACGCGGGCGCGAGCGCCGGTCAGGTGCCGCTGCCGGCGGACTGGGACGCCCTCGCGGTGGACCCGACCGCCTGGGGCGGCATCGCGGGGGTCGGCGTCCTCGCCGTGCGGTCCCGCACGCGGGCGACGCCCGTGGGGCCCGGGGACGAGGACCCGTGGTCCCCCGGCGGCGTGAGCGTCGCGGCGGCCTTCGCCGCGGCGGTGTCCCTCGAGGCCGTCCTGCGCGAGCAGCAGGAGGCGGACCGCCGTCGGCGCGACCTCGTGGACCTCCTGCGCCGCCGGGTCGCCGCCGAGGTACCGGACGTGGACGTGGTCGGTGACCCCGTCGAGCGGCTGCCGCACGTCGTGACGTTCTCCTGCCTGTACGTCGACGGCGAGACCCTCCTCGGCGAGCTGGACCGGCGCGGGTTCGCCGTCGGCTCGGGCTCGGCCTGCACGTCGTCGGCGCAGGAGCCCAGCCACGTCCTCGCCGCGATGGGCGCCCTGACCCACGGGAACGTCCGGGTCGCCGTGCACCACCGGACGACGGCCGACGACGTGGAGCGGTTCTGCGACGTCCTCCCGGGGGCGGTGGCCCACGTGCGCGGGCTCGCCGGTGCGGCTGGGCTGTGACGGCGTGGACGCCAGGAGCAGGCCGGTGACCGGCGGCGGGCCGGACGACGGCGGGACGGCCGGGACGGGCGCAGCGGGCCACCCGGGCGCGGGCGTCGTCGTCGACGCGCGGGGGCTCGCCTGCCCGCTGCCGGTGATCCGGCTCGCGGCGGTGGCGCGCGGGCTCGGGCCCGGGACGCGCGTCACGGTGCTGTGGACCGACCCGGCGGCCGCGCACGACATCCCCGCGTGGGCCCGCATGCGCGGACACCGCGTCGAGGCCGACGAGCCGGGCGAGGCTGCACCCCCCGGGCCGGGCCGGACCAGCGTCCTCCTCGGGACGCAGGACGGGCCGGCACCCGCAGGTGCCGGCCCGTCCTGAGAGGTGCGTCGGCGCTCAGGCGAACGAGCCGCCGCACGCGCAGGACGAGCCCGCGTTGGGGTTGTCGATCGTGAAGCCCTGCTTCTCGATCGTGTCCGCGAAGTCGATCGTCGCGCCCTCGAGGTAGGGGACGCTCATCCGGTCGACGACGACCTCGACGCCGTCGTAGTCCTTCGTCACGTCGCCGTCGAGCAGGCGCTCGTCGAAGTACAGCTGGTAGATCAGGCCGGAGCACCCGCCGGGCTGCACCGCCACGCGGAGCCGCAGGTCGTCGCGGCCCTCCTGCTCCAGCAGGGTGCGCACCTTGCCGGCGGCGACATCGGTCAGGATCACGCCGTGGGTCGACGTCTGGGTGGTCTCGCTCATCGTGTCTCCGCAGCATCTCGGGGGCTGTCCTCCGTGCCAACGCACGACCGGCCCGCCCGTGTTCCCGTCCAGGGTACGACCCCCGGCGTGGGACCTGGGCCGAGGGTGGGCCGTTCGGGCGTGGGACCTCAGCGCGACCAGGTCCGGGCCACGCGCGCCACCCGGTCGCCCAGCGCCGCCGCGAGGTCCCCGTCCTGTCCCCGCGGCGCCGAGCCCGGGCGCTCGTGGACCGCGTAGACCCCCGCCAGGCCCGCTGCGCCCCACTCCCGGCGCCCGGCGTGCACCTGTCCGGCGACGGCGACGACCGGCACCGCGGTGCGCAGGGCCTCGGCAGCCACCACCGCGACCACGCCGTCGTGCAGGGAGTGCCCGTCGAGCTCCTGCTCCCCCGTCAGCACGAGGTCCGCGTCCGCCACCCGTCGAGCCAGACCGACCACCTCCGCCGTGACCTGCGCACCGGCCCGCAGCCGCCCCCCGAGGACGGCCAGCGCGAACCCCAGGCCGCCACCTGCGCCCGCACCGGGCAGCTGGGTGAGGCGCCGGGTGTGCTCGCGCCCGTCCCCGCGCGGAAGCAGGAGGTCCCGGCGGACCGTGTCCTGGGCCACGACGTCGCCGACGAGGTGGGCGAAGGCGCTCAGAGCACCCTCCAGTGCCTGCGCCCGCTCCGCGGTCACCGTCCTGGCCGAGGACAGCCCGGCGCTGGCACCGTGCAGGCCGAGCAGCTGGACGTCGGTGTCCACCGCCGCGACGAGGTCGACCTCCGCCCACTCCCGGCGCAGCTCCGCTAGGCCCTCCAGGTCCCCGCGCGAGAGGTCCGCGAGCGACGAGCCTCCGCGCTCCAGTGCCCCGGACGGCAGGCCGAGCCCCGCCAGCAACCCCGCCCCGGCGTCGTGCGTCGCGGCGCCACCCACCGCCACGACCACGCGCCGGGCTCCCCTGTCCCGGACGACGCGCAGGAGGCGGCCCAGTGCCGCGGAGCCCGTCGCGCCGGGGTCGGGTGCGTCCGCAGGCGCGAGCAGGTGCGGGCCGAGCACGAGCGCCGCCTCGACGTACGCGGTCACCCCGGTCGTGTCCTCGACGAGGAGCACGGGGACGGGCGTGGCCACCTGCGCGGGGCCCTCGACGGTGACCGGCACGAGCTCGCCGTCGCAGGCGGCCCGCACGACCTCGAGGAACCCGGGCCCGCCGTCGGAGAGGGGCAGTCGGGTCAGCACGTCGTGCGGGGCGCCCGTCGCCCAGCCGGCCGCCATCACGTCCGCCGCCTGCACGGACGTCAGGCCGGCGAAGCGGTCCGGGGCCACGAGGATGCGCACCCCGTCATCGTGCCGCACCCCGCGCGGCCCGTCGTCGTCCCCACCACCCGCGGGACGCCTGTGGAAGACTTCCCACCGTGAGCACCGCGACCAGCGCCTCGGGCGCCGCGACCAGCACCACCCCGACGACCGGGGGGTTCGAGGAGCCGGCACCGTCCGCGCTCCTGCTGCTCGGGCAGGGCCGGGACCTCGCCTCCGAGCGGGGCGTGGAGTGCCCGGGCGCCCTTCCCGCGCCGAGCGACCCGGACCTCGCCGAGCGGGCCCGGGCGGCGCGCGCGGCCCTCGGGGACAGCGCCTTCGTCCTCGGCCACCACTACCAGCGCGACGAGGTCATCCAGTTCGCCGACGTCACCGGGGACTCGTTCAAGCTCGCGCGCGAGGCGGCCGCGCGTCCCGCCGCGGAGCACGTCGTCTTCTGCGGCGTGCACTTCATGGCGGAGTCGGCCGACATCCTCACCGCCCCGGACCAGAAGGTCGTGCTGCCGGACCTGGCGGCCGGCTGCTCGATGGCGGACATGGCGGCGATCGACCAGGTCGAGGAGGCCTGGGCGGTTCTCTCCGACGCGGGCGTCGCCGAGCGGACCGTGCCCGTCACCTACATGAACTCCTCCGCCGCGATCAAGGCCTTCACGGGGCGCCACGGCGGCACGGTCTGCACGTCGTCGAACGCGCAGGTCGCCCTGCGGTGGGCGTTCGACCAGGTGGGGGGCGAGGACGGCGACGGCAAGGTCCTCTTCATGCCCGACCAGCACCTCGGCCGGAACACCGCGGTGCTGCAGCTCGGCCTGCGGCCCGAGGACTGCGTCGTGTACGACCCGCGGCGGCCCGGCGGTGGCCTCGCACCGCACGAGCTCGAGGCCGCGCGGATGGTCCTGTGGCGCGGGCACTGCTCGGTGCACGGCCGCTTCTCCGCCCGCAACGTGGCCGAGGTGCGCGAACGGGTCCCCGGCGTCACGGTGCTCGTCCACCCGGAGTGCACGCACGAGGTGGTCACCGCCGCCGACATGGTCGGGTCGACCGAGTACATCATCAGAGCGCTGGACGCCGCGGCGCCGGGGTCGTCGTGGGCGATCGGCACCGAGCTCAACCTGGTGCGCCGCCTCGCCCGGACGCACCCCGAGCTGGACGTGCACTACCTCGACTCGACGGTCTGCTTCTGCTCGACGATGAACCGCATCGACCTGCCGCACCTGGTGTGGACCCTCGAGTCGCTCGTCCAGGGCCGCACGGTCAACCGCGTCGTCGTCGACGCCGACGACGCCCACTGGGCCCGGGTTGCCCTGGACCAGATGCTCGCACTCCCGGGGCTCTAGGCACCGGGCGGAGGACCCGACGACGCAGCCGCCGCCGGGGGACGGACGGACGGAGGTGGTCCCGTGGTGACCGGTCAGCCGCTGCGCGTGGGGGTCCTGGTGTTCGACGGCGCGGAGGAGCTCGACGTGGCGGGACCCTACGAGGTCCTCGCCACGTGGGCCGAGATCTCCGCGCTGCGCCCCTCGGTGGTGACGTTCTCCCCCGACGGCAACGGGGTCCGCTGCGCCAAGGGCCTGCGGATCGTCCCCGACCACGGCGCGGACGACGTCGGGCAGCTCCACGTCCTCGTCCACCCAGGTGGCGAGGGGACGCGTGCCCTGGCGGCGGACGCGGGCCACCTCGCCTGGCTCCGCCGGCTGCGCGCCACCACGCCCCTCGTCACGAGCGTCTGCACGGGCGCGCGAGTGCTCGCCGCCGCGGGTCTGCTCGCGGGCCGCCCCGCGACGACGTCCTGGGACGCCTTCGACGACATCGCCCTGATCGACCCGAGCGTCCTGCTCGACAGCGAGGCCCGGTTCGTCGACGACGGCGACGTGGTGACCTCGGCCGGGGTGAGCGCCGGGATCGACATGGCGCTCCACCTCGTCGCGCGGCTCGACTCCGTGGCCACGGCCCGCCAGGTCCGGCGCGCGCTCCAGTACGACCCGGAACCGCCCGTCTGAGCCGGACCGGTAACGTCGCGGCGGTGAGCCGACAGATCCAGCTGACCCTGGCGTCCACCTTCCCGCGTCGCGCCGTCCCCGGCCGGACGATCCTCGAGCCGTCGGTGACGCGCACCCGGGTCCGGCCGGCCGACCTGGACTTCTACCTGCACGTGAACAACGGCGTGTACCTGCAGATGATGGACATCGCCCGGAGCAACCTCCTCGCGGACCTGGGCGCGTTCCCCCTGCTGCGGCGGGAGGGCTGGTACCCGGTCGTCGCCTCGTCGGCGATGACGTACCGGCGGTCGCTGCGGCTCGGCGAGCCGGTGGAGATCACGAGCCGCGTCCTGGGCTGGGACCTCCGCGTCGTCTACCTGGAGCAGGTCTTCCGCCGGCGCGGCGAGCTCTGCGCCCGCGGCCTGGTCGCCGGCCGCTTCCTCGGCCGGTCCGGGTTCCGCGTGCCCGCCCCGGACGTCGCGGTGCTCCTCGGCGCGGACCCGACCAGCCCGGACCTGCCCGACGACGTCGCCGCGTGGGCCGCCGCGCTCGACGTCGCCCACCGCAGCCCGGCGGAGGGCGACGTCGCCCGCTAGGCGCGGTCAGCCGAGGGCGCCGGGCGCTCCGAGCCTGGCCAGCAGGAGGGTCTCCGCGAGGACGACGTTCTGCAGCTCGGCCAGGTGCACCGACTCGTCCGGGCCGTGGGCCCGGCTGTCGGGGTCCTCGACCCCGGTGACCAGGATCGCCGCCTCGGGGAAGACCTCGAGGAGGTCGGCGATGAACGGGATGGAGCCGCCCACCCCGATGTCGACGGGCTCGACGCCCCAGGCGTCGGCGAACGCCTGCCGTGCGGTCCGCATCGCGGCCGAGTCGACCGGCGCCCGGAACGCCTTGCCCAGCTCGCCGTCGGTCACGGTGACGTGCGCCCCGAAGGGTGCGTGGCCCTCGAGGTGGGAGCGCAGCGCCGCCGCGGCCGCGGCCGGCTCCTGACCCGGGGGGATGCGCAGCGACAGCTTGGCGCGCGCCCGGGGCGCGATCGTGTTGGACGCCTGCGCGACCGGGGTCGCGTCGATCCCGATGACCGACAGGGCGGGCTTGGTCCACATGCGCCCGGTGAGGGTGCCCGATCCCGCGAGCCGCACGCCCTCCAGGACGGAGGCGTCCGCACGGAACGCCTCCTCCGGCATGTCGACGGCCGGCTCGTCCGCGCGGAGCAGACCCGCGACGGCGACCTCGCCCGCGTCGTCGTGCAGCGTGGCGATGAGGCGGGCCAGCAGGGTCGGCGCGTCCAGGACCGGGCCGCCGTACATGCCCGAGTGGACGGCGTGGTCGAGCACGGCCACCTCGACCTCGCAGTCGACGAGGCCCCGCAGGCTCGTCGTCAGGGCGGGCACCCCCACCTTCCAGTTCGTCGAGTCCGCCACGACGATGACGTCGGCCGCGAGGAGGTCGCGGTGCGCGGTCAGGAAGTCGACGAAGACCGGTGAGCCGATCTCCTCCTCCCCCTCGACGAAGACCGTGACGCCGACCGCCAGCTCGTCGGCCAGGACGCGCAGCGCGCCCAGGTGGGCGACCACACCCGCCTTGTCGTCGGCGGCACCCCGGCCGTAGAGCCGACCGTCGCGCTCGGTCGGCTCGAACGGCGGGGACTGCCAGTCCTCGTCCTTGCCCGGCGGCTGGACGTCGTGGTGCGCGTACAGCAGGACCGTCGGGGCGCCCTCGGGCGCCGGACGCCGGGCGACGACGGCGGGACGGCTCACCACGCCGTCGGGTCGCGTGGCGGTGAGCACCTGCACGTCCGGCATGCCGGCGGCCCGCAGCAGGTCCGCGACCGCGACGGCGCTCGCCGACACGTGGTCCTGGTCGAACGCGGGCGCGGACACGCTGGGGATCCGCACCAGCGCCTCCAGGTCGGCCCGCAGCGCGGGGAAGGCGGCGGCGACGCGGCGACGGAGGTCCTCCGTGGACGGGCCGTGGGGGGACGAGGAGGTCTGCGGGGGGTGCTCGGTGGTCACCCGCCGAACGCTACCCGTGCGCTCCACTACCCTCAGCCTGTGGCTTTCCCCTCCCGCAAGAAGGACCCCGCGGCCGACGCCGCCGCCGTCCCGCCCCTCCCCTCCGCCGACGGCGCGACCGCGTCCGGCAAGGGCCGGCCCACGCCGCGCCGACGTGAGGCCGAGGCCGCCCGCCGCCGGCCGCTGGTGCCCGAGGACCGCAAGGCCGCGGCCAAGGCGCAGCGCGCCGCGATGCGGGCCCAGCGTGACCGCGAGTACCAGGCGATGCTCACGGGCGACGAGGCGAACCTCCCCGCCCGGGACCGCGGCAAGGTCCGTCGCTACGTCCGCGACTACGTCGACGCGCGCTGGAACCTCGGGGAGTTCTTCCTGCCGTTCTCGCTCGTGATGGTGTTCGCGATCCTGGTGACGGGCAACGACGCGGTGGCGAGCCTCATCACCCTGGCGGTCCTCTACCTGGTGGTCCTGGTCACGGTCGTCGACGGCTTCATCCTGTCGCGCATCCTGCGCCGCCGGGTCGAGGCGAAGTTCGGCGAGGTGCCGCGCGGGACGCTCATGTACGGCGTCGTCCGCGCCTTCCAGATCCGCCGCAGCCGCCTGCCGCGGGCGCAGGTCAAGCGAGGTCAGTACCCGTCCTGACCGGACGTCACCCCGCCCGGCCCGGCTCGCCGGTGCGCACCGGCGCGGCGGGCTCTCCCCCGCGCCCACCGGCCTCCGGCACCGTGAACCGCGGCAGCAGGACGTGGACGAGCGGACCGATCGCGAGGGCGTAGGCGGCCGTCGCGAGGCCGACCGTCCCCCCGAGCGCCCAGCCCGTGACGACCACCGTGACCTCGATCGCCGACCGCACCAGACGGACCGAGCGGCCGGTCCGTCGGACCAGCCCGGTCATCAGCCCGTCGCGCGGACCCGGCCCGAGCCGGGCACCGATGTAGCAGGCGGTCGCCACGCCGTTGAGCAGCACGCCGCCACCGGCGAGCGCGACCGCCGCCGGGAGCGGGAGCGGGAGCGGGTCCGGCAGGGGCGCGAGGGCCGCGAGGAACGGGTCGACGAGCAGCCCGATGACCAGGACGTTCGCGACGGTCCCCACACCGGGGCGCTGTCGCAGCGGCAGCCAGCAGAGCAGCACCAGCACGCTGAGTCCCAGGGTGGCGGTGCCGAGCGACACGTCGAGCCGGACCGCGACGCCCTGGCCGAGGACGTCCCAGGGCATGTTGCCGAGCCCGGAGCGCACCAGCGCCGCGATGGACGCCGCGTACAGGACGAGCCCGACGGCCAGCTGCCCGCCGCGACGGGCCGCGCCCGCGCTCCCCGCCACCTCAGCCCTTGCGCAGCGGCAGGGCGGGTGCGACGGCGGCGCCGAGGTGCAGGAGGCGGGCGGTCGCGACGCCCTCCCCCGCGACGGCGCGCCAGTGCTCGCCGATCCACGCCTCGGCGTCGAACCGGCTGGTGAAGGCGGGGCTCACGGGGCGGTCCACCTCGGCGTCGTCGGCCGCGAGGAACTGCCAGGTCCACTGGGGACCGCTCATCGTCCCTCCCGTCGGGCCAGCGCCCGGTTGATCCGCCCGGCCCACGCAGGGCCCTCGTAGATGAACCCCGTGTACCCCTGGACGAGGTCGGCACCGGCCTCACGGTACGCCTGGGCGTCGGCAGGGGTGGTGACGCCGCCCACGCCGATGACGACCGCGTCGGGTCCGAGGCGTGCGCGCAGCCGCCGCACGACCGCCAGACCGCGGGCGAGGACCGGCGGCCCGGACAGCCCTCCCTCGCCCAGGTCGTGGGCGATCGTCGTGTTGACGGCCACGACCCCCTCCAGCCCCAGCTCGAGCACGAGGTCCGCGACGGCGTCGACGTCCTCGTCGGCGAGGTCGGGGGCGATCTTCACCAGCACCGGGACGCGGTGCCGCGGGCCCGTGGCGTCGTCGGCCGCCTCCCGGACCGCCAGCAGGATCGGCCGCAGGCTCGCGACCGACTGCAGGGCCCGCAGGCCGGGCGTGTTCGGGGAGGACACGTTGACGACGAGGTAGTCGGCGAACGGGGCGAGCCGGTGCGCGCTCGCCGCGTAGTCGGCCGGCGCGTCCGCCTCGGGCGTCACCTTGGTCTTGCCGATGTTGACGCCGATGACCGCCTCGCGGCCCCACGGCGTGTCGCGGACGCGCCGCAGGCGCTGCGCGACCGCGTCGGCTCCCTCGTTGTTGAACCCCATGCGGTTGCGGACGGCGCGGTCCTCCACCACGCGCCACAGCCGCGGGCGCTCGTTGCCGGGCTGGCCCAGCGCCGTCACGGTGCCGACCTCGACGAAGGCGAAGCCGAGCATGCGCAACCCGCGCACCCCGACGGCGTTCTTGTCGAAGCCCGCGGCGAGCCCGAAGCGCCCGGGCAGGTCCCGGCCGAGCACGTGCACCGCGCGGTCCGGCCGCGGCGCGCCGCGGAGGCCGGGACGGGTCCGCCCGCCGAGGAGGAGCCCGACGACGACGCGCAGCGGCGGGACCGCGGCGACGAGCCGGACGGCGGCGAACCCCAGCTCGTGGGCCCGCTCGGGGTCCAGGCGACGCAGGACGTGGCGGAAGAGGAGGCGGTACAGCGTGGACACAGACGCCGAACCTACCGGTCGGGCCGCTCCGCCGGGGCGGGACGACCGCCCCGTCCGCGCGCGAGCCACCAGAGGCCGAGGGCCGGCAGCACCAGGGGGACGAAGCCGTAGCCGGCGCCGAACGCGGACCACACGGTCGCGTCGGGGAACAGGTCGGGTCGGACGACCGAGAGCGTCCCGACGACGAGCACCCCGACCGCCTCGATCCCCACGGCGACCCAGGCCACGCGCCGGGCCCGCCCCCCGGCGCGGGCGAGCGCGAGGGTGGCGACGACGTAGACCACCGCGGCGAACGCGGAGAGCGAGTAGGCGACGGGCGCGGCGCCGAAGTCCCGGAGCACCTGGACGCCGGACCGGAACGTCGCGGCGACCGCGAGCACGCCGTAGACGGCGACCAGCGCGCGCCCCGGTCCGGACGCGGTGCGACCGCCCGTGTCGGCCTGAGGAGCGCTCACGCGCCGCTCCAGACCTGGACGACCCGGAACTGCAGGAACACGACCGTCACGGCCGCCACCAGGAGCACGACCGAGCTCCACCGGGTCCGCTCCGCGAACGCCCACGCGGCCGCCACGGGGAGCACGAACAGGGTGGTGACCAGGTAACCCCAGTAGGTGGCGCCGTCCGCCGGCCCGCTCCCCCGGGCGACCGACACGAGCCCGACGAAGACCTGGACGAGGAGGAGCGCCTCCACCACGCCGGACGCGACGAGCTGGCGCAGGACGACGGGCCGGTCACGGACCGTCCGCCAGGCGGCCCAGGCCGCCACGACCGCCGCGGCGAGCGCCGTGACCAGCACGAGGGGTGTCCACACGCCGACGAGGATACGGCCGCGCCGTCCACGGGCGGTCGCCGGACCCACCCCGGCTACCATCGGCGCGTGCCCGCACTGACGCTCACCGCCAAGGACCTCTCCCGCCTCGACGCCGACGTGCTCGTCGTCGGCGTCGCCCCGACCACGGACGGCGGGGTCCGCGTCGTCGGCGCCGCCGGGCTCCCGGACGCGGTGGTGGCGCTCGTCACCGGCTCGGCGAAGGTCCTGGGGATCAGCGGCGACGTCGACGCCCTGCGCCGGCTGCCCGCCGGCGACCTCCTCGCCGCGCAGGTGCTCGCCGTCGTCGGCGTCGGCCCGCTGGACGACGACGCCGTCCCGACCACCGAGGCGCTGCGGCGCGCCGCCGGGTGCGCGACGCGCGGCCTGAGCGGCGTCGGGTCCGTCGCGCTCGCCCTGCCCGCGGAGGACGTCGCCCAGGTGGCGGCCGTGGCGGAGGGAGCCCTGCTGGGGGCGTACGTCTTCGACCGCTACCGCGCGGGCGCCACCGCGCCCGTGAAGCAGATCAGCCTCCTCACCCCGCTCGCCCGCGACGGCGCGGCGAAGAAGGCGGTCGCGCGCGCCACGACGGTCGCCACGGCCGTGCACGGCACCCGCGACCTCGTGAACGCCGCGCCGGTCGACCTCTTCCCGGCCGCGTTCGCCGACGCCGCCCGCGCGGCGGCCAAGGGGACGAAGGTCAAGGTCTCCGTCCTGGACGAGAAGGCCCTCGCGGCGGGCGGCTACGGCGGTCTGCTCGCGGTGGGCCAGGGGTCCGCCCGGCCGCCGCGGCTCGTGAAGCTGACCTACGCCCCGCTGCGGGCGCAGCGCAGCGTCGCGCTCGTCGGCAAGGGCATCACGTTCGACTCGGGCGGCCTGTCCATCAAGCCCGCCAAGGGCATGGAGGCGATGAAGTCCGACATGGCAGGCGCCGCGGCGGTGCTGCACACCGTCCTGGCGGCGGCGGCCCTGGAGCTCCCCGTCAAGGTCACGGGCTGGCTGTGCCTGGCCGAGAACATGCCCTCGGGTACGGCGCAGCGACCGTCGGACGTCATCACCCAGTACGGCGGCAAGACCGTCGAGGTCCTCAACACGGACGCGGAGGGGCGGCTCGTCCTGGCGGACGGGCTCGTGGCCGCGTGCGAGGAGCGGCCCGACGCCGTCGTCGACGTCGCCACGCTCACGGGCGCCCAGGTCGTGGCCCTCGGGACGCGCGTGTCGGCCGTCATGGGCACCGAGGACCTGCGCCGTGCGGTGGTCGAGGCCGCCGAGCGCGCCGGGGAGCAGTTCTGGCCGATGCCCCTGCCGGAGGAGCTCCGGGCGTCGCTGAAGTCCTCCGTGGCCGACCTCGCGAACATCGGCGACCGCTTCGGGGGGATGCTCGTGGCGGGGCTGTTCCTGCGCGAGTTCGTCGGCGCGACGCCGTGGGCGCACCTGGACATCGCCGGTCCGGCGTTCAACGAGGCCTCAGCCCACGGCTACACCCCGGTCGGCGGGACCGGTGTCGCGGTGCGCACGCTGCTGGAGCTGCTCGAGTCCCGCTGACCCAGCGCCCGGGCCGCCCGGCACGGTCGCAGGCCGCCCAGCACGCGAGGAGCGGCCGCTGCTCCTCAGCGCCCGCGGGCGCGGGCGCGCTGCCGGGAGTTCCAGTCGCGCATCCGCTGCGGGTACCCGGTGAACTGGACGTCGTAGACGGGGATCGCGAGCTCCCGGGCGATCTCGCGGGCCGCGCGGTGGTCGGGGACCCGCCGCCGCGTCCACTCCCCCGTCGTCGCGACGAGCAGCACGGTCGTCTGCTGGAACCGGGTCGCGGGCTCGAGGTAGGCCTCCACACCGACGCGCGTGCGCACGAAGTCCGCGAGGTGCGCCCGGGTCGCACGCCGGGCGTCCGCGTCCGGCGGGGCGGCGGGGCTGTCGGCCGCGGCGACCCGCCGTCGTCGGAACAAGCGCATGCGTCCAGGGTACGGCGACGGGACTCATAGGATGACTGGCGGGGTCCCGTGCCCTGCTCGGGCCTCTCAGGTTCACGCTCGTCTCCGGGTGATGACAAGATGACCGGAGCGTCCCACCCGCCGTCTCCCGGAGGAGCATCGCATCGTGGCAGAACACCCCGTCTTCGACATCGTGGTCCTGGGCGGAGGGAGCGGCGGCTACGCCACCGCTCTGCGCGCGTCCGAGCTGGGCCTGTCCGTCGCCCTGATCGAGGCCGAGAAGCTCGGCGGCACCTGCCTGCACTGGGGCTGCATCCCCACCAAGGCGCTCCTGCACGCGGCGGAGCTCGCCGACGGTGCCCGGGAGGGCGAGAAGTACGGCGTGCGCTCCACGTTCGAGGGCATCGACATCACGAAGGTGCACGCGTACAAGGACGGCGTCGTCGGCCGCCTCTACAAGGGCCTCCAGGGCCTGGTGAAGGCGCACGGCGTGACCTACGTCGAGGGCTACGGCCGGCTCGTCGGGACGGACGTCGTCGAGGTGGACGGCCAGCGGTACCAGGGCCGGAACGTCGTCCTCGCGACCGGTTCCTACTCCCGCTCGCTGCCCGGGCTGGAGATCGAGGGTCGCGTCATGACCTCCGACCAGGCGCTCACGCTGGACCGCGTCCCGCAGTCCGTGATCATCCTCGGTGGCGGCGTCATCGGGTCGGAGTTCGCGAGCGTCTGGAAGTCCTTCGGCGCCGACGTGACCATCATCGAGGCCCTGCCGAACCTCGTGCCCAACGAGGACCCGGCGATCAGCAAGGCGTTCGAGCGGGCGTTCCGCAAGCGCGGCATCCAGTTCTCCACCGGCGTCCGGTTCCAGGGCGTCACCCAGGACGACCAGGGCGTCCACGTCACCCTCGAGGACGGCAAGACGTTCGACGCCGAGATCATGCTCGTCGCCGTCGGCCGCGGGCCGCGGACGGACGGCCTGGGCTACGGCGAGCAGGGCGTGACCCTGGACCGCGGCTTCGTCATCACGAACGAGCGCCTCCACACCGGCGTGGGGAACATCTACGCGGTCGGCGACATCGTCCCCGGCCTGCAGCTCGCGCACCGCGGCTTCCAGCAGGGGATCTTCGTGGCGGAGGAGATCGCGGGCCTCAACCCCGCCCCGATCGTCGAGTCCGGCATCCCCCGCGTGACCTACTCCGAGCCCGAGGTCGCCTCGGTCGGCCTCACCGAGGCCAAGGCCAAGGAGACCTACGGCGACGACGCCGTCCAGACCCTCGAGTACAACCTCGGCGGCAACGGCAAGAGCCAGATCCTCGGCACCACGGGCTTCGTCAAGCTCGTGCGGCAGAAGGACGGGCCGGTGGTCGGCGTCCACATGATCGGCGCTCGGGTCGGAGAGCTCATCGCCGAGGGTCAGCTGGTCGTGAACTGGGAGGCGTACCCGGAGGACGTCGCCTCGCTGATCCACGCCCACCCGACGCAGAACGAAGCGCTGGGCGAGGCCTTCCTGGCCCTGGCCGGCAAGCCCCTCCACGCCCACAACTGACCCCACCCGAAGGAGACGCGAGGTCATGTCTGACTCCGTGCTGATGCCGGCGCTCGGCGAGAGCGTGACCGAAGGCACCGTCACCCGCTGGCTCAAGCAGGTCGGGGACACCGTCGAGGTGGACGAGCCGCTGCTGGAGGTCTCGACCGACAAGGTCGACACCGAGATCCCCTCCCCCTACGCGGGGACGCTCCTGGAGATCCTGGTGCCGGAGGACGAGACCGTCGAGGTCGGAGCGGCGCTCGCCGTCATCGGCGCGGCCGGCGAGTCCTCGGTCTCGGACGGCGGCGGGGCCGAGGAGTCCGACGGTGCCCAGGCGTCCGGCGGCGCCGAGGCGTCCGACGGCGCAGCGGACGAGGCCGAGCAGCAGGCGGCCCAGGTCCCCGACGAGGTGACCGACGACGCCTCGGGTGGGCCGGTCGAGGAGCCGGACGCGGCCGGCGGCCAGGGCGAGGCCACGCAGCAGGCCGCCGCCCCCCAGGAAGCCCCCGCGGTCGCCGGTCAGGGCGACGCGCAGGGCGGTGGCGGCGACGCGCAGGACGTCACCCTCCCGGCGCTCGGCGAGAGCGTCACCGAGGGCACGGTCACGCGCTGGCTCAAGCAGGTCGGCGAGACCGTCGAGGTGGACGAGCCGCTGCTCGAGGTCTCGACCGACAAGGTCGACACCGAGATCCCCTCGCCCTTCGCGGGCACGGTGACCGAGATCCTGGTCCAGGAGGACGAGACGGTCGAGGTGGGTGCCGTGCTGGCCCGGGTCGGGTCGGGCTCCGCGGGCGGAGCGCCTGCCACGGCGCCGGAGGAGGCGTCCGCTCCGCAGCCCGCTGCCGCCGACGCGGTCGAGCAGAGTGCCGACGAGCAGCAGGGTGGGGACTACGGGGGCCCGGGCCCGGAGGCCGAGTCGGCTCCGGCCGAGCAGGTCCAGGCGCCTCAGCCGTCGCAGGCCGCCCAGGCCAAGCCGGAGCAGACGCAGGCCCCGGGGCAGGCCGCGGCGCGGGAGCAGACGCCCACGTCCGCACCGTCGGCCGCTGCGGCCGCGCCGTCGGCGCCGTCCGCAGCGTCCGGCGGCGCACCGGCGGGGGGCTACCTCACCCCGCTGGTGCGCAAGCTCGCCGCGGAGA
>NZ_AXCW01000019.1 GCF_000603945.1 Actinotalea ferrariae CF5-4 | reverse complement strand
GGAGAAGGGCGTGGACCTCTCGGCGCTGACGGGCACCGGCGTCGGCGGGCGGATCCGCAAGGAGGACGTCCTCGAGGCGGCCGCCAGGGCGGAGGCGGAGCGCGCGGAGCGCGAGAAGGCCGCTGCGGCGTCCGCGGCCGCTCCCGCCGCCGCTCCCGCGGCCGCAGCACCGGCACGGGCGGCGGAGCCGCCCGCCGTGTCGCCGCTGCGCGGGACCACCGAGAAGGCCAGCCGCCTCCGCCAGATCATCGCCGAGCGCATGGTCGACGCGCTCCACTCGATGGCGCAGCTGACGACGGTCGTCGAGGTGGACGTCACGCGGGTGGCGCAGCTCCGTACCCGCGCGAAGGACGACTTCCGGGCCCGTGAGGGCGTGAACCTCACGTTCCTGCCGTTCTTCGTCCTCGCGGCCACCGAGGCCCTCAAGGCCCACCCGAAGGTCAACGGTGTGCTCGAGGGCAACCAGATCACCTACCACGGTCACGAGAACGTCGGCATCGCGGTGGACACGGAGCGGGGCCTGGTCGTCCCGGTCATCCGCGGCGCCGGGGACCTCAACCTCGCGGGGATCGCCCGCAAGATCAACGACCTCGCGACCCGGACCCGGGGCAACAAGGCGACGCCGGACGAGCTGAGCGGGGCCACCTTCACGGTGACCAACACCGGCTCCGGTGGCGCGCTGTTCGACACCCCGATCGTCCCGGGCGGCACGTCGGCGATCCTCGGCACCGGCGCGATCGTCAAGCGGCCGATCGTGGCCACGGACGAGTTCGGCAACGAGTTCGTCGCGATCCGCTCGATGTGCTACCTCGCGCTGTCCTACGACCACCGGCTCGTGGACGGGGCCGACGCGTCCCGCTACCTCATGGCGGTCAAGAAGCGGATCGAGGACGGGGCGTTCGAGTCCGAGGTCGGCCTCTGAGGCTCCGACCACCGGGCGCCGCCCGTCCCTGACAGGACACGGCGCACCGAACCCGACGAGGGGTCGCACCGCCACGCGGGGCGACCCCTCGTCTGTGAGGTGCCTGGCAGGAGGCGGGTTGGTGCCCCCGGCCCGCCGCGCACGCTCCTAAGGTGTGCCCATGCGCGTCATCATCGCCGGGTCCCACGGGCTCATCGGCTCCGCCCTCGTCCGCCACCTCCACGAGGGTGGCCACGACGTCGTCCGCCTCGTCCGTCACGAGGTCCGGGGCGCGGACGAGATCGCCTGGGACCCCGACGCGGGTCGCCTGGACGCCGCCGACCTGGCCGGCGCGGACGCCGTCGTCAACCTCGGCGGCGCGGGGGTCGGCGACCGCCGGTGGACCGCCGCGTACCGGCGCACGGTGCTGCAGTCGCGCACCCGGCCCACGTCGCTCCTGGCCCGCACCCTCGCCGAGGTGGACGGCGGCCCGCGGGTCCTCCTCCAGGGCTCCGCCGTGGGCTTCTACGGGGACCGCGGCGAGGAGGTGCTCACGGAGGCGTCGCCCGGTGGCACGGGCTTCCTCGCCGACGTCGTCCGCGCGTGGGAGGACTCCACCGGCGCAGCGGTGGACGCCGGCGTCCGCGTCGCCCACCTGCGGACCGGGATCGTGGTCTCCCGGTCGGGCGGCTCGTTCGGCCGTCTCCTGCCGCTGCTGCGGCTGGGCGTGGGCGGGCCGCTGGGCTCCGGGCGCAACTACTGGCCCTGGATCACGCTCGTCGACCAGGTCCGGGCCATCGAGCACCTCCTGACCGCCGAGGTCGCCGGAGCGGTGAACGTGGTCGGGCCGGAGCCCGCGCCCCAGGGCGAGGTCGTCCGCGCGATCGCCCGCGAGCTGCACCGCCCCGCCGTCCTCGCGGTCCCCCGCTTCGCCCTCCGCATCGCCGTCGGGGAGTTCGCCGACGACATCCTCGCGTCCCAGCGGGTGCTGCCGGAGGTCCTCACCGCCTCCGGCTTCACGTTCACGCACGCCGACCTCGCCGCCGCCGCCCGGTGGGTCACGGGCCGCTCGGGCTGAGGTCCCGGGCCGCGCGGGCTGAGGTCCCGGCGCACGGCGGCACCGACGGCACCGCGTCGCGCGGTACCGCGGGGCCGCCCCTCACCCGTCCACCGGCGGGCCGGGCCCCGCGCCGGAGCGCCCCTCACCCGTCGGACGGCTGGTCGGCCCCTTCCCCTCCCGTCGCGCCGGCGGGGGCTGCGGCGACCTCCCTGACCCGCCAGGTACCCGCGTCCGCGGTGAGCGACAGCACCACGCCCCGGGCCGGCGTCGCGGTGGTCCCGCCCTCCTGACCGACCGCGGCCACGAGGAGCACGCGGTGCCCCTGCGGGTCGGCCGGCAGGGCCGCGACGTGCTCGACACGGACCTCCAGGGGTCGGGCCTGGGAGTCTCCGGGCACCCGAGTTGTCGAGCCCGGATCTTCTGCCCCGGCTCCCGCGTGCAGGCCGGCGAACCGGGTCAGGTCCGCCAGCGCGGCCGGCGAGCCGGGCACCGTGACGCTCAGGAGCCGCAGCAGGTCGCCCTCGGCGAGCGCCGCGGCGCGAGCCCGCGTGAGGACGACGACCTCCGCCTCGAGGCGGGCGCCCGGTCCGGGCTCACGGTACGGGGCGGGGTCCTGCGTGCGGGGGCCGGCCTCGCCGTCGGCGAGCCCGCTCCGCGGCCCCTCGCCGGCGA
>NZ_AXCW01000018.1 GCF_000603945.1 Actinotalea ferrariae CF5-4 | reverse complement strand
CGCCCGGGGCGCGTACGACGGCGGTGTGGCGCCGGGGCGGCCGGCGGCGCGTGCGGGGGTGTCCTCGGGCGGCCGCGTGCTGCGACGGGGCGGCGGCGTGCCGTCGGAGTCGTGTCCGGCGCCCACGTCAGCCGCAGACCGTCGGGTCGATGTCAGCAGGGCTGAACGGGTCCACGCCGGGCGTGGGCGCCTCGGTGGGATCGGGTGCCGTGGTCGGGGCCGGCGTCGCGGGTGCCGACGGGTCCGTGGGAGCCGGGGTCTCGGCGGGGGGCTCCTCGACCGGCTCCGGCGCGAGGGCCTCGCGGATGGAGCGGTCCTGCGCGATCGCCTCGAACACGACCTCGGCCTCGTCCGTCCAGACGACCTGGTTCGGGTCCTGCGGGAAGGCGGCGATGGGCACGGTCAGGAAGGTGATGTTCCCGGGCGGGACGTTGCGGAGGCTGAACGCCAGCCCCGCCAGGTTGGGGATGTTGCCGAGCGCCGGGTCCGTGGTGATCGACTGCGTGGCGGCGGTGAGGAAGCGGTACAGGCCGGCGGAGTCGGTGAGGATGTTCTTGGAGAGCACCTCCGACGCCGTCGCCGCCAGCAGCTTCTGCTGCCGACCCAGGCGGCCGATGTCCGACCCGTCGCCGAGCCCTTCGCCCGTCCGCGCCCGGGCGTACGCCAGCGCCGTCCGCCCGTCGAGGGTCTGGTTGCCGGCTGCCAGGTCCAGCGCCGCCTTCTCGGACCGCATGGGCTGCTCGATGCACATCGGGATCCCGCCGAGCGCGTCCACCATGTTGATGAAGCCGGCGAAGTCGACCACGATCCAGCCGTGCACGAAGACCCCCGTCAGGGACTCGACCGTCCGGATCGTGCAGGCGGCGGCGTCGGACACCTCGCCGCTGGCGGAGCCGATGGAGAAGGCCTCGTTGAAGCGTGAGTCACGGGCGTCCGAGGTGGTCCCGTCGGACCGGTTGCAGGCGGGGATCTCCACGTGCGAGTCGCGGGGGATCGAGACCATCTCCACCCGCTGCCGGTCCGCGGACACGTGGAGCAGGATCGTGGTGTCCGACCGCATGCCCTCGACCGCGCCGCCGATCGCGGCGTTCTCGCCGTCCCGGACGTCCGATCCCATGATCAGGATGTTGAGCGCCTGGCCCGCGTTGGGGTCGTCCGGGTCGACAGGGGTCAGCTGGACGGGGCGCTCGCCGAGCAGGTCCGTCACGTCCGCCGTCGCGATGTTGCCCTCGATCCGGACGTACGCGGTCGCCGCGCCGGTCGCGCCGAAGGACACGGCGGCGGCGACGACCAGGGCAGTGCCCCGGGCCAGCGGGTGGCTGCGCACCCGCCGCGCGTGCCGGGCGCTGCGCAGGCGTCGCGGCGCCGCATGACGAGGACTCACAGGGAAGCAGCATACGAGGACGACGTCACCGCACGGCGCCCGACGTGCGGCGACCTCGTGGAGAAGTGATGGAGGTGGGCCGGAAGCCCTGGCGTCGGCACAGGCCGGCCGGCTACTGCGGCATCGAGGACATGCGATAGAAGAACGCGGCCATCGCCTGACGAGCCACCGGAGCGCCCGGTCGGAACGTGCCGTCCGTGTAGCCCGTCGTGATGCCGCTCGCCTCCAGCCACGAGATCTCCCGGTAGAACGGATGGCTCACCGGCACGTCGGAGAACTTCTGTGCGCCGGGCCGGTAGGTCGCGTCGCCCAGCGTCCGGAAGAGGAAGGCCGCCATGGCCCCGCGGGAGACGGGCTCCGCGACTCCGAACGAGCCGTCGGAGTTCCCGTTGGTGATGCGGTGGGCCCGGAGCCACGAGATCTCGCGGAAGAACGGGTGCTGAACGGTGACGTCGGTGAACTGCTGGACGGCCCACGGCGTGTACACCTCACCGCTCCGGCGATAGAGGAACGCCGCCATCGCGCCGCGCGACACCGGTGCACTGGGCCGGAACCCTCCGTCGGCATACCCCGTCGTGATGCCCGAGGACGCGAGCCACGTGATCTCCCGGTGGAACTGTGACCCGGGAGGGACGTCGACGAACGACACCACCGGGATCGTGACGGGCCCGGGCGGCGGGGACGGTTCGAGCCTCACGCGGGCGGTCGCCGAGGAGACCGACAGCACCGTGACCGTCCAGCCGGAGCGAGGGATCGTCAGCGGCTGACCGATCCTGAGGCCGGCACCGTCCTCCAGCGGCCTGCCCAGGACGAGAGCGCTCCGGACGACCGGAGCAGATGCCCCGTACCTGTCATCGACGGCGATCTCGCGGAGCTGCACCCCTGCCCACGACTCAGGTGTTCGCGTGTCCGGAGCCACGCGAGGGCGGTACTCCAGGTACCAGCGTCGACCATCGGCGCCGGGGACCTCGACGCCGCGAGTCCCGCTGCCCGCCTGCACGGGCGCCACGTCGACCTCCAGGACGGCGCCCGGAGCGGGTCGTACGGGCTCGACCAGCCCGAGGGCGTGGGCGAACCCGACATTCAACGTCCCCGGGTCACGCAGCATCGCGTAGCCCATGACGTCCGCGCTGTCGTGGTACTCGTGCAGGAGGCAGGTGGTCGTCAGGACGCTCGGCTGCCCGCTCTCCGTGCACCGCATGACGTCGGCATGGCCGAGAAGGAAGTTGTGCCCGATCTCGTGTGCGAGGACGTCGACCGCGTTGATGCCGTTGATCCAGATGCGTCCACCTCCGAGGGTGGCTTGGCCCGCCCAACCGCACGAGCGGTCCTGCGGGAAGTGGATCGCGACGTGATCGCCCGGCGCCGGTACGAACCCATGCTCCAGCAGGGCTGCGTTGTAGATCGCGCCGACACTCGCGCAGGAGGAGGGGGCCGCGATCTTCTTCCACGGCTGGGTCTGCACCACCATGTCGATCTGCCCGGCCGACTGGGCGCGCCAGTAGTCGGCTGCCTTCTGCGCGACGGAACCGAGTCCTTGCTGCGTGGGCTCCGACGGTGCGGAAGCGGTCCAGTACACCGGCAGGACGACGAGACGACCACCCGCTGCGGTGACCTGTGCCAGAGGGACGGCGGCAGGAGCGGCACCGGGAGCACCGGGCTCGACGGTCAGCGCCGTCGCACCGGCTGCCGATCCGACGGGCGACGCCCCCGGCTCGGTCCCCAGCGTCGTCGTCGAGACGTCGACGGACACGATCGACGTGGTCCCGTCGCGTCGGCCGGCATCGAGGACCGCCTCGTCACCGCGTGCCTGAGGTCCCCGCAACGTCAGTTCCACGCGGTCGCCCGAGCGCAGATCCGCTTCCATGGTGTCCGGCAGGTCGAGCAGGGCGCCATCCACGTCGACCATGGCTGTCGTGGTGAGTCCCGCGGGGTCGTCGGGATCCGCCACACCGGTCCCCGGAGGCTCGTCGACGACGACGATCTCCACGGCCCCCTCAACCGTCACGACGTCCAGCTGCTGCGCCAGTGCCGGGTTCGTCCAGATGGCGCCACCGAGGACGACCAGGCCGGTCGTCGCTGACAGCAGTCGCGTCCTTCGGGCGGGGCTGGGTCCGTGCGTTCGGGACACTGCTGCTCCTCGGTGGTGGGACCGGAGTCATCCCTCTCATCGGACGATCCGGGTGGACGCATGAGGCGTCGGGCCGCAGGGGAGGCGGGAGATCTTGACGCCTCCGCAGGAGCGGTGGGTGGCGTGGACGCCGCCATCACCCCGGCAGCGCGCTCGAGGAGCTGCTCCGGTGCCCTGACAGGTGGTGCAGAGGGACTGCCGCGGATCACGGGTCCGAGCGTGAAGGGCCTCCTGCTCGGCCCACGCGTGTCGATCTCGCGAGTGTCAGACCTCGTTCGCGCGCCGCAGGAAGGCGGCCATCGCGTGCCGGGAGACGGGTGCGGTCGGGCGGAACGTCCCGTCCGGGTTGCCCGTCGTGATCCGGGTCGCCGCGAGCCACCGGATCTCCGCCTCGAACGGCGTCCCCGTCACGTCGCTGAACCCGCTCGGCTCCTCCGTCGGCGAGCCGTCGTACGCGCGGTAGAGGAAGGCTGCCATGGCTTGCCGGGACACGGCCGCAGCGGGTCGGAACTCCTGCCGGCCGCCCCCCAGGTCGGTGCCGTCCGCGATGCCCGCGGCTGCGAGCCACTCGATCTCGCGGAAGAAGGGGTGGGTCTGGCTCACGTCGACGAACGTGGGGCTCGCGGGCGCCGAGAAGGCGGGTGAACCGGCAGCCCGGTAGAGGAACGCCGCTATGGCCTGCCTGCTCACGGGCGCGACAGGTCGGAACGAGCCGTCGACGTTCCCCGTGGCGATGCGCTGACCGGCGACCCAGCCGATGTCGGTACGGAACGGCGACGCGGCGACGTCCCAGTAGGGGGTGGTCGCGCCTGCTGCCGGGAGGTGCCCCAGGGACTCCACCCGGAAGCCGGAGGCGCCGGCGGGGCGCTCGACCCGGACCTGCCGGTCCAGTCCCGTGCCCACGAAGCCGAGAGCGCATCCCGTGCTTCCGGACCCGACGTGCAGCTCGAAGGCCATCGCAGGACTGAGGTCGGAGGGAGAGATCCGGGCGGTCGTCGGCCCGGACGCGCAGACCCGCAGCAGGACGGCCGCCGCCGTCGTCGGCGTCCCGAGCGCCTGCGTCGTCAGCAGCGTCCCGAGGCCGGCGCTGCCGCTCTGCACGTCGAGAACGACCCGTGGGGTCTGAGCCACGAAGCCGTCGGGGTAGCGCAGGCGAACGGGGGTCGTCGAGCTGAAGACCTTGCCGTTCGTCGAGACGCCGTCGAACCGCACGCTGTAGGAGCCCGCAGCGAGCACGGCCTCGTGGGAGGTCGCGAACTCCGTGGTGACCGTCGCCCTCCGGGTCACCGTGCCGGAACGACGGGCGACCGCGGTGCCGCTGCTGTCGAGGAGCGTCGCCGTCCAGCCGGCCGGCACCGGGATGTCCACCTCGACGACCGCGGGTGCCACGCGCTGCACGCCGTCGTTCGCGACGATCCGCGTGAACTCGGGCTGGTAGGTCAGCATCTGCGACCGTGCGCGGCTCGCGATGTCGCGAAGGTGGTTCTGGATGGCGCCCGGGCAGGAGGTCTGCGCGACGTCACGGTGTCCGATGACCCGGGGCATGAGCACGCCGTTCTTGACCGCGCTGCCGGCAGGGTCGATCCCGTGGAGGTAGGACTTCCAGGCGATGACCCGGACGAGGGCGTCGATCGCCGCGGTCGTCGGTGCGACCTTGGTGTAGTCGCCCAGCACCGAGACGCCGACGGTGTTGGTGTTGTGGCCGGAGGCGTGCACGCCGACGACCAGCTCCTCCAGGCCGCCCCGGCGTCCCTCGAAGACCTGGCCGAACTTGTCGACCAGCACGTTGTAGCCGATGTCGCACCATCCCCGTGCGTCCACGTGGTAGCGCTGGATGCCGCGGAGGATCGCGGGGGAGTCCGCGGCCGAGTAGGCGTTCGTCCCGGCGGTGTGGTGCACGACGAAGCGGTCGAGCTGCGTCCCGTAGTCCGGCGTCGCGCACTCGGGCCGCGGCGGCACGTCGGAGGCTCCCCAGCGGAGGCGGCTGATGACCGCCGGGGCACCCGTGGCGGTGAGCACCCCACCGACGGCGGTCGCGGTCGTCCCCGTGCTGCTGGCCGCCGACCACCCGGGACCAGGCCACGTGGCTTCCTGCCCCCCGTCCACGAGGACGAGGTGCGCGTCCGTGACGGGTGCCGAGTCCAGGCCGCTGATGCGCACCTCGATCGCGTCCGCTCCCGACGCGACCATGCCCTCGCTCATGACGGGGGCCAGGGCGCCGGCACCGGAGCGCGCCTCGTCCTCCCCCTCGCCACGGGTCATCTCCACGTCGGCCCACTCGTCCCACCCTGTGGCGGTCCGGAACCGGATCTCCGCCCGGGGCGACCCCAGGCCGGCAGGTCGCCACGCGAGGCCGACGACGACGGCACCTGCGGTGGGGACGGTGCGCTGCAGCAGCGCCTCGTCCCCGGGTGCCCTCTGCGCGGCGAGAGGGGTCTCGTCGTCGGGCAGGACCAGGTCCTCGGCTGCAGGCACTGCCGTCGCTGCCGCCCCCTCGACGATGAGGGGGACGGTCTCCAGACCGTCCTCGGCCTGGCCGGTCGAGGCGGCGGCGGTCGGCGCAGGGGAGCCGGGGTCCGCGGTCGTGCTGAAGGCCGACGCCTCGGCGGGGAGCACACCGATGCCGACGACGAGGGTCAGCGACGCGGCCATGCCGACGCCGGCCAGGGCTGCGCTCGCGGGCCGTCTGATGCTCATCGGGATCACCCTTCGTCCTCCGGCGTGACGCACGTCACGGCCGGGCCGGCCTCGGCGTGCGCCGAGCGCCGTCCGTGACGGCCCCACCGTCCCTTCGACCAGCACAGTGGGCCGACCCCCTCATCGGCAGCGCGCGTCCGGGCCTGAAGGCAAACGCTGCCACGGGATCCGTGGAGGAGGACGCCGCCACGCCTGGCACCGGTGGGCCAAGTAGGGTGCGGCCTGTGCACAACGCGGCCGGTCTCCCTTCGACGAACCCAGGGGGCGCGGGCGCCGGTCCGGTGACGCTCTCCACCCTGCGCAGCGAGGCCCGCGAGCGGCTCGCGGAGGTCCTCGATGGAGCGCGCACGGTGGCGCTCGTCAACTTCCCCAACCACGGCAACCCCGGGGACCCGGCCATCTGGCTCGGGACGCGCATCCTCCTGCGGGATCTCGGGGTCCGCGTCGGGTACTCGAGCGCGCACTGGGACTTCGACGCCGGCTCGCTGCGCTCCGCCGTCGGCTCGGCCCCCGTCCTCCTCAACGGCGGGGGCAACTTCGGGGACCTCTACCTCGGGCAGCAGCAGACCCGGATCGAGGTGCTCAGGACGCTCCGCGACAACCCGGTCGTCCAGCTGCCGCAGAGCATCCACTTCGCCGACCCGGCCAACGAGGCGCGGATGGCCGAGCTGCTGGCCTCCCACCCGGACTTCCGCATGATGGTGCGCGAGCGGAACGCCCTGCGGATCGCCCGGGAGCGGCTGGGCCTGGAGCCGACGCTCTCGCCCGACCACGCCCTCGCGCTCGGGGCCCGTTCCCGGACGCGCGCCCCGGTGTGGCCCGTCCTCTGGCTCACGCGGCTGCCCGGGGACCCGGAGCACGTCGACCACGGCGAGCCGGACGACCCGGACGTGCGCCGCGTGGAGTGGCTCCACGGGGTGCCGGACGACGAGGCGGGCTGGGACCTGGTCGGGCGGCTGGCCCTGCGCGTCAACCGGGCGGTGCGCGACAGCTGGTCCCCGGGCGTCCGCGGGATGGGCCTGCGGCACGCGGCCGCCGAGCGGACCTACACACCCCTGGCCTGGCGGTGGGTGCGCCGGGGGATCGACCTCCTCTCCTCGGCGGAGGTCGTGGTCACGGACAAGCTGCACGGTCACGTCCTCTGCGCGCTGCTCGGCATCCCGCACGTGGTCCTGGACAACTCCTACGGCAAGGTGTCGGGCACGCTCGACGCGTGGACCGGGGGACTGCCCGGCGTGCACCGTGCGGAGTCCGGTGAGGAGGCGCTGGCCTTGGCCCACCGGTTGCGGGTGGCGAGGGCGTGAGGCTCGTCGCGACCCTCCTCGTCCGCGACGAGGCGGACGTGGTCGCCGCCACGGTGGAGCACCACCTCGACCAGGGCGCCGAGCTCGTCGTCGTGACCGACAACGGGTCCGTCGACGGCACCACCGAGGTGCTCGAGGCCTACGCCCGCAGAGGTGTCGTGGACCTCCTCCACGAGCCGGACCACACCTACCGCCAGGCGCAGTGGGTGACCCGGATGGCCCACCGGGCCGCCGTGGAGCACCGCGCCGACTGGGTCCTCCACCTCGACGCGGACGAGTTCTGGGTGCCGGTCGACCGGTCGAGGACCGTCCACGCGGTGCTGTCGGACGTCCCGGCCCAGTTCGGCTCGGTGACCGCCCGTCGCGAGGACCTCGTGGGACGGCGGGGCGCACGCGGGCCGTGGCCGAGCCGCCTCCGGTGGCGCGACCTCGAGACCCTGTCGGAGCGTGGTACGCCGCTCGCTGCGAAGGTCGTCCACCGGGCGGCAGCCGACATCGTCGTCGAGCAGGGGAACCACGCGGTGCAGGGGCTGACGCTGTCCCCCTGGCCCGAGACCCCCCTGGACATCTACCACGTGCCCCTGAGGTCCTGGGAGCAGTTCCGTCGCAAGATCGACAACGGCGGCTCCGCGTACGCGGCCAACACCGAGCTCGACGAGAGCATCGGGTGGCACTGGCGGGCCGACTACGAGCGCCTCCAGCAGGGCACGTTGCACGCCGCGTACCAGGACCGCATCCCGCGCCTTCCGGCGCTCCTGCGTGCGGCAGCCGAGGGGCGGGTGCGTCGCGACTCGTGGCTCCTGCATCACCTGCGCGCCCTCCGCGGGCGGGCGGTACGGCCCGACCTCCTCGAGGCGGTCCTCACCGGCGCACGGCCGCAGCCCTGACGAGCGCGGGCGCCGACCTCAGGCGCCTGAGCCGGGGAGCCGACGCTCCGCCGGCGGGGCCGGTCCCTCAGCGGCCGAGCTGGGCGTACTTCGCCTCGGTGGCGTCCTTCTGCGGCCGCCACCACCCCTCGTTGGCCCGGTACCAGTCGACCGTGGCTGCGAGGCCGTCCCGGAAGCTGCCGTACCGCGGGGTCCAGCCGAGCTCCTCGCGGAGCTTCGTGGCGTCGATGGCGTACCGCATGTCGTGGCCCGGCCGGTCGTTGACGTGGTCGTACGCGTCGGGTGACTCACCCATGAGCTCCAGGATGAGCTCGACGACGGTCTTGTTGTCCACCTCGCCGTCGGCGCCGATGAGGTAGGTGTCCCCGATGTGTCCCCGCTCGATGATCGCCCAGACGGCGGTGTTGTGGTCCTCGACGTGGATCCAGTCCCGGACGTTCTCCCCGGTGCCGTAGAGCTTCGGGCGCACACCGTCGAGCACGTTCGTGATCTGGCGCGGGATGAACTTCTCCACGTGCTGGAACGGCCCGTAGTTGTTCGAGCAGTTGGAGATGGTGGCCTGGACGCCGAACGAGCGCACCCAGGCGCGGACCAGCAGGTCGCTCGCCGCCTTGGTCGACGAGTAGGGGCTGGACGGGTTGTACGGCGTCTCCGGCGTGAACTTGGCGGGGTCGTCGAGCTCCAGGTCGCCGTAGACCTCGTCGGTCGAGATGTGGTGGTACCGCGTCCCGTGGCGGCGCACCGCCTCGAGGAGCGTGTAGGTCCCGACGACGTTCGTCTGCACGAACGGCCACGGGTCGGACAGCGAGTTGTCGTTGTGCGACTCGGCCGCGAAGTGCACGACGACGTCCGCCTCGGCGACCAGACGGTCCACCAGAGGGGCGTCGGCGACATCGCCGTGGACGAGGGTCACCGCGTCTCCCACCGGGGCCAGGGACGACTCGTCGCCGGCGTACGTGAGGGCGTCGAGGACGGTCACGCGGAGGTCCGGGCGCTCCCGCACGCTCTGGTGGACGAAGTTCGAGCCGATGAAACCGGCACCGCCGGTGACGAGCAGACGCACGGATGACCTCCGGTGGGGGAGCCTGGCAACCTTTCGATCCTAGCGGGGACGGGGCGCCGGCCGTCCGGCGCAGGCACCCGGGGACGGTAAGTTGGTCCGACTTCAAGGAGGATCTTCATCGTGCTCAGCGCCACCCCCCTGCGTGCCCTCGGTGAGCGGGGCGACGACGGCCTCACCGTCCTGTCGGACCCCGGCCTGCAGTACGCCGACGGCGCCGAGGACACCCTCGCCCGGATCGTCGGTGGTGCGCAGGACCGCTCGTCGACGTCGGACGAGCTCGCCGCGGCGGCGACGGACTGGGCCACCACCTACTCCCTCACCCCCGTGCGCGCGAACCTCCTGCGCGGGGTCGACCTCCGTCCCGGGATGAAGGTCCTCGAGATCGGCGGGGGCTGCGGTCCGATCACCCGCTACCTGGGTGAGACCTGCGGGACCGTGGACTCCGTCGAGCCGATGCGCGCGCGGGCCCGCGTCGCGGCGCTGCGCACCGCCGACCTCGACGACGTCCGCGTGCACGTCGGCACCCTCGAGGACGTCCCGCGGGAGCCGGTCTACGACGTCGTCGTCGTGGTGGGTGTCCTGGAGTACGTGGGCCAGGGGACGCTCGACCCGGCGCCGTACCTGGACTTCCTCCAGCGGTGCCACGACGTCCTCGTCGAGGGCGGCACGCTCGTCGTCGCGATCGAGAACGCGCTCGGGGTGAAGTACCTCGCCGGAGCGGGCGAGGACCACACCAACCGGCCGTTCGACTCCCTCGAGGGCTACCTGCTGGGCTCGCCCGCCCGCACCTTCAGCCGGGACGTCCTGACCCGGCTGCTGCACAGCGCCGGGTTCGCTGCATCGGTCCTCGGCGCGTTCCCCGACTACAAGATGCCGCGCGTCCTCATGAGCGACGCCCTCTTCGCGACCAGCCCAGCCCTGGCCGAACGGCTGCCGCGCTTCCCCAGCCCCGACTGGGTCGTGCCGCGCCTGCAGCTCGCCGACGAGCGGATGCTGTGGCGGACGCTCGTCCAGGCGAAGGTGGGCCAGGACTTCTCCAACTCGCTCGTCGTGATCGCGACCAAGGGCGAGGGTGGCGCGCCGCTGTGGCCGCAGCACCGGCTCGCCGTCATGTTCAGCACCGACCGGCAGCAGGTCTACTGCACGCGCACCGAGGTCGTCGAGGCCGCCGGCGCTGTCGAGCTCCACCGGTCGGCGGTTCATCCGGGCGCAGAGGGCACGGGCGCAGCGCATGTCCGCCAGTGCGCTCCACCGGTCGAGGCCGAGCGTCACGGTGCCGAGATGGTGCAGGTGCTCGTCGACGAGCCCGTCCGCACGCCCGGCCTGCTGCGAGCCTGGGCGGCCCTGGTGCCGGACGTCCCCTGGGCGCCCGTGGACCTCGTCCCCCACAACATCCTGGTCGAGCAGGACGGCGGGCTCGCCGTGATCGACCAGGAGTGGGAGGTCGAGGGCTACGACCGGGACTGCCTGCTCGTCCGGGGGCTGCTGTGGACCGCCGTCGGGATGGCAGCCGCCTCACGGCGCGAGGTGCACGACCCGCCGCGGACCATCGGCCAGCACATGGAGGAGCTGGCGGCACACCTGGACCTGGAGCTCACCGAGGACCTGCTCGAGCGGTTCGCGGCTCACGAGGCGCGGTTCCAGAGCGAGGTCAGCGCGACGGCCACGCGCTCGGGCGACCGCCGGGTCGACGCTGCCGAGGACGTCCGGACGATCATGGCGCAGGACGTGACCGCGGTCCGGGGCGGCGCCCGCTTCGACGTGCAGTGGCAGCGGGCCCGGGACGACCTGCGGCACGCCGGCGACGTCCTCGCCGAGAAGGACGAGCGGATCGGTGCGCTGTCCGCCGAGGTGGCCGCCGTGCGCTCGCGTCTCGACCGGAGCATCGACGAGCGGGTGCGCCGTCGGCTGGGACCGGTCCTGCGGCGGCTCCGGCGTGCTGGTCGTGGCTCCGGCGGCAGGGCGTGATCCAGGTAGGGTGAAGGCGGCCCGATCGGGCAGCCCCGGCCCGGCGCTCGGGGGAACATCGGACCGACGGGAGGCTCCCATGCTGCGACGCGTCACCGGCCTGGTCGGACGCGTGGTGCGCATGACCCGTGATCGCGGCCTCCGCGTGCTGCTCTGGAAGGTGACGGGCCGTGTCGCGGAGGCCCTGCGACCGCCCGGTGAGGCCGAGCGTCAGCAGATCCGGATGCTCGTGCGGTACGAGGACGCGGTGGCGGTCGACTGGACCACCACCCCGGCGTGGCGGGCGGAACCGCACACGCCGACGTCCGGCCGGCTCTCGACCGCGTGGATCATGCACCCACCCGGTGAGTCGAGCGGTGGTCACCAGAACATCTTCCGGTTCATCCGCTTCCTCGAGGACGCCGGTCACGAGGCGACCGTGTACCTCTACCACGCCCAGGACTTCCCGATCGACGCCGGCCACCTCCAGCGGATGATCGCGGAGAGCCCGTCGTACCCCGACGTGCGTGCGGAGTTCGTGGCCTACGACCCCCGGTCGGGCGTCGCCCCGGGCACGGATGCGATCGTGGCGACGGGATGGGAGACCGCGTACCCGGCGTACCTCGACCCGTCGCGGGCGCGGCGCCTCTACTTCGTCCAGGACTTCGAGCCGGCGTTCTACCCCGTCGGCAGCGAGCACGTCCTGGCGGAGAACACGTACCGCTTCGGCTTCCACGGCGTCACGGCCGGCCGCTGGTTGAGCGGTCGCCTCGGCTCCGAGTACGGCATGACGGCGGAGCCGTTCAGCTTCGGCGCCGACGTGCGGCACTACAGCCACGAGGTCCGGACCGCCCGGAAGGACGTCTTCTTCTACGCCCGACCGGTGACCACCCGACGGGGATTCGAGCTCGGGGTCATGGCGCTGCAGATCCTCGCCGAGCGCCGTCCGGACATCACGATCCACCTGGCCGGCTGGGACGTCTCGTCCTACGACCTGCCGTTCCGTCACGTCGACCACGGGGCCATGAAGGTCACCGAGCTGAACGCGCTCTACAACCGGTGCGGCGCCGCTCTCGTGCTGTCGTTGACGAACCTGTCCCTGCTGCCGCTGGAGCTCCTCGCGGCCGGGGTGATCCCCGTCGTCAACGCCGGCGACAACAACGCGCTCGTCGCCGAGAACGACTTCATCGAGTTCTGCGAGCTGAGCCCCCGGGCGATGGCGGACCGGCTCGTCGACGTCCTGGACCGGCCGGACCTGGCCGAGCACGCCTCGCGCGCCTCGGCCAGCGTCGCCGACGCGTCGTGGGAGGCGTCGGGTCGCCAGTTCGTCGAGATCGTCACCAGGGCGCTCCGTGGCTGACGTCCTCGTCGTCGGGGGGAACGGCTTCATCGGGTCCCATGTCGTCGACGCCCTCGTGGCCCGCGGGCACACGGTGGCGGCCTTCGACCGGTTCGGTCCGCAGCCGCCGCTGTGGAGCGCGAGCGGAGTCCGCCCGATCGTCGGGGACTTCCTCAACGGCGACGACGTCCGCCGCGCGGTCGAGGGCCAGGAGATGGTCCTGCACCTGCTGTCGACGACCGACCCGGCGACCTCGGAGGGCGACCCGACGCTCGACGTCCGGACCAACATCCTCTCCAGCATCGGCATGTTCAGCGCCTGCGCCGCAGCCGGCGTGCAGAAGGTCTACTTCGCGTCCACGGGCGGGGCCATCTACGGCGACCAGCCCCAGACGGTGTTCCGTGAGACGGACCTCACGCTGCCCGTCTCGCCGTACGCGATCGGCAAGCTCACCATCGAGAACTACCTGCGGTACTTCCGGCGGACGCAGGGCCTGGACTCCACGGTCTTCCGCATATCTAACCCGTACGGCCCACGGCAGAACCCGAGGAAGCGGCAGGGTGTCATCCCGATCTTCCTGCGGCAGATCGCGGCGGGCGAGCCCCTCACCGTCTTCGGTGACGGATCCATGGTGCGTGACTACGTCTACGTCGCCGACGTGGCCGAGATGATCGCTCAGGCGGTCACGGAGGGGACGTCCACGGACCTCTACAACCTCGGCAGCGGGGTGGGGCTCCGGCTCACGGAGCTCCTGTCCGCGATCCGCGAGGTGACCGGCATCGAGTCGACGGTCCACCACAAGCCTCAGCCGCCGACCTTCGTGGACCACGTGACCCTGGACACGAGCCGGTTCTCGGAGGAGTTCGGCGCCCCAAGGCTGACCTCGCTCCACGACGGCATCGCCCGCACGTGGCAGGAGATCGGAGCGGCCCGTGACTGAGGCGCTGAGTCCGGCGGACGGTGCGTCGGGGGTCGAGGACGCGTCCCCGGCCGCCGTCGACGTGACGGTGGTCATCCTCACCTGGAACGGGGAGCGGTATCTCGAGGCGATCCTGGCCTCCCTGCGACAGCAGCGGTACGACGGCGTGATGGAGGTCCTCGTCATCGACTCGGGCTCGACGGACCGCACGCTGCAGATCGTCGCCGCTCACCCCGAGGTCCGCCTGCACGAGATCCCGAACAGCGAGTTCGGGCACGGGCGCACGCGCAACCTCGCCGCCCACCTCGCGCACGGGCGCCACGTCGTCTACCTCACGCACGACGCCGTGCCGTCCCACGACCGGTGGCTGTACGAGATCCTGAAGCCGTTCGAGCTCAACCCTCGCGTCGCGGCCGTCATGGGCTCGCAGATCCCGCGGCCGTGGTGCTTCCCGCTGCTCAAGTACGAGATCCGGGCGGTCTTCCAGGGATTCGGACCCGGGTTCGGCACGACGTTGTTCTACGTGGACGACTTCGTCCAGGACGAGGCCGTGCGGAACGCGGTGACCTTCTACTCCGACGTGAACTCGGCGGCGCGCCGCGAGGTGCTCATCGGTGAGGTCCCCTACCGGGACGTCTCCTACGCCGAGGACCAGCTCCTCGGACGGGACCTGGTCGATGCGGGGTACCTCAAGGCCTACGCCCCTCGCGCGTCGGTCGTGCACTCGAACGACATGACGCTGGCGGAGTACGACGAGCGCATGGTGGACGAGACGAAGGGCCTGCGCGAGGTGGGGATCGACGTGGCCGTGCCGGCCTGGTCGGTCATCGCGAGGATGGTCGTGCGCGGGGTCGTCCGCGACCAGGTGCACATCCTGCGGGACGGCGACTTCGGGCTGCTGCGGAAGATCTACTGGTCTTTGGTCAACCCGCTGTTCCACCTGCAGAAGTGGCGCGGCGTGCGGCGGGGCGCGCTCGAGCCGTTGGCCCCGGTCGGCCACTGAGCGTCAGGGCGCTGCGGCCGCGTGCCGACGGCCCGACGTGCGAGCCCCTCAGAGCTCCTGGGCGAAGTTGCCCTCCAGGCGCGAGAAGACGCGCTGGGCGACCCACAGGAGGAGCATCGACACCATCGTCGCCACGACGAGGCGCGTGCCCAGGTCGCTCGGGAAGGGCTCCTCCGCGCCGCCGACCCACATGCCGCGCTGGAACGCCAGCACGGCGAGGGTCACCGGGTTCGCGAGGTAGAGCTCCTCGAGGAAGCCTCCACCCAGGTGGGCCGTCACGAACTTGTAGGAGTAGATGATCGGGGACGCCCAGAAGAGGATGAGCATCACGATCTCGACCAGGTGCTGCACGTCCCGCAGGTACACGTTCAGCGCACTGAGGAGGACGGCCAGGGCGGTGCTGAAGGTCATGACGAGCACCAGCCCGAGGGGCACGTAGATCAGGTTCGCCCAGGCGGGGAAGGCACCGGCGATCACCGTGCCGAGCGTGAGGACCACGAACTGGATCCCGAAGTTGAACAGGCCGGCCCCGACCGTGCTGAGCGGGAACACCTCGCGCGGCAGGTAGACCTTCTTCACCAGCCCCGAGTTGGCGACGATCGAGCCGGTGCCGCCCGCGACGACCTCGTTGAACAGACCCCAGACGGTCAGCCCCGCGAAGATGAAGATGGCGAAGTCGGGGATGTTGCGCGCCAGCTGCAGGAACTGGCCGATGACCACGAAGTAGATGGCGAGCTGCGCGATCGGCTTGAAGAGGCTCCACACGAAGCCCAGGGAGCTGTTCTTGTACCGTGCCCGCAGCTCCCGGCGCACCAGCAGCCCGACGAGCTCTCGGGCTCCCCAGATGTCCCGGACGGAGGCCACCGTGCCCGTCGCGATGCCCCGCTGCGGTCCGAAGGGGCGCAGCGGCTCGCGCGCGATGCGGGACATGCGCTGCTCGGCTGCGGACGTGGCCATGGGTGGTGCCTCCTCGGATGGGTACCCCTCGCAGGTGACTGCGCAGGGCCGCGGTCGATCGTAGTCGCCGCGGCACCGTGCGCTGCTCTCGCCGTCAGAGCCCGTCGAACCTGTGCAGGAAGGCTGCCATCGCCTGCCGGCTCACGGGATCCGCCGGGTTGTACATCAGCCGACCGTTCACGGACTGCCCCGTCGTGACACCGACCGACGCGAGCCACTCGACCTCCCGGGCGAACGGTGCCGTCGCCGGCACGTCCGCGAAGGTCGGCGCGGCCGGCGGCGTGAACGCCGGGGAGCCGGCGGCACGGTACAGGAAGGCGGCCATCGCCCGCCTGCTCACGAAGGCCGTGGGCGCGAAACGCACCGTCCCGTCCGGCGCCGACGTCCCGGTCGCGATCCCGGCTGCGGTGAGCCACTCGACCTCGCCGTAGAACTGCGAGCCCGGGAGCACGTCGACGTAGGTCGGCGTGGCGGGGAGGTCCACCGCCGGCCTCCCGGCCATCCGGTGGAGGAACGCCGCCATCGCCTGACGGCTCACGGGGTCGGTGGGTCGGAAGGTGCCGTCCGCGTAGCCGCTCGTCACGCCCGAGGCGGCGAGCCAGACGATGTCCTCGGCGAAGGGCTGGGTGAGCCACACGTCGTCGAACTGCGTCAGGGCGGCGAACCGGCCCACGGGCATCAGGCCGGCGACGGGGCCGGTCACCCGAAGGACCACCGGCTCGGACGTGCCCGCCAGGAAGCGCAGCTCGGCGTCGTCGCGGACAGGTCGGCGGACCCCGCCCTCGACGAGGTAGCGCACCGTCGAGCCCACCGGCTCGACGAACAGCGGCGTCGCCGGTGTCCCGGTCTCGGTGAACCCCGCGAGGGTCTCCGACCCCACGACCGGCGGAGCCGGCGGGGCGGCGGCCGGGTCGACGACACGCGTGATCGAGCTGCCGCGCAGCAGCATCGTGGCGTCGTCCGTGGATCGGCGCACGAAGGGTGTCAGCGGGGCGCCGCCCGACAGCCGGGACAGCCCGGCGGCGTCCAACGGACGGACGGGCAGCTTCCCGAGGACCGTGCCCTCGAGCAGCGCCGCGGGGACCGGGTTGAGGCCGGCGGAGTGGCTGAGCGACGTGGCGCCCGTGGTGCGGTCGGTCAGCACGAGGCCCGGTCGGATGATCGGGTCGCCGTACGGGAGCCCCGCGACGGCGTCCCGGGACAGCCGCACGACGTCGGTCGAGAGCCCGGCCCGCGTGAGCGACTCCTGGTCCGCCGCCTCGTGCTTGACCGCGTCCCGGACGGTGAAGAGCGCGCCGTCGGGCGACTGCAGGGTGGGGCGCATGACGCCGTCGTCCGGCATGGCGGCCAGCTGCACGTCGCTGAGGCTGACCAGGGCGCCGCAGCTGCCGCCGTAGTGGGCGACGAGCGTGCAGGAGGAGAACGTGTGCTTCTCACCCTGGTCGACGAAGAGGACGGTGCCGCTGCTCGCGAGGACGAACCGGCCGAGTGCCGGCCCCGTGGTGCGGCGGTCCAGGTAGACCTGTGAGACCGTGCCGACCGGGCCGAGCGGGGCGTACGCGCTGAGCACGGCGAGCGAGTTGACCGGGTGCTTGACCGATCCGACGACGAGGTAGACCTGGCCGCTCGTCGCCGTCCGGACGAGGAAGCTGCCCGCCTGCGTGGAGCCGAACCAGTCGGTGAAGAGCCGCCAGAAGTTCCGGTTGCCGTAGGAGCTGCAGGCGTCGCCGGTGCCGTACAGGTTGGCGAGCGCCGCGGCGTTCGGCTGGTACGGCGTGTACGTGTAGAGCCCGGCCGTCGCCTGGTTGTGGATGAACACGGGCGAGGAGCCGCAGACGAACGTGCCCGGAGGGTCCTGCTTCGGGTGGTAGAGGACGTCCACCGTGCGCTGCGGGCGGTACCGCGGGTAGCGGTCCGGGTTGGCCGCGTAGTTCTGGTACTGCCTCGCCGCGAGGTAGAGCTGGTTGAAGAGCCCGAAGTACTCCTCGTTGCACGGGGCCGTGTCCGGGCAGCCGAAGCCGGTCGCGCGCTCGTAGGCGTAGGCCGAGGGGGTCCGTCTGGTGACGAGGGACTGCTCCTTCTCCAGGAGGACGATGAGGACGCGCGGGTTGACGTCACAGCTCAGGCCCACGCCGACGATGATCTGGGCCGCCGTCTGCTGCGTACCACCGGCGTAGCCGCGGCAGAGGCCGTCCGCGGCCTTCGCGACCGTCGGGACCTGGATGTCCTTGAGGCAGGGGAGCCCGTCGGCGTTGGGTCGGCACGCTGCCCCGCGGTCGTCGAGGAAGGCCTGCACCTGCGCGACCGTCATGGTCCCGGGGTCGAAGAAGACGGAGTCGCTGATGATGTTGCCGGCGGCCCAGTCGCTCGCGACGGCTGCCGCGACCGGCCCGGCCGGCACTGCGGACGTCGGCGCCGGTGAGGTGCTGATCGCCGCGGCGACCGGGGTGATCGGTGCCACCGCGGCCGGAGCCGTGGCTGCGGTCGCCGCGGCGGCGGGCCCCACCACGGCGGTCACCAGCGCGACGATCGTCGTGACCGTGGCCACGAGCCCGCGTCTCATGGCGAGACCTCGGTCGTCGCGGAGGTCCCCGAGCTCGCGGGAGAGGCATAGGTCACCACGACCGTCGAGCCGGCCGTGGGCGGGACGTCGAGCTCCATGAGCTCGCAGGACGTCGAGGTCGCGTCGGGCCACGCGGGGACGGAGACGGCCGTTCCGCTGGGGACCAGCGTCGCGGTGCAGGTCCCACCCTCCTCGATGAGGCCGGGCAGGTAGGCGACGACCTCGGTGACATCGGGATCGGTGCCGGGGCCGGCGTAGGTCACCACGACCTCCACAGCGTCCCGGCTGGTGGGCGGGGGCTGCGGGTCCTGCGTGGGCTGGGGGGCCGCATCCGCCGGGTCGGGGGCCGGCGACGTGGCGGGGCCGGGCCCGGGTGCGGTCTCCGAGCCGCCGGGCGGCTCCGCCGCCGGCCCCGACGGCTCCTGAGAGGGTGCAGCGGGGGGTGACGAGGCGGCAGCCCGTGGCTCCGACGCGGTGCACGCGGCGAGGGAGAGCCCGGTCACGAGCACCGTGAGGAGGGCGACGGGGGAGCGGGCGGCGATCATGCGGTGTCTCCGGCGACGAGGGTCCGCAGTGCGCGGTCGGGCGGTGTCACCGTCGCCAGGCGACGAGCGCCGGTGTCTCGGCGGTGCCGAACCATGACGCCTGGTCAGGTGCCGGTGTCTAGCACCATCCTCGCACGCGACCCTCCTGGCGGACCCCGTGTCGGTGGACGTGTCGGCCCTCCGCGCCGGCTCGTCAGCCGGTGACGCGCATGGACGCCGTCATGTCGACGACGCCGGTGCTGAGGGCGGAGTCGAGCTCGACCGAGAACAGTGCGCCTTGCGGGACGAGGTCGAGCGTCTCCCCGTCTGGGCTCCAGGCACGGGTGCGGATCACGTACTGCCCCGATCCCAGGCGGACCTGCGGCACGGAGATCTCCACGGTCGCGACGCCCGGACCGGTCGGCAGCCCCAGCTCCTGCCGCTCCGAGCTCGTCCCGTAGACGTACTGGCCGAGCGGCGTCTCGATGGAGACCCCCAGCCGCCACCCCGGCACCCGCTCGAGCAGGTCGACGTCGACGCCGATGCGCAGCGGCTCCCCGGCGCGCAGCACCGACGTGGGCGTGCCGGCGGCGTCGTTGAGCCGCACCTGGGTGATCCTGGCACGCGGGTGCGTGGGGGAGTCCGCCTCCTCGGCGTCCTCGCGCTCGCGCCGGTCGCTCTCGAAGGACTGGCGCAGGGCACGGATGCCCTCCTCCGGCGGTCCGTCGACGACGACGCGGCCGTCGCGCAGGAAGAGGGTCCGGTCGCACAGCTCCCCCACCTGGTCGGCGGAGTGGCTCACGAGCGCGATGGTCCGACCTTCCCGCTGGAACGACCGGATCTTGTCCATGCACTTGCGCTGGAAGGGTTCGTCCCCGACAGCCAGCACCTCGTCGACGAGCAGGAGGTCCGGGTCGACGTGGACGGCGACCGAGAACGCCAGGCGGACGTACATGCCGGAGGAGTAGAACTTCACCTGGGTGTCGATGAACTCCTCGATGCCGGAGAAGTCGACGATGGCGTCGAAGTGGCGGTCCGTCTCTGCCCTGCTCATGCCGAGCAGCGCCGCGTTGAGGTAGACGTTCTCGCGGCCGGTCAGGTCCTGGTGGAAGCCGGCGCCGAGCTCGAGCAATGCCGCCAGGCGCCCCCGGCGCAGGACCGAACCCGTCGTGGGCTGGATGATCGCACCGATCACCTTGAGCAGGGTGCTCTTGCCGGAGCCGTTCGCGCCGATGAGACCCACCGTGGTGCCCGCGTGGATCTCCGCGTTGATGTCGCGGAGCGCCCAGAAGTCGTCCACGTGCCGCCGGCTGCGACCGACGTTCAGCACGCGCTCCTTGAGGGACTTGTCCTTGTGGAGCACGAAGCGCTTGGACACGTCCTCGATGCGGACGATGCTCGTGGGGCTGCTCATGTCACTGCTCCTGTGCGACGTCGCCTTCGGGGCGGCTGGGCAACCACCGGCCGGGCGGCCCGGGGGCCCGGCCGCGTGCCAGGCCTTCCCGGGAGCGCAGCGCGGCGAGCGGCACCTGACATCTCACCGTCCTCCTGACCTGGGCTCACCGGTGGGTACTGCGCCCGCACCACAGCCCCGGCGCCCCTACGGCGCTCGATCCTAACCGGTGCCCGCAGCGCCTCGGCCCACGGCGCCGGGGGCGGGTCGGACGATGGCCTCGTCGGTCAGGCCTCCTGGGCGAGACCGTAGACCGCCCGCGTCGCGGCCGCGCTCCGGTCCCAGGTGAAGTCGGCCGCGCGCCGGAGCGACCGCTCGGCCAGGGGGCTCCGCCGGTCGAGGGCGTCGAGGATCCCGGCGGCGACGGACGACGCGTCGGCGGGGTCCACGAGCACCCCGTTGTCCGGGTCGCCGACGACCTCCGCCATCGACGTCCCGGCGGAGGTAACCACCGGCACGCCGTGCGCCATCGCCTCGAGGACGGGCAGCCCGAAGCCCTCCCGGATCGAGGGGAAGCAGAACGCCTCCGCACCCGCGTACGCCGTGTGCAGGTCGTGCCAGGACAGACGTCCGAGGGCCCGGACGCCCGGTGCATCCGACGTGGTCCGGCCTCCCCATCCCGACGGGCCGACCAGGACCAGCTCCATGCCGGGGCGCTCCCCCCGGACCAGCTCGAACGCCGCGACGAGGCGCTCGACGTTCTTGCGGGGCTCCAGTGTCCCGGCCCACAGGACGTAGGGCCGATGCAGCCCGTGCCGCCGGCGGAGGTCGTCCACCTGCCGGGCGGTCACCGCGGGGACACGCACGCCGTGCGGCACGACGTGGAGGCGGCTCTCCTCGATGCCGTGCGCGACGCAGTCCTCGGCGACCACCCGGGACGGGACGATCACCGCGGACGCCTCGTCCACCACCCGTTCCAGCGAGCGGACGAAGAAGCGCGCGCCCCGGGCGGTGAAGTGCCCGGGGTCGTGCAGGAACGCCAGGTCGTGGACGGTCACGACCAGCGGTCTCGTCGTGGGTGGCACGGCCCATGTCGTGGCGTGGACGACGTCCACGGGCCGCCTCAGCAGCGCTTCGGCCCGTGGTGCGCGCAGGCCGTTCCACGCGTCGTAGAGCACCCGTCGGGGCAGTGGCGCGTGGTCGACCGTCACGCCGCGCGGGCCGCGTCCGGACCGCGGCCGGTGCGCAGCGGCCAGCCCGCGCACCTGGGTGTCCTGACGCCGGTCGAGCGCCGCGAGGAGCTCGGTGATGTAGGTGCCGGAACCACCCGGCACCGGCTGCCACAGCTGCTCGACCGTCAGGCCGACGCGCAGCGGTTGGGTGCTGTCGTGCAACGCGGGCTCCTCCTCCTCGGACCGTTGGGCTGTCTCAGGTGCCGGCGCCGGTGCCGTGGCCCCGGGTCCGGTCGTCGACGAGGAGGTCGGCCACCACCTGCCGCGGGACCCGGGCCGTCCGGTCCACCTGCCGTCGGGCGCGCAGGTCCTCCGGGAGCCGGGTCACCGCGGTCCGCAGGCCCCGCCACTGCCACGCCCGCCCGGGCCCGGCGGCCAGGCGCACCGTCGTGCGGAGCCAGGCGCGGCCGACGACGGTCGCCGGGGCGTGGCGGACCGCGACGCGGAGCCTGTTGCTGACGTTGTGGACGACGAACACCTCGCTGCGCACCCCGGAGGACGCCGCGTGCCGGTGCACGGTGACGGCGTCGTGGGCGTGGACGACCCGCCACCCCCTGCGCCGCAGCCGCCAGGACAGCTCGGTGTCCTCGTAGTAGAGGAAGAGGGACTCCTCGAGCAGCCCGGCGTCGGCCAGGGCGCTGCGACGCAGCGCAGCGCACCCGCCGTTGAGGCCGAAGACGTCTGGTGGCGCCGGAGGGCCGTCGCCCGGCGCCAGCCAGTCGCGGTCGCGGCCGTTGCCCGTGCGGGTGACCTCGTTGCCCGTCGAGTTCAGCCGGCGGGTCGCACCGGGGACGGCCTCGCCCCCCGGCGCGCGGCGCCACGCGTGCGAGGCGCCGTCCACGAGGTCGGCGTCCTGGCGGGGTGGCGTGGCCGGCACGAACCATCCGTCCAGGAGGACCCGGCCGGTGACGGCGCCGACGTCGTGCCCCGACGGCCCGCGGAACGGTGCGGCGAGAGCGGCGTGCCAGCCCGGCTGGGCCACGGCGTCGTTGTTGATCAGGAGGACCAGGTCCGCGTCGGTGGCCCTGATGCCCGCGTTCACCCCGGCGGCGAACCCGTCGTTGACGCCCCGGCGCACGACGAGGACCTCCGGGTGGTCCCGCTCGGCCTGCTCCACCGAGCCGTCCGTCGACCCGTTGTCCACGAGCACGACCGTCACCTCGGCCGGAAGCACCCGGTCGAGGGAGTCGAGGCACGCGGGGAGCACCTCCGCGCCGTTCCAGTTCACGACGACGACGGCGCAGGTCAGAGGCGGCTCCGGCAGTGGCTCCCCCGGCGCGGGTGCCGGGGACGGACGCGGCGACGCGTGCGAGTCGTCCGGACGACTCACGAGGGGGGGCGAACGGTGCCGCCGACGTCGCCGACGGGTCGGGGAGGCGCGGCGGGGACGGGGCGGTCGGCCGGGAGGGAGGGCAGGGACGCGTCGGCGGGGCCGCCGTCCCGCGGTCGCGGCTGCGGTCGGAGACGGTCCTCGAGCTCCCAGAGGTCGAGGCGCACCAGCGCGATCTCCTCCGTCAGCGTGCGGGTCTGGTCCTCCACGCGGGACAGCTCGGTGGACAGGTGGATGCAGACGACCAGCAGGACGATGAAGGCCAGCGCGAAGAGCAGGTTCACGGGCGTGGCGACGCCGACGAGTCGCGCGAGCACCACGGCGAGCCCCGGGAACACGACGAACAGGATGTTGACCGCGGCCAGGGCGATCCAGATCCCCGCGTACTTCTCGCGGATACGGCGCGTCCGCAGCAGCCCCAGGACAGCGGCGGTCACCAGGATGCAGGCGACGGTCGCGAAGACGTAGCCGGTCACGTCGCAGCCTCCTGACGTACGGTCGAGCGTGGTCGCGTGAGGGCGACGAAGACGGCCAGCAGGGCTCGGGTCAGGAACACGGCCGCCTTGACGGGACCGTGCGACGGTCGTCCCCCGGCGCGGGGACGCATCTGCACGCCGACCTGGCGCACGGTGAGCCCGGTGCGCGCGGCGATGACGAGCGACTCGATGGTGTCCCCGAGGTACTCGGCGGGGTAGTCCGCGGCGAACCGGAGGATCGCGGCGCGGTTGCAGGCCTTGAACCCCGAGGTCGTGTCCGTCAGCCGCGTCCTCGCGACGCGGGACAGGATCGTCGACAGGACCCACATGGTCGCCCGCCGGGCGAGTCCGGCCGTGTAGGTGCCGACCCCGGCGAACCTGGCGCCGATGACGACGTCGGCCTCGCCGCGCTCCAGGGGCTGGAGGAGCAGCGGAACCGCACGCGGGTCGTGCTGCCCGTCGGCGTCGAGCTGCACGGAGTAGCGGTAGCCCCGCCGCTCGGCGAAGCGGTAGCCGGCTCGCATGGCCCCGCCGACGCCCAGGTTCACGGGGAGGTCGAGCACGCGGGCGCCGGCCTCGCGGGCGACCCGGGAGGTCTCGTCGGTCGACCCGTCGTTCACCACGACCACGTCCACGGAGGGCAGCACCTCCCGCACCTCACGGACCACGTCAGGGAGGGTCTCCTGCTCGTTCCAGGCGGGGATGATGATCACCACGGACGACTGGTCAACCGGCACGCCTGAACTGTACCCGCGGGGTCGTGACCGACCTCCACGCGCGACACCCCTCGGCTGGGTGCGGCGGGTGTGGCGGGGGACGGTGGGTCCCGGGTCGTCGCACGCCTCGCTGGTAGGGTCCGCCGCGTGATGAAGGCGATCAGGGTGGGCTCGCCCCGCGCGGTCTCCGGAGCGGTGGGCGCTGCCCTCCTCCTGGTGTCGCTGGTGATGTGGGCGCTGTCGTCGCCGGTCGGGTCGTCGCCCGACGAGGACTACCACCTCGCCGGCGCGTGGTGCGGCCTCGGGTTGCGCGACGGCCTGTGCGAGCCGGCAGCAGACCCTGCCGAGCGGCTGGTGCCGAAGGGGATCGTCTCCCCCTCGTGCTTCGCCTTCGAGGCAGCGGAGAGCGCCGCATGCCAGCGGGACTCCGTGCGGAGCGCGGAGGCGGGCACCGATCTGACCGCGACCGGACGGGGCAACTTCACGGGGGACTACCCGCCGGTGTTCTTCGCGGCGACGGGTGTCCTCGCCGGACCGGACATCGTGACCTCCGTCATGGCCATGCGCGGCGCCTCCGCGCTGCTCTTCGTCCTGCTCGGAGCCGCTGTGGCGGCAGCGGTGCCGACGGCCCTGCGCCGGGCCATGCTCGCGGGCTTCATGATCACCGCCGTGCCGCTCGGGATGTTCCTGATCCCGTCGGTGAACCCGAGCGGCTGGGCCGTCATCTCGGCGGTCACCTTCCTCGTGTCGGTGGTCGGGTACATGACCGCCGAGAGCGGTCGCCGCATGCTGACGACGGGTGCGCTGGCCGCGGTCGCGCTGCTCGTGGGCGCAGGGGCTCGAGCCGACGCGTCGATCTACGCCGTGGTCGCGGTCGGCGCCGCGCTCGTGCTCACGCTCACGTGGGACCGCGCCTTCCTGGTCCGGGCGCTCTACCCGGTCCTCCTGGCTGTCGTCGCCACCTTCGCCTACCTGTCCGCCGGCCAGTCGAGCGCTCTCGAGGCCCCCCGCCCGCAGCCGTTCACGCTCGGGGCCTTCGGCGACATCCTGCTCGACGTCCCCGACCTCTGGGTCGGTGCCCTGGGTCGGTGGGGGCTGGGCTGGCTCGACACCGCGATGCCTCCTGCCGTGTGGGCCCTGTCGTGGGGCGTCCTGGTCGCGGTGGTGTTCCAGGGACTGGCGCGCGTGACCTGGCGTCAGGGCCTTGCCGTGGGCGCGATCGTGGCCGCCCTGGCCGTGGTCCCCGGCTACCTGCAGTTCCTGACCGGCCATCCTGTGGGGTCGTACGTCCAGCCTCGATACATCCTGCCGCTCCTCGTCCTGCTCGCGGTGGCCGCGATGATCCGGTCCGACGGCCGCTCCCTCGTCCTCTCCGGAGCGCAGCGATGGCTGATCGTGGTCGTCCTGGCGTTCGTGAACGCCGTCGCGCTCCACCACAACATCCGGCGCTACGTGACCGGTCTTGACGTCGTCGACATCGACCTGGACGCGGGCGTCGAGTGGTGGTGGGCCCTGCCGGTCTCGCCGATGGTCGTCTGGGTCGCCGGGACGGTCGCCTTCGCGGGGGCCCTCGCGCTGCTCTCGGCGGAGCTGACGAGTCCCGACCCTCGAGCGCCCATCGGTACGTCGGGCCCCGTCACGGGCGCCTCCCAGGCGGCACCGCCGCAGGGCGGCGATGCCCCGACCGGTGGCGACGGTGCTTCGGAGACGCTGCGACCTCCACCAGGACCCGACCGGTCGCTCCCGGCCGGTGACGCCCCTGGCCGTGCCGGATCCGGCGCTCACCCCTCGGCCGAACGCTCTCCGGGCCGGTGAGCGAGCTGCGCCCCGCGTCGGCACCCTCGCAGGACCCGATGCCGTGTGACACGCACGGCCGCTTCGCACCGGAGGGCAGAGGATCATGAACGGGTCGCTCAACGAGATCCACCCCAGCGCGGTTGTCGCCCAGGACGTCCGGATGGGACGAGGAAACGTCATCGGTCCGAACGCGGTCCTCTTCGGGCCGCTGACGCTCGGTGACGAGAACTGGATCGGGCCAGGGGTCGTGCTCGGTACCCCCCCGGAGGTCCGGGGCGTCGAGCACACGGCACAGTGGGCGCGTCCTTCCGACGGCCCGGGTGTCCGTATCGGGAGCCGCAACGTCATCCGGGAGTACGCGACCGTCCACGCGGGCTGGCAGGACGACACCGTCATCGGGGACGACTGCTTCATCATGAACAAGGTGTACGTCGCTCACGACTGCCGGGTCCACGACGGTGCGACCCTGGCGTCGTCCGTGACGCTCGGGGGGCACGTCGTGATCGGAGCGCGCGCCAACCTGGGCATGAGCGCAGTCGTTCACCAACGCAGGCTGGTGGGGCCGGGGGCGATGGTCGGCATGGGCGCCGTGGTGACCCGGGACGTCCCGCCGTGGGCCAAGGCCTACGGCAACCCGGCGCGGGTGCGCGGCGGGAACGTCGTGGGGATGGAGCGGGTCGGCACGGCGGCCGAGGACGCCGCGACCATCGACCGCTCCTACCGCGACGCGGAGCGTGCGCTGCCCCCAGCGCCCGCCGACGTGCCCGACGCACTCGCCGAGTCCTTCGACTGGTGGCGCTCCGTGGCGCACGAACGGTGACCGCCACGTCGGGTCCCCGGGTGCTGCTGGACGCCACTGCGGTGCCAGGGGACCGGGGCGGCGTCGGTCGCTACCTCGACGAGCTCGTGCCCGCCCTCGCGCGAGCGGGTGCCGACCTCGTCGTCGTGGCCCAGCCGCGGGACGCAGTCCTGTTCGCGGGCCTCGCACCTGGTGCCGAGGTGGTCGAGGCACCTGGGCGGGTGTCCGGCCGGGCGTTCCGTCTCGCCTGGGAGCAGGTCGGCCTGCCCTCGCTCGTGCGGCGCGTCCGGGCCGACGTGCTGCACAGCCCCCACTACACGTTCCCGCGCCTGTCACCGGTCCCGGTGGTCGTGACCCTCCACGACGCCACGTTCTTCAGCCATCCCGAGGTGCACACACGTGTGAAGGGACGGTTCTTCCGCCAGGCGACGAGGCGGGCGGTCCGGCACGCCGCGGCGCTCGTCGTGCCGTCGGCGGCCACCCGGGACGAGGTCCTCCGGCACGTCGGCGGGCACGGGGCCGCGTTCCATGTCGCCCATCACGGTGTCGACCGCGCGTTGTTCCACCCCGTGGACGAGGCCGAGCGCGCCCGGGTCCGGGAGTCGCTCGGTCTCGGCGACCAGCCGTACGTCGCCTTCCTCGGCACGCTCGAGCCGCGGAAGAACGTGCCGGCGTTGATCCGGGCCTGGTCCCGGATCGCGGCCGATGCCACCGCGCCGCCTGTGCTGGTCCTCGCGGGCGGGGCCGGGTGGGACCTCGACGTCCCCCCCGCGGTCGCGGCCGTGCGACCACCCCTGCGGGTGATCCGTCCGGGATACCTGCCTCTGGAGGACCTCGCAGGCTTCCTGGCCGGGGCAGAGGTCGTCGCCTACCCCAGCCTCGGTGAGGGCTTCGGCCTACCGGTCCTCGAGGCGATGGCCTGCGGCGCTCCCGTGCTCACCACACGAGAGCTCTCCTTGCCGGAGGTAGGAGGTGATGCTGTCGCGTACTGCGGCACGGACGACAGCTCCATCGCTACCGCGTTGGGGGAGCTGCTGGCAGATGGGCCGCGCCGAGCGAGGCTGAGCACGGCGGCGCTCGAGCGGTCGGCGCTCTTCACCTGGGACGCGTCGGCCGCGCTCCACCTCCAGGCGTTCGAGGCGGCCTGGCGCCGCTGACGCACGGCCACAGGCGGTGGGTCCCTCTGCCCAGAGCACGCGGAAGCGACTCCGGTAGCCTGACCGGCGGCCCGGACAGACCGAAGGGAGGGCGACCCGCTCATGACTCGCTCCGGCACGGACCAGTTCGACGTCTCGGTGGTGATCCCGGCGTACAACTCGGCTCCGTGGCTCCCGACGACGCTCGAGGCGCTCGCGGTGGCCCTCCGCAGGACGTCGTGGCGGGCGGAGGTGCTCGTCGTCGACGACGGGTCCACCGATGCGACCGTGGCCGAGATGCGGTCACTGGCGGCGTCGTACGAGTACGACCTCCGCGTCGTCACGCAGCCGAACCAGGGTGTCTTCATGGCGGTCTGGACAGGGCTGCAGGAGGCGCGCGCAGAGTGGGTGCTCATCCTCAACTCCCGGCTCCTGCTGCACACGGGCGCCGTGGCACACCTCGAGGCGGCGGACGCCCTCTCGGCGCAGCACCCGTGGAACGGGCACGTCGTCACCGACCCGGACACCCCTCTCGTCGGTCGCTTCTGGGAGGTCCCGACGGGCGTGTTCTGGCGGACGTACCTGAGCGACCCCAGGCCGATGCTCATCACGCCGAGGAACTTCGACGCGGTGCCGAAGGGCACGGGGTGCCTGCTCGTTCGTCGCCAGCTGATGATCGAGGCGTACGAGCACTCGTGGCCGGCCGCGGACGCGCGGTTCACGTCCGACGACACGAAGCTCCTGCGTCACGTCGCCGCTGCCGTGCCCATCCGTCTGGACCCCGGTTTCTCGGCGACGTACCGCCCCCGCACGACGGTTCGCAAGTTCCTCCAGCACGCGGGCAACAGGGGCACGCTGTTCGTGGACAGCTATGCGGGCACGAGTCCACTCCGGGACGTCGTGCTGATCGCCCTCGTGGGACTGCCCCCGGTCGCGCTCGCAGTCGCTGTCGGCGCTGCGGCGAGCCGGGCGTGGCGGCTCCTGGCAGCCGTGGGCGCCGCGGCGGGAGCTGCCGTCGCCGCGCCGGCGGTCATCGCGCTGGCGTCCCGAACGCCCAGGCGGGCGGTCCTCTCCTACCTCGTCTACGTCGTTCCTTTCGGCGCGGTGTTCTGGCGCGGCCTGGCACGAGGTCTTGTCGTCCACCGCGCCTCGTTCGGTCGGCGGCGCTCGAGAGCGGACTCCTGATGGCCGATCCGGGCACGGCCCCGGCCGGGCTCCTGGCACGGCTGAGCCGATCGCCGCACCTGGTCAGGCACGGGCGCGCGCTGCTCGGGGTGGGACTGGTCAGCGGCGTCGGTGTGGCGGCGACGGCTGCCTTCCAGTTCGTGGCGATCCGTGGCCTCGGACCGGCGGAGTACGCCGTGCTGGCGTCGGCCCTGGCACTGCTCAACGTGGCGTCCATCGGTAGCAGCGCACTCCGGAACTCCGTCGCCGTCGCCGTCGCCGACGCCGGGGCCGCGAGCGCGACGTCTGCGCGTCCCCGACGTCGTGACGGGTCCATCACGGAAGCGTGGGTGCTGGGAGCGGTCTGCACCGTGGGGCTCGCGGTGGCGGCGCCGCTGGCGTCCGGTGGGCTCGACGTGTGGGTGCTGGCGCTCGTCGCGCTCGCGGTCGCGCCCTACTTCCTGTTCTCCCGGGCGCAGGGGCTGCTCCAGGGCGGTGGGCGCGCCAAGGCGGTGGTCCTGTGGTCCAGCGGTGCGCAGGTGGCCCAGCTCGTCCTCGCGGCCGTGGTGCTGCTGCTCGGGGGAGGAGCCACCGTCGTGCTCGCGGCGCTGGCGTTCGTCGCCGTGGCGGGTGCGGTGGGGTCGTCGGTGCAGGCAGCGCGCGAGCGCCTCACGACGTCGGCACGGCCGTTCGGACGCGACACCACGGTGGTGATGGCACTGACCATCGTGTTCGCGTGGTTGATCAGCATGGACGTCGTCCTCGTTCGCGCCGGGGCCGAGCCCGTCGTCGCCGGCGGGTACGCCGCGGCGGTCGTCGTGGTGAAGTCCACGCTGATCGTGCCGGCCACCCTCTCGCTCTACCTGCTGCCCCGATTCGTCGCGCGCCGGGGCGACGCGGCGATGAGTCGGACCGGGACCAACGTGACTGTGATGATCGCTCTGGCGGGAGGGCTGGCCATGGTCGCCGTCGTCGCCCTGCTCGGCGACCTCGTGGTCTCGGTCTTCGGCGGCGGCTACGAGACGGTGGGTGAGGTGCTCGTCCCCCTGGCCCTCGCCTGGGTGCCGTGGGCCGCGATCCAGGCGCTGCTCATCAGGGTGACGGCGACCCGGTCGCGTACGGGCCTCGCGGTCCTCCTGACGGCGGCGCTGGTCCAGTGGACGGGGGCGAGGATGATCCTCCCCGACCTGATGGGGTTCATCGTCTTCAGCGGGGTCCTGGGCACCGTCATCGCCCTCGCCCTGTTCATCGTGCACCTTCGAGCGGCCGCGCGTGCCGCGACGTCAGAGTCCGTCGATCCCGTGAACTGGAGAGGCCCTTGATCGCGATCCTTGTCGGCACGACAGCAGAACTGATTAAGATGGCCCCCGTCCACCACGAGCTCCGGTCCCGCGGTCGCGCGGTCGAGATCTGGTACACGGGGCAGCACGTGACCGAGCTCGAAGCCACGCTTCGTGACCTCGACCTGCCGGCACCGGAGGTGTGGCTCGTGCCCCGCGGCTCGGCGCGGAACCTCGCACGTCCGGCCGAGGTCCCCGCGTGGGTAGCCCGTCTCGCGCGGACCGTGCTGCGCGAGCGGTCCCGCCTGCGCGCGCGACTCCACGCGGACGGCCGCTCGCCGGTCGTGCTGGTCCACGGCGACACCTTCACCGCCCCGTTGGGCGCACTCGTGGGCCGGTTGCTCGGCGCCCGCGTCGGCCATGTGGAGGCCGGCATGCGTAGCGGCAGCCTGGTGCACCCGTTCCCGGAGGAGCTCAACCGCAGGGTGGTGGCCCACCTCGCGGACCTGCACTTCGCGCCCACGTCGCAGCAGGTGCACAACCTTCGTCGCCGGCGGGGAGCGGTCGTCTGCACGGGGGCCAACACGGTTCTCGACGCGGTCCGTTACGCCCTCGAACGGGGCGAGAGCACGGAGATCCACCTCCCGGAGAGGTACGCCGTCGCCACCCTGCACCGGTTCGAGCTCGTACGGGACCAGGAGCTGTACCGGCGGGCCCTGGAGGCGTTGCGTGCTCATGCGACGCCGGATCGGCCCATCATCTACTTCTGCGGTGCGTCGGAGCGTGCGCGCCTGGAGCAGTTCGGGCTGCTCTCCCTCTTCGACTCCGAGACCTTCCGGCTGGAGGAGAAGCAGAGCTACGTGCGCTTCCTGCCGGTCCTGGCGCGAGCAGAGTTCGTCGTGACGGACAGCGGCGGTCTGCAGGAGGAGTGTGCACACCTGGGGATCCCGTGCGCGGTGCACCGGGCGAGGACGGAGCGCCCGGACGGCGAGGGCACCGTCATGGTGTTCACTCGCTTCCGGGACGACGTCCTGCGTCGGTTCCTGGAGGCGCCCGATCGCTATCGGGTCGACGTCGCCGCCGAGGCCGTCCACCCCAGCCGCACCGTCGTGGACGTGCTGGAGGCGCTCGGCGCCTGATGTGACGGGGCACGCGCCCCCGGAGTGATCCATGAGAGGTCCCGACGCCTGAGGTGCGGCGGGCGAGAGAGGAAAGACATGAGTGCTCAGATGGTCCCGGCGGCGAAGCCGCTCATCGGTGACGAGGAGCGTGAGGCGGTCGACCGGGTCCTCCGCAGCGGCATGATCGCTCAGGGTCCCGAGGTCGCGGCGTTCGAGCAGGAGTTCGCGGACCAGCTCGTCGGTGGCCGCTCCTGCGTGGCCGTGAGCTCCGGCACGGCCGGCCTGCACCTGGGTCTCCTGGCCGCGGGGATCGGCCCCGGTGACGAGGTGATCGTGCCCTCGTTCACGTTCGCCGCGACGGCGAACTCGGTGGCCCTCACCGGCGCCACCCCGGTGTTCGCCGACATCGACCCGGTGACGTTCTGCCTGGAGCCGAGCGCGGTGGAGGCTGCGATCACGGAGCGCACGGCCGCCGTCATGCCGGTGCACCTGTACGGCCACCCCGCGGACATGACGAGCCTGGCCGAGGTCGCCCAGCGGCACGGGATCCAGCTGTTCGAGGACGCGGCGCAGGCGCACGGTGCGACCTGGCAGGGGCGGCCGGTCGGTGCCTTCGGGACCTTCGCGATGTTCAGCCTCTACCCCACCAAGAACATGACCTCGGGAGAGGGCGGCATGGTCGCCTGTGCGACGCCCGAGATGGTCCGGTCGGTCCAGCTGCTGCGCAACCAGGGCATGGAACGGCGGTACGAGAACGAGGTCGTCGGGCTCAACCAGCGGATGACGGACGTCCACGCGGCGATCGGACGGGTCCAGCTCGGCAAGCTCCACGCCTGGACGGAGCAGCGCAGAGCGAACGCAGCCTTCCTGTCCGCGGGTCTTGACGGCGTCGTCGTGCCGACCGTCGTGGCCGGAGCCGAGCACGTCTGGCACCAGTACACGGTCCGCGTGCCGTCCGACCGCGACGGGTTCGCCGCGGCGCTCGCTCAGGAGCACGGCGTCGGCTCCGGCGTGTACTACCCGATCCCCAACCACGCACTCCCGTCCTTCGGCCTGACCCTGGGCCTCCCGGAGACGGAGCGTGCGTGCGCCGAGGTGCTCTCGCTGCCTGTCCACCCGGCACTCAGCGAGCGCGAGCTCCACCGGGTCGTCGAGGGTGTCAACGCCCTCGCGAAGGCAGGTGCGTGATGGCTGCACTGCGTGCCGGGCTGATCGGCCTGGGGATGATGGGCCGTCACCATGCTCGCGTGCTCGGGTCGCTCGAGGGTGTCGAGCTGGTCGCGGTGGCCGACCCGGGCGGTGACGTCCACGGCGTCGCCCGGCACCTCGAGGTCGGCAGGACGGTCGAGGACGTCCTCGCCGCTCGCCCCGACTACGTCGTGGTGGCGGCGCCGACGCAGCACCACGAGGCCATCGGGCTGACGCTCGCCGAGGCCGGCGTCCACGCCCTCCTGGAGAAGCCCCTCGCCTCGACGTCGGACGAGGCGTCCCGCCTCGCGGCAGCCTTCGCCGAGCGAGGTCTTGTCGGTGCCGTCGGTCACATCGAGCGGTTCAACCCGGCGCTGCGCGACCTGCGGCGACGACTGGAGCAGGGGGATCTCGGGGACATCTACCAGGTCTCGACCCGCCGGCAGGGACCGTTCCCGGGCCGGATCGCCGACGTCGGCGTGGTCAAGGACCTGGCCACCCACGACATCGACCTGACAGCGTGGGTCACGCAGGCGCCCTACGTCACCGTGTCGGCGCACGTGGCGCTCAAGAGCGGCCGCGAGTACGAGGACCTGGTCGCCGCCTCCGGTCTCCTGGAGGGCGGTGTGGTCACGAACCACCTCGTGAACTGGCTGTCCCCGTTCAAGGAGCGGACGACGGTGGTGACCGGCGAGAAGGGCGCGTTCGTGGCCGACACGCTCACCGCGGACCTCACGTTCTACGCCAACGGCACGGGTGAGACGACGTGGGAGTCCCTGGCAGGGTTCCGCGGCGTCGCGGAAGGGGCGTCCACGCGCTTCGCCCTCGTCAAGAGGGAGCCTCTCCTCGTCGAGCACGAGGCGATGCGCGACGCGGTCCTCGGGCGTGGCGGAGACATCGTGACGTTGGAGCAGGGCCTCGCGACGGTCCGCGTCGCGGAGGCGGTCCTGCGCTCCGCGTCGTCCGGTGAGTCCGTCCGCCTGTAGGTCGACGTGAGGGGGTGGCGAGCGGTCTCCGCACGCCACCCCCTCCGCTGTCAGCCTCGCAACGCAGCCAGGTGCGCGGAGACCGCCTCCCACGAAGGGAGAACTCCCTCCGCCCTGGCCGCAGCGAGTGTGGGCGCCGCGCTGTCCTTCTCGGACAGCAGCGGCTGCAGCGGGCTGCCGTCGCGGGCGACCGTCGGCCACTCGATGCCGATCTCGGGGTCCAGCGGGTGGATGCCGTGCTCCCGACCGGGGGAGTAGCCGGTCGAGCAGAGGTAGAGGACCGTCGAGTCGTCCTCGAGCGACAGGAAGGCGTGCCCCAGACCCTCGGAGAGGTAGATCGCACGCCGGTCCACGTCGTCGAGGAGGACCGCGTCCCAGGCGCCGAAGGTCGGGGAGCCGACGCGGATGTCGACGGCGACGTCGAGGACCGCGCCCTTGGCGCAGGTGACGTACTTGGCCTGGCCCGGCGGGACGTCCGCGAAGTGGATACCGCGCAGCACGCCGGCGGCGGAGACCGAGCAGTTCGCCTGACGGAGGTCCAGCCGGTGCCCGACCGCCTCGGTGAACGTCTCGTCCTTGAACCACTCCAGGAAGACCCCACGCGGGTCCCCGAACTGCCGCGGGGTGAACTCCCAGGCGCCGGGGACGGTCAGCTCACGGATCTGCACGGGTTCCTCCTTCGACGGGCGTCCGGCGGTCAGGGTACCGGCGCGGCGCCGATAGCCTGGGTCCGGACGAATGCGACGGAGGGAGCGCCACGTGCGCTGGATGGTCACGGGTGCCCGCGGGATGCTCGGTCAGGACCTGGTGCGGCACCTGCAGGACCGCGGCGAGGGTGTCACCGCCGTGGACCGTGAGCACCTGGACATCACCGACGAGACGGCCGTCCGTGCGGCGGTCCCCGGCCATGACGTGGTGGTGAACTGCGCCGCCTGGACCGCCGTGGACGACGCCGAGTCGGACGAGGCCGCGGCCTTCGCGGTCAACGCGGTCGGGCCGCAGCTGCTGGCGCGGGCGGCGCGGGCCGGTGGGGCACGCATGGTCCACATCTCCACGGACTACGTCTTCGACGGCCGTGGCAGCACCCCGTACCCCGAGGGTGCTGCCGCCGCACCGTCCTCCGCCTACGGCCGGACGAAGGCGGCCGGGGAGTGGGCGGTCCGGGCGGAGACGCCGGACCACCTCGTGGTGCGGACGGCCTGGCTGTACGGCGCCGGCGGCGCGTGCTTCCCGCGCACCATCGCGCGCGCTGCGGCGGAGCGGGGATCTCTCCAGGTGATCGACGACCAGCGCGGTCAGCCGACATGGACCCGTGACCTCGCGGCGCTCGTCGTGGGCCTCGTCGACCACGACGCGCCCAGCGGGACCTACCACGGCACCGCCTCCGGGGAGACGACCTGGTTCGCCTTCGCCCGCGCCGTGGTGGCGGCCGCCGGGATGTCACCGGATCTTGTGTCGCCGACGACCAGCGACGTGTACGTGCGGCCGGCTCCGCGTCCCGCCTACTCCGTGCTCGGGCACGAGGCGCTGGAGCGCATCGGGCTCGAGCCGATCGCGGACTGGCGGCATCGTTGGGCCGCGGCGGCCGCGGACGTTCTCCACGGGCTGACGGGGGCCCACCCGGCGTCCTGACCGCCCTCGACGGCCGACCGGCGTGCGCGGCGTAGGGGTGGGATGCCTCTCTCGGCTGATGCGAGAGGCGTGACGCCGCCGCCGCCGTCGCCGTGCGGGAGGGGCGGCAGCTGGGGGTCGACGCGCAGTCGGTCAGCCGGCGGCGCGGCCGTCGTTCAGCAGGCCCAGGAGGTACGAGCCGTACCCCGACTTCACGAGGGCCTCGGCCCGCTCGCGGAGGTCGTCGTCGGACAGGAAGCCCTTGCGCCAGGCGACCTCCTCCGGCGAGCCGATCTTCAGCCCCTGCCGGTGCTCGACCGTCCGGACGTAGTCCCCGGCCTCGAGGAGGGAGTCGAACGTCCCGGTGTCGAGCCAGGCGGTCCCACGGGGCAGGACCTCCACCTGCAGCCGGCCCTGCTCCAGGTACGTGCGGTTGACGTCCGTGATCTCGTACTCGCCGCGCGCGGAGGGCTCGAGGTCCCGGGCGATCGCGACGACGTCGTTGTCGTAGAAGTACAGGCCCGGCACGGCGTAGTTGCTCTTCGGCTCCTTCGGCTTCTCCTCCAGGGAGAGCGCCGTGCCGTTCTCGTCGAACTCGACGACGCCGTAGGACGTGGGATCGGCCACCCGGTACGCGAACACGGCGCCGCCGTCGATGTCCGAGAACCGCGAGAGCTGCGAGCCCAGGCCGGGGCCGTAGAAGATGTTGTCGCCGAGGACCAGGGCGCTGGACTCGGCGCCGATGAAGTCCGCGCCGAGGACGAACGCCTGCGCCAGGCCGTTCGGCTCGGCCTGGACGGTGTACTTGATGGAGATGCCGAACTGCGACCCGTCGCCCAGCAGGCGACGGAACTGCTCGGCGTCGTGCGGGGTGGTGATGACCAGCACGTCGCGGATGCCCGCGAGGATCAGGGTCGAGAGCGGGTAGTAGATCATCGGCTTGTCGTAGACCGGGACGAGCTGCTTGCTCACGCCGAGGGTGATCGGGTGCAGTCGGGTACCGGAGCCGCCGGCCAGGATGATTCCGCGCATGGTGCATCAGTGTGCCGCATCGCGCCCGGCGGCGGGGCCGTCCCAGTAGCATCGACGCGACCCGGCCCCGTACCCCGAGGACCTCGTGTTCCGACTCAGCAACCCGATCCGTGACTACGCGTGGGGATCACCCACCGCCATCCCCGAGCTCCTCGGGACGGTGCCGGACGGCTCGCCGGCCGCCGAGCTCTGGCTCGGGGCCCACCCGACGGCCCCCTCCTCCGCCGTGCCGTGCGGAGACGCCGTGAGCACGGCGGCCGCACGCCGCCTCGACCGCCTCGTGCAGGCGGACCCGCACGGGATGCTCGGCGAGGACGTCGTCGCGCGCTTCGGGCAGTCCCTGCCGTACCTGCTCAAGGTGATCGCTGCCGAGCGGCCGCTGTCGCTGCAGGTGCACCCGAGCCAGGAGCGCGCCCGGGAGGGTTACGAGGGCGAGGACGCCCGCGGGGTGCCGCTCGACGACCCGCGGCGCATCTACAAGGACCGCAACCACAAGCCGGAGCTCGTCTACGCCCTCACCCCGTTCCGGGCGATGTGCGGCTTCCGGGCACCGCGCCGCGCCGCCGAGCTGCTCGTGGACCTCGACGCGGACCTGGCCCGGACGCTCCACACGGACCTGGCCGCGGACACGTCCTTCCGGGGCGTCCGCGCCGCCTTCACCCGGCTCCTGGACCCGGCGACCCGGCCGGGACCGGACGCCGTGCACGGGGTGGTCGAGGCCTGCCGGGCGCGGCTGTCCGCCGGCTCGCCCTCGCCGCGCGCGGACCGCACCGTCGTCCTGCTCGGCGACCAGTACCCGGGCGACCCGGGCGTCGTGACGTCGCTCCTGCTCAACCCCGTCACGCTCCAGCCGGGCGAGGCGATGTTCGTCCCCGCGGGCGGCGTGCACGCCTACCTCTCCGGCGTCGCCGTCGAGCTCATGGCGAACTCCGACAACGTGCTGCGCGCCGGCCTGACCACCAAGCACGTCGACATCCCCGAGCTGCTCGCCAACGTCGACTACGTGGCCGCGCCGCCCATCCGCATCGCGCCGGAGGAGTTCCACGGGTCGACGAAGGTCTTCTACGCACCCGTGGACGACTTCGAGCTGTCCGTCACGACCGTCGCCGACGACGACGAGCACCCCCTGCCGGGCCGCGGACCGCGCATCCTGCTGTGCCTCGACGGCGAGCTGCGCGTCTCCTCCACGGGCGACGGCGCGGTCACGCTGCGGCGAGGGGAGTCGGTGTTCGTGCCGGCGAGCGACGGCGCGCTCGTGGCGCGCGGGAGCGGCACGGTCGTCCAGGCCGACGTGCCCTGACGTCGAGGCACCCTCACGCGAGCTGCCCTGCCGTGCCTGACCCGCGTGGGCGAGGGTGACCACGGACCTGCCCTGACCCCCGCGTCCTGGCTCAGGAGGGCTGTGCCCCCGTGACCCGTTCGGTCTCCACCAGCCGGGCGCGGCGCGCGGGGTCCGCGGCCAGCTCGACGACGACGTCGGGGTGGCACAGGACGATCGACCCGTCGGCCGCGAGCACGGTGAGGGCCGCCGCCAGCACGGCGGTCCCGTCGCCCGGGCCGGGCTCCACCAGGACGCGCCGCGGGCCCTCCTCGCCGCCGCCGGCGTCCGGGGGCACCAGCGCGCCGGCCGCCTCGGCCGCCCACGCCCGCAGGCCGTCGTGGACGACGACGGCGCCCTCGACCTCGATCGCGTCCGCGCCCCGGTCGTGCTCCTGGAGGAACGTCAGCACGTCGCCGTACGTCATGACGGCGGACGACGCGTCCATGGCACCGACCGGCAGGTCGCCGTCGTAGCGCCGCGCGAGGGCCGGGAGGGCGACGGCGACGACGTCCCGCGCCCCGGACCACTCCTGCGGGCGGTCGGTGACGACGACGGCCCGGTCCGCTGCGAGGCCGCCCCCGGCGCCGGGCCGCTCCGGCGCGGCGTCGTCGGCCGCCCGGGTCACGGGGATCACGCACGCGCCGGAGCGCCAGATCGCGAAGGCCCACACGACCGCGCGCCAGTGCGGCGGGAGGTCCAGCACGACGGCGGACCGCGGACCGACCTCGAACTCCTCCACGAGCAGGTTCGTGCTCTTGGTCACCCAGTTGTCCAGCACGTGCCCGGACAGCTCGACCCGTTCCCCCTCGGGGCCGTACCAGGTCAGCCGGGGCCGTCCCGGGTCGCGCGTCAGCGCCCCGAGCAGGGCCGGGAGGAGCGGCGCGGGGGGGCGCGGTGCGAAGGCGGCGCGGGTCAGGTCGGTCACGTCCACCAGCGTAGGGTCTCCTTTTCACCCCCTGATGGGGAACAGGGCGGGTGATCTAGCACAGCTTCCGCTTGACCGGCGGGCATGACGCGCGTGTAATTCTCCTCATGCGGTTCGATTCGCCGTCGACGTAGGGACGACAGCGGGGCGGCAGGCGGACGGCAGGACGCACGCCCTGCGGGGACCAGGCGGCACGGAAGGCTCTGACATGTGGAACTTGCTCGACGACGACGCATCGTTCCTCGACCGACCGGGGGCCGAGCAGGACGGCGCGACCGTCCTGCCGCTCTTCGGGACGGCCTCCGACGAGGGCGCCATGGGGTGGCAGGAGCGGGCGCTGTGCGCCCAGACCGACCCTGAGGCGTTCTTCCCCGAGAAGGGCGGCTCGACGCGCGAGGCGAAGCGCGTCTGCACCGGGTGCGACGTGCGCTCGGAGTGCCTCGAGTACGCCCTCGCGAACGACGAGCGGTTCGGGATCTGGGGCGGCCTGTCCGAGCGCGAGCGTCGCAAGCTGAAGAAGCGCGTCGTCTGACCGCCTCGCGCGGCCGACGGGACACATGACCGACGCAGGGCGACCTCCCGGCCCCGCTGCTCGGCGACCCCGCGGACCCCACGTCACCGCGGTCCTCGTCACGCGCGGGGACACCGAGTACGTCGAGCAGACCCTCGCCGCCGTCCTCGGCCAGACGCGCCCCCCCGACCGGCTGCTCGTGGTCGACGCGGGCCCCGAGCCGGCGCCGGTGGTCCGCGGCCTCGTCCGGGACCTCCGGCCCCCGGCCCTCCTCGACCCCACCACCGGAGCACCACCGACGGTGGTCGTGCACCTGCACGTCCCGCGGGCCCGGTCGTTCGGCGCGGCCGTCCGCGCGGCGCTGACCGCCGGGGCGCACGTGGTCGACGCGGCGCCCGGCGACCCCCCGGACGCACCCTCCGAGCGCACCGGCACCGGCGAGCCGTGGCTGTGGCTCCTGCACGACGACAGCGCCCCCGAGCCCGGCGCCCTCGCGGCGCTCCTGCACGCGGTCGAGCTGGCGCCGTCCGTCGCGGTGGCCGGCTGCAAGCAGCGGACCTGGGCAGGGTCGCCCTGCGTCCTCGAGGTCGGCGTGTGGACGTCCCGGTTCGGCCGACGCATGACGGGCCTGGACGGCCCCGAGCTGGACCAGGGCCAGCACGACGCCCGCGAGGACGTGCTCGCCGTCGGCCTCGCCGGTGCCCTCGTCCGCCGGGACGTCTGGGACGGCCTGGGCGGCCCGGACCCGGCGCTCGGCCCCTACGGCGACGGCCTCGACCTGTGCCGCCGTGCCCGCCTGGCCGGCCACCGCGTGGTCGCGGTCCCGGACGCCGTCGTCCGGCACGCCCAGGCCTCCCTCTCCGAGGCCCACTCCGGGGCGGTCCTGCACCGGCCGGGCTGGGACCTGCGGCGGTCCGTCCGCGCCCGGCGCGAGGCCTACCTGCACGCCCAGCTCACCGGCGTCCCCCTGCCCCTGGTGCCCGTCGTCGCGGTCCTGGCGGTGGTCAGCAGCCTGGTGCGGGCGCTCGGCCGGCTGGTCGTCAAGGAGCCGCACCTCGTGGGCGCCGAGCTGCTCGCGCCGTGGACCGTCCTGCTCCATCCCGCCCGGGTGGTCCGGGCCCGCCGGGCCGCCGCGCGCACCGCGCGCCTGCCCCGGCGCTCCCTGCGGCCGCTGCAGGTCGGCTGGCGCGACGTGGCCCGGCAGGCCCGTGACCGCCGCCTGACGGCCGCCGAGATGCGCCGCCGGCAGGAGGCCCCGAGCGAGCTCGAGCTGCGCGAGCTGGCCGTCCTGCGGCGCCGTCGTCGCGGCGGACTGGCCCTGGTCGTCCTGGTCGCCGCCGCGCTCACCATCGCGACCGTGGGCCGCCTGGTCACCCGGGTCGTGGCGGGGGAGCGGCTCAGCGGCGGCGCCGTGCTGCCCGGCGACGCGTCGGCCGTGCAGGTGTGGGAGCTCGTCCTGGCCGGGCGGGTGCCCGCCGGGCTCGGTCACGCCGCCCCGACCGACCCCGCGCTGGTGACCCTCCTGCCGCTCACCGCCCTCACGGGCTCCGTGGGGAGCGCAGCCGCGCTCGTGCTGCTGCTCGCCCCCGTCCTCGCCGCCGTCGGCGCCTGGTACGCCGCCGGCGCAGCCACCCGGTCCGTCGCCCTGCGCGCCTGGGCCGCGCTCGCCTGGACCGTCGCGCCCGCCCTCACGCTGGGCGTCGGCACCGGGCGCTGGGGAGCGGTGCTGGCCCACGTCCTGCTGCCCTGGGTCGTCCTCGGCGTGGCGCGCGGCGTGGGCGTCGCGCGCGTCGACGGCGT
>NZ_AXCW01000017.1 GCF_000603945.1 Actinotalea ferrariae CF5-4 | reverse complement strand
CGACGCGTCCGGGGCGGGCCCGGCGGCAGGCATGCTGCAGACCGGGTGGCGGCCGGTCCGGCCGGCGGTCGTCTCGAGCCGGTCGGCCGAGCGCTTCGCCGAGCGGGTCCGGATGCGCCGCCGCCTGACGCGGCGGCGTCTCCTGCTGGCCACCGCGACGGCCGCCGTCCTGGGCACCGTCGCCTGGGTGCTCCTGGGCTCCTCGGTGCTCGCGCTGGACCTGCGGGAGCTTCGGGTCCAGGGGCAGGGCACGGTCGTGGAGCCGGCCGCCGTCGAGGCGGTCGTCGCCCCCTACGGGGGTGTGCCGCTGCCGCGCCTGGACACCGTGGGTCTGCGCCGGCAGATCCTCGAGGTGCCGGGCGTGCGGGCGGCCGAGGTGACGCGGGAGTGGCCGCACGGCCTGCGCATCGTCCTGGTGTCGCGCGAGCCGGTCGTGGCCGTCCCGGACCCGGAGACCGGCTTCGCCCTGCTGGACGGCGACGGGGTCCGGGTGGGCAGCGCCGCCGCGCCTCCCGCCGGCCTGCCGGTGGTCCAGGTGCCGCTGGACGACCCGGAGGCGCGGGCCCTCACCGCGGTCCTCACCGTGCTGGACCAGCTGCCCGAGGAGCTGGCCGTGCAGGTGGCGGCGATCTCGGCGCGCACACGCGACACGGTCGAGCTCGAGCTCGTCGACGGCGTCGTGGTCGAGTGGGGGAGCGCGGACCGGACGGCGCTCAAGGCCCGCGTGCTGCAGACGCTCCGGGCCGCCGGTGCGAGCAGCGGTGCCCGGGTGTACGACGTCTCGGCGCCCGAGCTGCCCATCACGACCTCCTGACGGGTCGCCCTCTCGCGGGTGACGCGCACCACTGCGCCGACACGCCCGCCAGGTGTTTGCCGGGACCCCGACGGCGACCTAGCGTCGTGTCCCGACAGCACATCTGACATAACTCTAACCCTCTACCTGAACTTGAGGGTTGGGCCCGACGGAAGGCACCGACGTGGCAGCACCCCAGAACTACCTGGCGGTCATCAAGGTGGTCGGCATCGGCGGCGGCGGCGTGAACGCCGTCAACCGCATGATCGAGGTCGGCCTCAAGGGCGTCGAGTTCATCGCGATCAACACCGACGCCCAGGCCCTGCTGATGTCCGACGCCGACGTCAAGCTGGACGTCGGCCGGGAGCTCACCCGCGGGCTCGGGGCCGGCGCTGACCCCGAGGTGGGTCGCAACGCCGCGGACGACCATGCCGAGGAGATCGAGGACGTCCTGCGCGGCGCCGACATGGTCTTCGTGACGGCGGGGGAGGGTGGCGGCACGGGCACCGGCGGCGCTCCCGTCGTGGCGCGGATCGCGCGCTCCCTCGGCGCGCTGACGATCGGTGTCGTCACCCGGCCGTTCACCTTCGAGGGGCGCCGCCGCTCGCTCCAGGCGGAGACGGGCATCGAGGCGCTGCGCGCCGAGGTGGACACCCTCATCGTCATCCCCAACGACCGCCTGCTGTCGATCTCCGACCGGTCCGTCTCGGTGCTGGACGCCTTCCACTCCGCCGACCAGGTGCTGCTGTCCGGCGTGCAGGGGATCACCGACCTCATCACCACGCCCGGGCTCATCAACCTCGACTTCGCCGACGTCAAGAGCGTCATGCAGGGTGCCGGGTCCGCCCTCATGGGCATCGGCTCCGCCCGCGGCGACGACCGCGCGGTCCAGGCCGCGGAGCTGGCGATCTCCTCGCCGCTCCTGGAGGCCAGCATCGACGGCGCGCACGGCGTCCTGCTCTCCATCCAGGGCGGCTCCGACCTCGGCCTGTTCGAGATCAACGAGGCGGCGCGCCTCGTCCAGGAGGCGGCGCACCCCGAGGCCAACATCATCTTCGGCGCGGTGATCGACGACGCCCTCGGTGACGAGGTGCGCGTCACCGTCATCGCGGCCGGGTTCGACAGCGGCTCGCCGACCCACCGGGTGGACGCGCGTGCGCTCGGCCAGGTGAGCGGCGGACGCGCGCCGTCGGTCGAGCAGCCCGCCCGTCCGGCGGCAGACCTGCCGCCCTCCTTCCCGAGCGCGGCCGGGGGCCGCGAGCCGTGGCGTGCCGACGAGGCCGGGCAGGCCCCGGACCGCCGTCCGGCGCCGGCGCAGGACGAGCCGCAGCCGCGCGAGGCGGTGCCGTCCTTCCTGGTCGAGGAGCGCGAGCCCGGCCCCGCGCACGCCTCGGACACCGGGCGGGTGGAGGTGCCGCGCGTCTTCGAGGACCGTCCCGCGCGCCGCACGGACGACCTGGACCTGCCGGACTTCCTCAAGAACACGCCGTGAGCGCCGCGGACGCCCTGCCGGTGGTCCCCGTCGACCTCGGCCGGGGCGTCCGCGCCGTCCTGACCACCACCGCGACGGGCAACCTGGGCACCGCCGTCGGCGACGACCCGGCGAACGTGGCCCGGGTGCGCGCACGCGTCGACCGCGTGCTGGGCGCCCCGGTGCTCTACGCGCAGCAGGTGCACGGCGCCCACGTCCACGTCGTCGAGGCAGCGGTCGCCTCCGGGCACCCGGTGCCCGGTGGGCCGCACGGCGCCGCTGCGGGCGCGGACCCGCTGGGCCCCGGCGTCGTCGCCGTCGCGGACGCCCTCGTCACGAACCGGACGGACGTCGCTCTGGGCGTCGTCGTCGCGGACTGCGTCCCGGTGCTCCTCGCGGACGTCGACGGCGGTGTCGTCGGCGTGGCCCACGCCGGGCGGCGCGGGCTGGTCGACGGCATCGTCCCCGCGGTCGTGGCCGTGCTGCTCGAGCGGGGCGCCGACGTGTCCCGGCTCCGCGCCGTCGTCGGCCCGGCGGCGTGCGGTCGGTGCTACGAGGTCCCCGCCGAGCTGCGGGACGAGGTGGCCTCCGTCCTCCCGTCGACCGCGTCGACCACCTCGTGGGGGACGCCCGCCCTGGACCTGCCGGCCGGCGTCGCCGAGCAGCTGCGCGAGGCGGGTCTGGAGCACGTCGAGCGGCAGGGCGGGTGCACGGTCGAGGAGCGGACGTGGTTCTCCCACCGCGTCGCGACCGGCGGCAGCCGCCCCCCGGGTGCGCCGCCGCGCCAGGTGGGCCGGATGGCCGGTGTGGTCCGTCTCCTGTGACGTGGCGGCGTGTCGTCGCGGGCCCTCCGCGGCGGCTGGGTTAGCGTGACGACGACCGGATCGCAGTCCTGGGACGAGCCCTCGGGCGCCTCCACGGGCCGTGGTCCTCCGGAGCGGTAGTCGGTGGGATGGAGGCCTCATGGCCGGAGCGCTGCGCAAGACGATGCTGTACCTCGGCCTGGCCGAGGAGGACCGCCACGCCGGCTACGAGCGTGCGGGTCACCAGCAGGGGCACGTCGACGAGTACGACGAGCACCTCGACGCCGAGGAGTACGACGTGGCGCACGAGTACCAGGCCGAGGTCACCCCGCTGCGCCGCGCGCCGCTGCCGGCCCCGGTGGCCCCGGCCGCCGACCTGCGGCGCATCACGACGATCCACCCGCGGTCGTACAACGACGCCCGTGTGATCGGCGAGGCCTTCCGCTCGGGCACCCCGGTCATCATGAACCTGTCCGAGATGACGGACGCGGACGCGAAGCGCCTCGTGGACTTCTCCGCCGGCCTGATCTTCGGGCTGCGAGGGACCATCGAGCGGGTGACGTCCAAGGTCTTCCTGCTGTCGCCCGAGCACGTCGAGGTCACGGGTGAGGAGCAGGTCGCTGCGTCCGACGACCGCTCCGGTTTCTACAACCAGAGCTGACGGTGGGCATCGTCTTCGGCGTCCTCGCGTTCGTCGTCTTCCTCTTCCTCATCCTGCTGTTCGTCCGGCTCGCGCTCGACTGGGTGCAGGTCTTCGCCCGGGAGTGGCGGCCGCGCGGTGTGGTCCTCGTCGTCGCCGAGGTCACCTACACGATCACGGACCCGCCGCTGCGCGCGGTGCGTCGCGTCGTGCCGCCGCTCACGCTCGGCAGCATCCGCCTCGACCTGGCGTTCCTCATCGTCTTCTTCGCCACGTCCATCCTGTTCAACGTCCTGCAGAACCTGGCCGCCACCCTCTGAGGAGGCACGACCCCGCCCGCTCGGGTGGCAGCCCCGTCGCGGACGGCGCGGCCGACGGGGTGCCGCTGCGGCAGGGCGCGCTCGACACGCCGACGTGCGCCGCATCCGGGCGGCGTGCGCCGACCGCGATGTCCGCTACCGTGAGGCGAGGCGGTCGGGGGACTGCCCGGCCCGACCAGCACGAACAACCGAGGTGACAGCATGGCTCTGCTGACGGCAGACGACGTCCTGAACAAGAAGTTCCAGGCCACCAAGTTCCGCGAGGGCTACGACCAGGACGAGGTCGACGACTTCCTCGACGAGGTCGTCAACACCCTGCGGGCGGTCCAGGCCGAGAACGAGGACCTCAAGTCCAAGCTGGCCGCCGCGGAGCGTCGGGTCGCCGAGCTGTCCCGTGCGGGTGCCGCTCCGGCGCAGCAGGCGGCACCGGAGCCGACGCCCGAGCCGGTCCGCCAGCCCGAGCCGACCCCGCCCCCGGCTCCCGCGCCCGTCGCGGCGCCGGCCCCCACGCCGGCCGCGGCCGCCCCCGCCCAGCAGCGGATCAGCGAGCCCGAGTCCGCCACCGGCATGCTCCAGCTGGCCCAGAAGCTGCACGACGACTACGTGCGTAGCGGCCAGGAGGAGGGCGAGCGCATCATCGGTGAGGCCAAGACCCAGGCCACGCGCATCGTGCGGGAGGCCGAGGAGACGTCCAACCGGACCCTCACGGCGCTCGAGCAGGAGCGCAGCCTCCTGGAGCGGAAGATCGACGAGCTGCGGGTGTTCGAGCGGGACTACCGCACGCGCCTGAAGAGCTACCTCGAGAACCTGCTGGGCGACATCGACGCCCGCGGCGCGAGCGCGGCGCCCCGGCCGGGCGGCCAGGGCGAGCAGGGCCTGCAGTACAACGGCTGACGCGGCCGTTCGGGTACCGGCGGCGACGCCCCCCGGCGGCCCGTCCGACCAGCACGACGACGCACCACACCGGTCTCCGGTGTGGTGCGTTGTGCGTGCGGCGCGCAGCGGTCTAGTCTCGCGGGACCTTCACACCGAGGAGCACCATGGCGATCGACGACGCGGCCGGCCTGACCAGGGTGACGGCCGTCCCCGACACGAGGCGACTGGCCGAGGTCGTCGACTCCTTCCCGGTGCGCGAGGGGGAGGACCCGTGGACGGTCGAGGAGGTCCAGGAGATCGCCGGCGAGATCACCGTGGAGGTCGACCGCCTGCGGACCGAGCTCGCCGCGGCTGACGCGGAGCTGTCCTCCCTGCTGCGCAACTCCGGCGAGGGGGCGGGCGACGACCAGGCCGACTCCGGCTCCAGCGCGCTCGAGCGCGAGCAGGAGCTGACCCTCGTCAACAACACCCGGGACCTGCTCGCCCAGAACCTGCACGCGCTCGAGCGGCTCGGCTCGGCCGGGTTCGGCACGTGCGAGTCGTGCGGCCAGGCGATCGGTAAGGCGCGGCTCCAGGCGTTCCCGCGCGCGACGCTCTGCGTCACGTGCAAGGCACGTCAGGAACGTCGCTGAGCGTGCGCCCGGGACGTCCCCTCGTCGCCCTGCTCGCCGTCGTCGCCCTGGTCGTCCTGGTCGTCGACCAGCTGACGAAGGTGTGGGCGGTCGCCACCTTCAGGGAGGGTGAGCGGGTCCCCCTCGTGGGCGACCTGCTCGGTCTGACCCTGCTGTACAACCCGGGGGCGGCGCTCAGCCTCGCCACGGGCATGACCTGGGTGTTCACGCTCGCCGCCATCGGCGTGAGCATCGTCGTGGTGCGGATCGCCACGCGGCTCGGCTCCCGGACCTGGGCCGTGGCCCTCGGCCTGCTCCTCGGCGGCGCGGTGGGCAACCTCATCGACCGGCTGGTCCGGGAGCCCGGCTTCGCGGTCGGCCACGTCGTCGACTTCATCGCCTACGGCGACCTGTTCGTCGGCAACGTCGCGGACATCGCGATCGTCGCGGCGGCAGGTCTGATCATCCTGCTCTCGCTGCGCGGCGTGGCGGTGGACGGCACCCGTGAGGGCGCCGGCGGCTCCGACGTCGAGCCTGCGCCCGGCGGTGCCGATGCCGGTGCCGTCGTGGGTGAGCCCGCCGGTCCCGGTGAGCCCGTGCCCGACGGCGACGCGGCGGCCCGGCGCGAGGCGCCGTGAGCCTGCGGTCCATGCCCGTCCCGGACGGGCTCGCGGGCGAGCGCGTCGACGCCGCCCTGTCGCGCCTGCTGGGCGTGTCCCGGACGCGGGCGGCCGACCTCGCGGCCGGTGGCGCCGTCGCCGTGGACGGCCGGGTGGTCGGGAAGTCCGACCGGCTGGTCGCCGGGGGCTGGCTCGAGGTGGACCTCACGGCCCTCGACGAGCCGGCCGCGCCCTCCACGCCGCCCGAGCCGGTCCCCGGGATGCGGATCGTCCACGACGACGAGGACGTCGTCGTCGTGGACAAGCCCGTGGGGGTGGCGGCCCACCCCTCGCCGGGCTGGACCGGGCCGACCGTCGTCGGCGCCCTCGCGGCGGCGGGCTTCCGCGTGGCGACGTCCGGCGCCGCCGAGCGGCAGGGCGTCGTCCACCGGCTCGACGTGGGCACCTCGGGTCTCATGGTCGTCGCCAAGAGCGAGCGGGCCTACTCGGTGCTCAAGCGGGCCTTCAAGGAGCGCACGGTCGAGAAGGTCTACCACGCCGTCGTCCAGGGCCACCCGGCCCCCACGACGGGCACGGTCGACGCGCCGATCGGCCGGCACCCGTCCGCGGACTACAAGTTCGCGGTGACGGCGGACGGCAAGCCGTCCGTCACCCACTACGAGGTGCTGGAGATGGTGCCCCAGGCCTCGCTGGTCGAGGTCCACCTGGAGACGGGGCGGACCCACCAGATCCGGGTCCACATGGCCGCCCTGCGCCATCCCTGCGTGGGGGACACCACGTACGGGGCGGACCCGACGCTCGCGGCGCGGCTCGGGCTCACCCGGCAGTGGCTGCACGCCATGCGGCTCGCCTTCGACCACCCGGCGACGGGGGACCGGCTGGAGCTCGTCAGCACCTACCCGGAGGACCTCGCGCACGCCTGGGACCTCCTCGCCCAGGGCCACCGCTGACCGACACGCCGGGCGGGCACGGCCCGGCCAGGGCGGACGCCGCCGGGCACGCCACCCTGGCGTGAGGTGTCGGTGGGCCGACCTAGACTTCCCCTCATGTCGGCACCTGGATCGGACTTCGTCCACCTCCACGTGCACACCGAGTACTCGATGCTCGACGGGGCCGCGAAGCTCGACCAGCTGTTCGCCGAGGCCGTGCGGCTCGGCCAGACGGCCATGGCGACGACGGACCACGGCTACCTGTTCGGTGCCTTCGAGTTCTGGAGCAAGGCCCGCGCCGCGGGGGTCAAGCCGATCATCGGCGTCGAGGCCTACGTCACCCCCGGCACGAGCCGGTTCGACCGCTCGCTGGTCCGGTGGGGGGAGGCGCACCAGAAGGACGACGACGTGTCGGCGCGCGGGGCGTACACGCACCTGACCATGTGGGCGCGGGACAACACCGGCCTGCACAACCTGTTCCGGGCGAGCTCCCTGGCGTCGCTCGACGGTCAGATGGGCAAGTGGCCCCGGATGGACCGGGACCTGCTCCAGACGTACTCCGAGGGGCTCATCGTCTCCTCGGGCTGCCCGTCCGGGGAGATCCAGACCCGGCTCCGGCTCGGTCAGTACGACCAGGCCGTGCGGGCCGCCGGCGAGCTGCAGGACATCTTCGGCCGCGAGAACTTCTACGTCGAGCTCATGGACCACGGCATCGACATCGAGCGTCGGGTCCAGAAGGAGCTGCTCCAGCTCGCCGAGGAGCTGGGCGCGCCGCTCGTGGCGACGAACGACCTGCACTACACCAAGCGCGAGGACGCGACGTTCCAGGACGCGCTCCTGTCGATCAACTCCGGGTCGCGCCTCACGGACCCGGACCGCTTCACCTTCGACGGCGACGGCTACTACGTGAAGTCGGCGCAGGAGATGCGGGACGTGTGGCGCGAGCTCCCCGAGGCCTGCGACAACACCCTCGTCATCGCCGAGCGGTGCGAGGTGTCCTTCGACACCGGCGCCAACTTCATGCCGCGCTTCCCGGTCCCCGCGGGCGAGGACGAGACGAGCTGGTTCGTCAAGGAGGTCGAGCGGGGGCTGCACCACCGGTACCCGGCCGGCATCCCCGACGCGGTCCGCAAGCAGGCCGACTACGAGGTCGGGGTCATCACCCAGATGGGCTTCCCGGGGTACTTCCTCGTCGTGGCGGACTTCATCAACTGGGCCAAGGACCACGGGATCCGGGTCGGCCCCGGTCGCGGGTCGGCGGCCGGCTCGATGGCGTCCTACGCCATGGGCATCACCGAGCTCGACCCGATCGAGCACGGCCTCATCTTCGAGCGCTTCCTCAACCCCGAGCGCGTCTCCATGCCCGACGTCGACATCGACTTCGACGAGCGCCGGCGCGGCGAGGTCATCCGGTACGTGACGGAGAAGTACGGCTCGGAGCGCGTCGCGCAGATCGTCACCTACGGCACCATCAAGGCCAAGCAGGCGCTCAAGGACTCCGCGCGACTGCTCGACTTCCCCTTCGCGATGGGGGAGAAGCTCACCAAGGCGATGCCGCCGGCGGTCATGGGCAAGGACATCTCCCTCGCCGGGATCTTCGACCCGAAGGACTCCCGGTACGCCGAGGCGGAGGAGTTCCGCCAGCTGCACGCGACCGACCCGGACGCCCAGCGCGTCGTCGAGCTCGCCCAGGGCATCGAGGGGCTGAAGCGGCAGTGGGGCGTGCACGCCGCCGGCGTCATCATGTCCAGCGAACCGCTCGTCGACATCATCCCGATCATGAAGCGGCCGCAGGACGGCGCCATCATCACGCAGTTCGACTACCCGACCTGCGAGGGCCTCGGCCTCATCAAGATGGACTTCCTGGGTCTACGCAACCTCACGATCCTGGACGACGCCCTCGTCAACATCGAGGCGAACGGCAAGCCCCCGATCCAGATCGAGACGCTCCCGCTGGACGACCGCCCGACGTACGACCTGCTGGGCCGCGGCGACACGCTCGGCGTCTTCCAGCTCGACGGCGGCCCCATGCGTGCCCTCCTGCGCCAGATGCGTCCGGACAACTTCGAGGACATCTCCGCCGTCATCGCGCTGTACCGGCCCGGCCCGATGGGCATGAACTCGCACACCAACTACGCGCTGCGCAAGAACGGCCTGCAGAAGATCGTCCCCATCCACCCCGAGCTGGCCGAGCCGCTGGCGGAGGTCCTGGACGAGACCTACGGCCTCATCGTCTACCAGGAGCAGGTCCAGCGCGCCGCGCAGATCCTCGCCGGGTACTCGCTCGGCCAGGCGGACCTCCTGCGCCGGGCGATGGGCAAGAAGAAGAAGGAGATCCTCGACAAGGAGTTCGTGCCCTTCCAGGCGGGCATGCGGGAGCGGGGCTACTCCGACGGCGCGATCCAGGCGGTGTGGGACACGCTCGTCCCCTTCGCGGGGTACGCGTTCAACAAGGCCCACTCCGCCGCGTACGGCGTCGTGTCCTACTGGACCGGGTACCTCAAGGCCAACTACCCGACCGAGTACATGGCCGCGCTGCTGACCAGCGTCCGCGACGACAAGGACAAGTCGGCGCTGTACCTGGGCGAGTGCCGCCGCATGGGCATCACGGTGCTGCCGCCCGACGTGAACTCGTCCGCGGCGAACTTCACCGCCGTGGGGACGGACATCCGTTTCGGCCTGACCGCCGTGCGCAACGTCGGCGCGAACGTGGTCGACGCGATCGTGGCCGCCCGCGAGGAGAAGGGCGCGTTCACGTCCTTCCAGGACTTCCTCGACAAGGTCCCGGCCGTGGTGTGCAACAAGCGGACCATCGAGTCGCTCATCAAGGCCGGCGCGTTCGACCTGCTGGCCCCGAGCCGCCGTGCGCTGCTGCTCGTCCACGAGCAGGCGGTCGACGCCGTCGTCGGCGTGAAGCGGCGCGAGGCGGAGGGCCAGTTCGACCTCTTCGCGGGCCTGGGCGGCGACGCCGAGGACGGCCTGTCCTTCAGCGTCGAGGTCCCGGACGTGCCCGACTGGGACAAGAAGCAGCGGCTCGCCTTCGAGCGGGAGATGCTCGGGCTCTACGTCTCGGACCACCCCCTGTCCGGGCTGGAGCACGTGCTGGCCTCGACGGCGGACTGCTCGGTCGCCACGCTCATGGCGGACGACGCCCGGGCCGAGGGCTCGATGGTCACGGTGTGCGGCCTCGTGACCTCCCTGCAGCGGAAGATGTCCAAGAACGGCAACCCGTGGGCCGCCGTCACGCTGGAGGACATGGACGGGTCCGTCGAGGTGATGTTCTTCGGCGAGACCTACCTGGCCTACTCCACGGTGCTGGCGGAGGACGCGGTCGTGACGATCCGGGGTCGCGTGCGTCGTCGGGACGACACGCTCCAGCTCCAGGCGGTCGAGGTGTCCCTGCCGGACGTGTCCACGGTGGACACGGCCCCGGTGACGATCACGCTGCCGGTCTCCCGCTGCACGCCGCCCGTCGTCGAGCGCCTCCGGGAGATCCTCGCGACGCACCCGGGCGTCACGGACGTCCACCTGCGCCTCACGCAGCCCGGCCGCTCGACGGTCATGCGCCTCGAGGAGAGCCTGCGCATCGAGCGCTCGCCCGCGCTCTTCGGCGACCTCAAGGCCCTGCTCGGGCCCGCCTGCCTCACGGTCTGAGGTACCGGTCCCACGCGGGCCGCACGGTGATCGGGCCGCACGGCGCCGGCTGCGTCGCGCGGCTGCACCGCGCTGCGCCGCCCTGAGGGGCGGCTGGACCGGTCGGGGCTCCCGATCGGGCCCTCCCTAGACTGCTCGGGTGATCCACCTGACGCCGGAGCAGCACGTCTTCGTGACCGAGCGCCACCTGGCCACCCTGACGACGCAGCGCCCGGACGGCACACCGCACGTCGTGCCCGTCGGCTTCACCTGGGACCCCGGCCAGGGCGTCCTGCGGATCACGACGCGCCACACCTCTGCCAAGGTGCGCAACATCGAGGCCGCGGCGGCATCCGGCGGGGAGGTCCGTGCAGCGGTCTGCCAGGTCGACGGCGGCCGCTGGCTCACCTTCGAGGGCACGATCGCGGTGGCGCGCGAGCGCGACGAGGTGCTCGAGGCGATGCGCCGCTACGCCGTGCGCTACCGGACCCTCACCGAGGACCCCCGGCGGGTGGTCCTGCGCCTCACCGTCGACCGGATCATGGGCTCGTCCTACATGACGCGCTGAACCCGTGCTGCTCAGCCGACGCGGCTTGGCGGCGCTCAGCCGACGCGGACGGTCTCCTCGCCCGTCGGCAGCGCCACGACGACGACGTCGCCGCGCAGCAGCCGCCGCCCCCGGCGGTCCTCGGCCTCGCCGTTGACCGTCACCTCGCCCTCGGCGAGGAGCGCCCGGGCATGCCCCCCGCTCTCCGCGAGGCCCGAGAGCTTGAGCAGCTGGCCGAGACGGATGCCGTCCTCGGCGTCGACGACCCGTGGTTCCATCCCGCCAGTGTGGCGCATGGCACCGCCGCTGAGAGCGCCCGCACCCGGCCCTCGGGGGCGAGGGACCACGACCTAGGATTGGCCCGTGACCACGGAGAGCTCCCCGACGATCGCCCGCATCGACCTGAGGGGTCGGACCCTCTCCGCCCGGGAGCTGGCGCACGCCCTCCCGCGCCCCGAGCTCGACGTCGAGGGCGCGGTCCACCAGGTCGCGCCTCTGGTCGAGGACGTCCGGCACCGCGGCGCCGCCGCCCTGCGGGACCTCGCCGAGCGCTTCGACGGGGTGCGACCGGAGCACCTCCGGGTCCCTGCCGCGGCCCTCGTCCGCGCTGCCGAGGAGCTCGACCCCACGGTCCGTGCCGCCCTGGAGGAGGCCATCCGGCGCGTCCGGGTGGTGCACCGTGCCCAGGTGCCCGGTGACCTCGTCGTCGACGTGGCGCCCGGGGCGCAGGTCCGCCAGCGCTGGCTGCCCGTGCGCCGGGTCGGTCTGTACGTCCCCGGTGGCCTGGCCGTGTACCCGTCGTCGGTGGTGATGAACGTCGTGCCGGCACAGGAGGCGGGGGTGGGCTCCCTCGTCGTGACGAGCCCGCCGCAGCGGGACCACGGCGGGCTGCCGCACCCGACGATCCTGGCGGCGTGCCACCTGCTCGGCGTGGACGAGGTCTACGCGGTCGGCGGGGCCCAGGCCGTGGCCATGCTGGCCTACGGCGCGGCCGGGGAGACGGCGGAGGACGGGGACGTCCTGTGCGAGCCGGTCGACGTGGTCACCGGCCCGGGCAACCAGTACGTCACCGCGGCGAAGCGACTGGTGCGCGGCGTCGTGGGGATCGACTCCGAGGCGGGACCCACCGAGATCGCCGTCCTGGCCGACGACACGGCAGACCCCCGCCACGTCGCCGCCGACCTCGTCTCCCAGGCGGAGCACGGGCCCACGTCGGCCTCGGTCCTGGTGACGGCGTCCCTCGCGCTCGTGGACGCGGTCGAGGCCCTCCTGCCGTCGGTGGTGGCCGCGACCAAGCACGCCGAGCGGGTGGCGACGGCGCTGTCCGGCCCGCAGTCCGCGCTGGTGCTCGTGGACGACCTGGCGCACGGGCTCGAGGTCGTCAACGCCTACGGCGCCGAGCACCTGGAGATCCAGACGGCCGACGCGTCCGCCGTGGCGGACCGTGTCACGAGCGCGGGCGCCATCTTCGTCGGCCCGTTCTCGCCCGTGTCGCTGGGCGACTACATGGCGGGCTCGAACCACGTGCTGCCGACCGGTGGGTGCTCGCACTTCTCCAGCGGGCTGGGGGTCCACAGCTTCCTGCGCCCGGTCCAGGTGGTGGAGTACGCAGCGGACGCCCTGGCCGAGGTCTCGGAGCGCCTGGTCGCGCTCGCGCGCGACGAGGACCTGCCGGCCCACGGCGAGGCCGTCCAGGCGCGCTTCTGACGCCGCGGTCGGCCGACTGACACGGGCGAGGGTCGGCCGACCGCGGGGGGCGAGGTCGGCCGACCGCGGGGGGCGAGGTCAGCCGACCGCGGGGGGGCGAGGTCAGCCGACCGCGAGGGCGAACGGCAGCACGTCGGCGGCCCCGTGCCGCCGGAGCAGGCGGGCGCCCACCGTCATGGTCCAGCCGCTGCCGACCCGGTCGTCGACGAGCAGCACCGTCCTGCCCGGGAGCCCGGCGAGGGCCGCGTCACCCAGACCCATGCCCAGACGGTGCGCGACGGTGGCCAGGCGCTGGGCCGAGTTGACGTCGTGCCGCCCGGGCGGCGCTGCCGGATCGGGGACGAGGGCGCCGACCAGCGGCACCCCCAGGTGTCCCGCGACGCCGGACGCCAGGTGCCGCACCAGCTCGGGGCGGCCGGCGGAGGCGACCGCGACGACGCCGTCGACCCGGGGTGCCCACGCGTCGAGGACCTGACGGACCGCCGCGCGCAACGCCTCGGGGACGGGCCCGTCGACCGGCCGGCCGTCGGCCGAGGTCACGAACAGCTCCCGGAGGGCACTGCCCCACCCGAGCGCGTCGAGGCGTCCGACCACGCGTCCGGTGCCGGCCTGCTCGTCCGCGGCGATCCGCCCGCTGAGGGTGACGCCCAGCGCTGCCATCCCGGTGGGCCACTGCCGACGCGGCTCGATCTCCTCGCCCGGCACCGACAGCGCCGCCCGGGCCGAGTGCACGGCCGCGGCGTCGGGCGCAGCCCAGGGTGAGTCCGGGGCGCACCGGTCGCACCGGCCGCACCGCCAGCCCTCGACGGTCCCCCCGGCGCCGTCACGGTCGCCGCCGCGCCGCCCCGCGCCGTCGACCATCTCCGGGTCGTCGAGGACGGACCGGAGGAAGGCCATGCGGCACCCGGGCGTCGAGACGTACTCGGTCATCAGCCGCTCCTCGGCCTCCCGGGCGGCCCGGACGCGGGCGTACCGCTCGGCGTCGTAGGTCCACGGCAGGCCCGTCGCCACCCAGCCGCCCGGCACGCGACGCACGGCGCCGTCCACGTCGAGCACCTTGAGCAGCAGCTCCAGCCGCGACCGGCGCAGGTCCACCCGTGGCTCGAGCGCCGCGGTCGACAGCGGGCGTCCGGCTCCCTCCAGGGCGTCGAGCGTGGCCCGCACCTGCGCCTCCTCCGGGAAGGACATGGCGGCGAACCAGTCCCACACGGCCCGGTCCTCGCGGCCCGGCAGGAGGACCACCTCGGCCCGCGTCGTGGCGCGACCGGCACGGCCGACCTGCTGGTAGTAGCTGATCGGCGAGGCCGGGGCGCCCAGGTGGACCACGAAGCCGAGGTCGGGCTTGTCGAAGCCCATCCCGAGCGCCGCGGTGGCCACGAGGGCCTTGACGCGGTTCGCGAGGAGGTCGTCCTCCGAGGCGGACCGCTCCGCGGGCTCGGTCCGGCCCGTGTAGCTCCGGACGCTGATCCCGGCCGCGCGCAGGTGGGCCGCCACCTGGTCGGCCGCGGCGACCGTGAGGCAGTAGACGATGCCCGAGCCGGGCAGCCGGGGCAGGGTCGTGGCGAGCCAGGCCAGCCGTGCGGCCTGGTCGGGCAGCTCGAGCACCGCCAGGCGCAGGCTCTCGCGGTCGAGCCCGCCGCGCAGCACCAGCACCTCGTCGTCGTGGCCCGCCCGGAGCTGCTCGGCCACGTCCGCGGTGACCCGGGCGTTCGCGGTGGCCGTGGTCGCCAGGACGGGCGTGCCCGGCGGGAGGTCCGCCAGGAGGGTCCCGATCCGCCGGTAGTCGGGCCGGAAGTCGTGCCCCCAGTCCGAGATGCAGTGCGCCTCGTCCACGACCAGCAGCCCGGTGGTCGCCGCGAGCCGCGGCAGCACCTCGTCCCGGAACCCGGGGTGCGTCAGCCGCTCCGGGGAGACCAGCAGCACGTCGACCTCGCCGGCCGCGATCCGGACGCGCACGGCGTCCCACTCGTCGGTGTTGGCGGAGTGGATCGTCTCCGCGCGGATCCCGGCGCGCCGCGCCGCCTCGACCTGGTTGCGCATGAGCGCCAGGAGGGGGGAGACGATCACCGTCGGACCCGCGCCCCGCTCCCGGAGCAGCCCGGTCGCGACGAAGTAGACGGCCGACTTCCCCCAGCCCGTGCGCTGGACCACGAGCGCCCGTCGCCGGGCGGCCACGAGCGCCTCCACCGCGGTCCACTGGTCGTCCCGCAGGACCGCGTCCTGGCGGCCGACCAGGGCGCGCAGCAGCTCCTCGGCGCGCGCCCGGAGCCCGCCGGCGTCCGCGACGGACCGGCCGGTCCCGGTGCCCTCCGGGGTCGCCTCGTGGCGCCGGGGCGCGGTGCTTCCCTCAGCGGCTCCCTCAGGGCGGCCCGCAGTGGGGCCCTCGGTGGGTTCCGCGGTCGTCTGCTCGGTGGCGCTGTGGTCGGGCACCCGGGCAGTCTCCCAGCCGTCACCGACACGCGGCCTGCGGGACGGCGCGCCACCGGCCCGGTGGCGCTGCGAGACTGCCGCCGTGACCTCCCGCCCCACCCGGACCGCCGTCGGGCTCCTCTCCTGCCTGCTCGCCCTGTCGGCCT